>NZ_JBHJWQ010000034.1:0-60708 GCF_042266885.1 Streptomyces sp. NPDC056061 | reverse complement strand
CCAGGCGCGTCAGCGCGTCGAGCGCGGCGATCCTGACGCGCGGGGCGGGGGAACGAAGACCCGGACGCAGGTCGTCGAGCAACCGTCGCGTCGACTTGTCGTCGATCGCTTCGATGACGGAAGCCCTCAGCCTCTCGTCCGGGGAGTCGAGCATGCTTCTGATCGCCCGGGGTACCGGTTCCAGACGCAGCAAGAGGCTCATGGCGCGGCTGCGGACCTCTGGTTCCGGGTCGTCGAGCATGCGCACGAGGTCCCGGCTGGTGTCGGCCGAGGCGTCGGTGAGGAATTCCATGGCCAGGAGGCGCACCTGCGGATCTGCGTCCGGCAGAGCCGTGCGTGCCGTGGTGGCGGCATCGGGAGCGGGTGCCGCGCGGAGCGCGAGCAGTGCGATGCGTTTCTCGTTGCGGGAGCCGTTGCGCAGTAGGTGTCGTACCGAAGCGACGAGGTCGGGCCGCGCATTGGCCTCGCCGAGCATGTCCCGGAAGTCGGGTCCGGGTTCCGCGGCCAGGGAACGCAGGAGGCCGAGTGTCGTGCGGTGACCGAAGGTGTGTTTCATGTCAGTTCCTGGTGCGGCGCGTGCTGCTTGGTGTCCGCGGCGGCGGCTTGTCGGATCCGGGTGCCGATGCGGTAGGCGGCCGTGCCGACCAGGAGGAGGACCGGCAGGCGGATGAGAAGCGGCAACGGCGTGGTGAGCCCACCGAGCACGTCGAAGGCGGCGTGGCCGACGAGCAGCGGGAGGACGCGTCCGTACGCGCGGAAGAGCTTCACGCGGGCTGCTGCGTACAGGGCCATGCCGAGGGCCGGGAGGCCCAGGTAGGCGTGAAGCGCGACCTCGACCGTGCAGATGACGGTGTAGATCTGCCAAGCTGGCCTGCCCGCAGCGGTCAGCAGCGAGGTACCGGCTGCGACGATCACGATGTCCTCGACCGCCAGGGCGCACAGGACCGTCAGGACCAGATCGCCAGCCCCTCCGATCCCGATGGTGGCGAGCTGGTCGCCCGCCATCATGGGAACGGCAATGTCCGCTTTGATGAACCGCAGGGCGTACATGCAGAGGCTGGCTGCGGCTGCGCCGAATATGCATGCGCCGACTGTGCGTTCGGTGATGCTCCAGGTCTGCAGGCGTTCTGCCGGTGTGCGGGTGCCGAGGGACAGGTCGAGGGGGCGGTCGTGGGAGGCGGTCACTGCCATGGCGAGCCGTGCGAGAGCGCAGCAGAAGAGCGTCGTGCCCAGGGTGTCGGGGCCGTCGGGGAAGAAGGCGGCAATGACGATCACGCTGTAAAAGGCGGCTTCAGCTTGCTCTAGCCGGCGTCGCGAGGGACACATGGGGTCCCGGCGTGTACGTGCCACTGTCGTCCACACCAGCCAGAAGGAGGTGAGGACTGCGGCGGCTGTCTGGGCAAGGGCAGCGGTCCGGTATGCGCGGGGAGACCAGGTGACGCCGAGCAGGTCGCCGAACAACAGGATGCCCGAGGCGACGGGGGCGCACGCGGCCAGTGACAGCAGGCCGGTGGCGGCGGCGAGGGGGCGAGCGGGTAATCGGGTGGGTGTGGTGGGCACGTGCTGGTTTCCGTCTCTGTGGTGCAGCATCATGCTGTGCTGCTGGTGATCCGCCGTGATGGCGGCCGGATTTGGGGTGGGGTCAGACGATGTGGAGGGCGCGGGCGTAGCTGGCCAGAGCGCTGTGCGAGCGCACGCCCAGGCGTGTGACGAGACCGCTGATCCGTGTGGTTACGCTGTGCTCGGTGGTGCCCGTGATACGGGCGATGCGTGGGGTCGTAATCCCTTGGGCGAAGAGCGCGATGACATCAGCCTCGTAGGGGGACAGCACGTCGGGGCGGGCCAGGGGCTGGTTTCCCTGCGCCTGGGCGAGGACCTGGCGGCGGAGGCATTCCGGCAGCCGGTGCCCGCCGGCGGCCACGCGGGCCACCACATCGGCAACGCACGCGATCTCGGCGCGCAGGAGCACAGCGGAGATGCCGAGCCGTGCGACCGCTTTGAGGCCGTGCAGGCCGATGGTGCGCACGAGGAGGATGGTCCGGCTGTCGGGCGCGGCTCGGTATGTCCGGAGCAGGGCCCGGCAGCACTCCTCGTCCACCACGTGCGTGCCGTGGATACGGACCGGGGGCCGTGTCCGGGGTTCGGCCAGCTGTATTCGGCCGGTTTGGCTGAGGAGATCGCGGACGGCGCGGCTGTCGGTGCCGGACACGGCGACAGCGGTGGTGGCGGGACTGCCTCGGCGTCGGGCCGGCCGGACTGCGGGTTCGGCGGGCCGGGCGGGCAGTGAGGGCGGACTGTGGCAGGGGGCTGAGGGGGCATCAGGCAGTGGCCGCCTCGATGCGGCCGGCCAGGTGCAGGGCCTGTGCCGCGCTGATGAAGCCGAGGGCGATACGGTCGGGCCGGTGGCTGGTGCAGGTGCTGCAGGCCGGGTCGGCGGTGATGGATACGGGGCCGTTGCAGGCGTCGCGGAAGATGTCGTTCATCTGGTGGGCGAGGTCGTGGCAGGTCTGCCAGTCCATCTGCTCCGGGTCGAAGCGGTCGGCTGCCGGTCCGGCTCCGAGCAGTGCCCACAGCCGAAGGGCGTGAAGGACGTCGAGGTGCCCGAGGTCGACAATCCCGTTCGTGGCGGTGATCTGGCTTATGCCGTCAGGTTTGGCGCATCCTGCTGCGGCGAGCGCCGCGGTGAGGCGAACCGTGGCTTTGCGTGCGGGCGGCAGGTTCTGGGAGATGAGCTCGGTGAGCCGTTCGGCGTCAGCCAGTGAGCGGAACCGGAACGTAGCGAAGCCATCATGCGCTTCCACGTCGGCATTGATTCCGTGGTCAGCGAGAAACCGGTGCAAGGCGCATGCCGAGCCGAGGGCGGGCAGTTCCTGCCTGGCAGGACTCTCCTCCAGGACACGCATGGTGATCCGGACAAGGGGGTCATCGGCTGCGCCAAATGGCGGGAATGGGTGCAGGCCCGCGTCCTTGAGGGCCTGGAGCAGGTTGCGGGTAGCGCAGTTGCGTGCGTCGTGTGAAGTGGTGTGTGGTTCTGCAGTCATTGCTTTCAGCCGGTTGGGGCGGGAGTTACTGATGGTGCGAAGGTGTGTTCGGTGTGCGGTCTGCCGCGTCGGAGGGTGTCGGCTGGACGTAGAACGCGGGGCCGTGGGGTCCTGCCCGGTCGTATCTGACAAGGCCTTGGTGGGCGAGGGCCCGTAGTACGCGGGTGATCTGCGAGGTGGTCAGGCCGTGACGCAGTGCGATCAGCCCGTCGGGCAGGGCCTGGCCGCCCTTGTATGTACCGGTGCTGATGCGTGTGGTGATGTCGTGGGCGGCGTCGGTGTCGTCAGGGTGGATTTCTCCGTGCTCCAGGGCCCGTGAACCGGCCTTGCTGTATGGCTGGTAGTGCACGATTCCGAGGCTGTCGAGCTGGGCCAGTCCCGTTCTGACGTCTAGGGCGTCGAGTCCGGTGTCCTGGGCCAGACGGCTGATGAGCGGGAGTCTGCTGCCCGGCACCAGGCGGTCGATGAGGCGGTTCAGTTCCGCAGCGTCAATTCTCATGCCCGTGCGAGGCGGTCGAGATGTACCTTCAGACGGGCCGTGTCCGCGGGGAAGGGCAGGCGCTCATACGCGTTCAGTGACTGCCGGAACCAGTCGGCGGCGTCGCCCCGGTGATTGTGGTCCAGGGCGTTCAGGCCAAGGAATTCGAGGGTGTGCGCGGCCCACCGGTGTGCGCCGCAGCCGGTGAGTTCGGCGTGTGCGTGCAGGCCCCGGTCTTGTGCGGCATTGAGGTCTCCGGTGCCGGACAGGGCCCGGGACCAGAACGCCGCGGCCCGCGCCGCGTTGTAGCGGTCTTCGCTCTCGGTGAGAAGGGAAACGGCCCGGCTGAGCCGGGCTGCCGCAGCCGTCGCGTCGCTGCACGCCAGATCGAGACGTCCGAGCTCGGTCTCGGTCAGCCCCATCCCGCGCACGTAGTGGTCCTCGGTGCGCATCTCCAGTGCCTGGTGCAGGTACTGGCATGCCTCGGGATACTGGCCCAGGTTGTGGTGGGTGACGCCGAGTTCGTGCAGGGCCTGGGAGACCATGGTCCGGTCCGAGCGCGCCGTTGCTTGGTCGAGTGTGCGTTTGAACGCGTTCAGGGCGTCGTTGTGCTCGCCTGTGTTCCGGTACCCGACCCCCAAAGTGTTGAGCAGCACGGTCTCCAGGGCGTGGGCGCCGCATTCCCGTGCGGCACGGACGCCCAGCCGATGGGCTTCGATCCACCAGGGGTAGTGGCGGTAGTGCTGCCAGGCGGGCCACATCGCGTGGACCAGCGCACTCGTCTGCCGGTGAAGGCCGGCCGCATTACCGGCGCGGATCGCGGCCATGACGTTGGGGAGCTGGTGCCCCATCCAGGCCATCGCCTGCTGGTCGGAGGGGAATTGAACGGGGATGGGGGAGGTGGTGTAGGTGCGGGGGTGGACGGCGTGGCTGGGGGTGACGCGGGTTTCGACATCGGAGGCGGTGGCGAGCAGCCAGTCCAGGGCCGCTGTCAGAACCAGTGTCCCGCTGCTCTCGGTCTCCTCGGTTCGTGCGCGGTCGCGCACGTAGTCCCGTGCGGACATGCGGAATGAGAACACCGGTCCGCGGCCCAATTCCTCACCGTCGGCGGTCAGGAATTGGGCTTGGACCAGGGCGGCGAGCAGAGACCGGGCGGTGCGGTGGGACGCGCCGCCGACCGCGATGGCGAGGCCCTCGTCCACGGTGATCGTGTCGGGCAGGAGCGCGAACCGGCGGCATACCCTTTGAGCGCGCGGGGGGAGGGCGTTGTAGGCGGCCCGAATGGTCATGGTGATCGTGTCCTCGCAGGTATGTGTGTGGAAAGGTGGAAGGCGAGTTGTCTCGGTGGCAGCTCGTGCGACCGCGGCGGCCAGTGCGAGCGGCAGGCCGCCGGACTCGGCGATCAGCCGGCGGCGGACAGCGGGACTGACCGGAACCGCAGTGGACTCCAGGCACCGAAGCAGGTACCGGTCGGCGTCGGCACGGTGCAGCGGTGCCACCCTGTGCTCGAAGGCCCCGTACGCGGCCAGGTCCGGGAGCCGGGTACCGGCCGTGACGACGACCACGTGCCCCGGTCCTCCGGGCAGCAGATCCACGATCTGCCGCCCGGACACGGCGTTGTCGGCCAGCACGGCGAGCGGCGGCGCGGCGCTGGTGGCCGACCGCCACCACTGCCCGAGGTCAAGCACTGGCGGGACGTGGTCACCAGGGCGCAGCGCGTGCAGCATCCGGCTGAGCACATCCCCGGTTCGGGCGGGCCCCTGCAAGTCGACCTGGAGGTGACCTCCCGGGAAGGCTGCCCACATGTCGTGCAGCAGGCGGGTGGCCAGGGCGGTCTTGCCGACCCCTGACGGGCCCGTCACCACGACAACGGCCACCGTGTCGGCCGGCTCCTGCACCAGCCACTCTTTGATGCGGGCGAGGTCGGCGTCGCGGTCAACCCAGGACATCGGTACGGGCCGGAGCTGACGTGGTACCGGTGGGGGAGGGGGAGGGGGCTGGTGCACGTGCAGTGAGTTGATCGTGCCGGCCTGGACTGCGGTCCGCATCTGGCCGTCGCTGATCGTGTTGGTCACGGATGGGTGCGACGGGTGGGGCATCGGACTCCTGTTACGGGTGAGGGGTGCGAGGTGGTCATGTGCGGGCACCAGAAGGGGAGGTTCAGGGATTCCGGGGCCGGTCCGGGGCATCTGTGCTGTGTCCGAGGGCCCGGTGGAGGTCGCCGGCCTCCCACCACGTGGTCGGCGGATACAGCCAGTGGAGAGCATTGGTGGGAGTGGTGTGCGCGGGAAGCGGAAGGATGGCGCCCGGGCGCACGGGACGGCAGCGGGCCAGGCACCACCGGTCGAGGACCGACGCGGCGCGCAGCAGTAGCCAGACGGTCCTTTCCTCGGCATCGACCAGGACAGGGCCCCACTGGCTCGTCGGCAGGTGCATGCGCCGCAAGAACTCTCTGCACACCTCTGGGCTCATCCGGACGGCCTGGACGTCCAGCCCGACCTCGACGGCCCGGCTGATGAGAGAGCTCAGGCGCGGTTGGTGCCGGGTGCCGGCGGTGTACGTCGGCGGTAGCAGCTCCAGAGGGTCCGTCACAGTGATTGGACCGGCAGGTGCGGGCTGATGCCGTGCAAGAAGGTGGGTGCGGCGAAGCCGGGCGGGTGTGTGATCGGTGCGCGGCAGCAGCTGATGGGTGAACCCGAGGCGGAGAAGATCCGCGAGGTCGTGGTGTGCCAGCAACTGGTTGAGAAGCGAAGTGACGTGGTGGACACGAAGGCCCGACCGCTCCGCGATGGCCGTGGGCAGCTGGTGGTCGGCGACGTCCAGCCCCAGCCAGGACACCACTGTCGGTGCACTGGGGTCCTCGACTGCAAGGAGCGTGGGTGTGTGCGCACGGACGACACCGCGAAGGAAAGCGCCGTGAAGCATGATGCGACGGCTCAGGGACGACAGTCCCCATCGTGTGCCAAGCGGGCGCAATCGGATCGCCGCGGTACCCGGTGCGGCACCCAGCTGGTCATCAACAGCTGCGTAGGTGCTGCCGTCGTCGGCCAGCAGTGTGAGGGCCTCTCGCTGGCTACGGGACACGCCAGGCGCCAGGTGCGCCGGTTCCACCTCCTCCACACCGCGCAGTACCCCTGCGGCGTAGGCGAGGCCGACCAGCCCGCATTCGTCGAGCTTCCATGTGGTGCGCAACTTGGAAACGGTGCTCTCCACACACGCACGGGTCTGGCCGCTGGTCCGGGCAATGGCCGTGGCCAAGTCCTGCCCGTCGGCGGTGTTGAGACGCAGCCCGGCCCAGACGTGCCGGGTGAGGGACGACATGCGAGCCGCCTTCTCGGCAGCGTGTACCCAGGCGGGGTGCTCCAGGGTGATGGCCTCGCTGGCCACGGACTGGTAGACGAGCACGCGGGTGCTCTTGACGCAGGCATCATCCTGTGCGGAGAGCAGGATCTGACGCGTGGTCGAGTAGCTGAGGTCCAGCTGGGCGGCGGTTTTGCGCAGGCTGAATCCGATCGCTCGGTAGCCGACGATTTGGCGCTGTTGAACGGTCAGCCCGGGGGCCGGCGGACGCATGTCTTGATCTTCCTTGCAGGGTGCGGTTTCACGGATACCTGTGGGGGCGTCGGTCCCGCACGCGGACGGGACCCGCAGCTAGGGGAAGCCGCTGGTGCAGAGCCCGACATCGGCGGGAGCCGTCATCGGGGCACCCCGTGCGCCGAGGCCGCAGCCAGCACGACACGGGCCGCCGCGAACTGCTGCGCCCGCATCGTTTCGGGGCCGGGACGGCGGCCGAGCCAGCGCTGCACTGCCGCGGTCCGCGACGAGACTGGCGCTTCCCGCGCAGTGTCGTTGTCGGAACCGGTGGAATCGGCAAGGGGCGAATCGAAACCCGGACGGGATTTACGGGACGTGCTCACGGTCTTCTCTCTGTGCAGGTGGCGGGACCGGTTGCCTCCCGGTGGAGTGTCCGGGAGGCAACCGGGGCGCAGGGCGGGGGCGGGGTACGGGGGCTGGCCCGCCGCCAGGCGCTGCGCCGCCTCCCGGGCCGCCGGGTTTCGCGGCGGCGGCCCGGGGAGGCTCCGGGGAGGCCGTGCCTGGGTGAACTGCCTGTTCACGGGGGCGCGGCTGGTCGGGTGGGTCAGTGGTGTGCGGGTTCGGGATGGATCGCGATGGCCGCGTACGCGCCGCTGTCGCGGGCCGGGACCGGTGCGCGGGACCGGGTCGGGTAGTACAGGCCCACCGGCGCGATGCCGGGGGCTACGACAGGCCACGGAAGCGGCTGCTCTTCTATGAGGTCGGCTATTTCCCTGGCGGTTTGCAGGCGCACGGGCAGCCCTGCCTTCTCGAAGCACCGTGCTGCGGCGTTGGCCGATCGGTCATGGCACAGGTCGGCGGTGAGGTGGGTGAGGGAGAGGACACTGCCGGGCGGCGCCCACCCGAGGATGGCGCCCACGACGTCGCGGGCATCTTGGTCATGGGTGATCCAGGGGAGGCTGTTGTGGAGCAGGAATGCTGCGGGCCGGTCCGGGTCCAGGCCGTGCGGGCGAAGGCCGTCCAGGAGGCGGTGCATGTCGTGGCGCAGGTCCGCGTGCACGAACCGGTGCCGCGATGAGTTGCCGAGTTGGTTCAGGAGCCGGGGGCCGTGCTGGATGACGTACGGGTCGGAGTCGACATGGATGACCAAGGATTCCGGACCGGCGGACACCACCGTGGGAGGGAAGAGGTCGTTGCCGGTCGGTAGTCCGCTGCCCAGGTCGACGAACTGCCGGAAGCCGGCTTCGCGGAGCATCGATACGGTCCGGTCGGCGTACCCGTGGCTGAGCCCGACGGCGCGCTCGAACCAGGACGCGGCGCGCAGCACACGCAGGCCGAGGCGGCGGTCGGCGGGGCCATGGTGTGTGCCGCCGAGCAGCCACTGCGTGAGTCTCGCGCTCGATGGTGCTGTGAACGAGGCAGGGCCAGACTCTGGTGCGGCGGTGATTGGAAGGGGGCTGATGGGTACTGCGGTGAGTGTTGTCATCGTGCGGTTTTCTGCGGGCCGGGGCTCAGAACGACGCCGAGACGGGCGCTGGTGTTGGAGATGAAGCTGGGGACCGGGGTGGGGGTGTCGGTGTCGGCGAGCCGGGCGTGGGGGTAGCGGTCGAAGAGCTTGGCGAGAGCGATCTCGGCCTCGGCGCGTGCCAGGGGCGCTCCGAGGCACAGGTGCGCGCCGTGCCCGAAAGCGAGGTGGTCCTTGTTCAGTCGCAGGACGAGGAACTGGCCGGCGTCCGGGCCGTATTCGCCGGGGTGGCGTCCGGCCGCGCTGTAGCAGGCGAGGATCGGGTCGCCGGCGGGGATGACGGTGCCGTCGGGGAGCGTGAGGTCCTTGGTGGGGTAGCGCATCGGCAGGTTCGCGATGGGTGCGTCCCGGCGCAGCGTCTCTTCGACGACGTCGCTCCAGGCGGCGTCCTTGGTGCGGACGTGGTCGAGCTGGTCGGGGTGGGTGAGGAGGTTGCGGATGGCGTTGGTGATGAGGCCGACCGTGGTCTCGTATCCGGCGGTGATCACCAGCAGGAGGGTGTCGATGAGTTCCTGCTCGCTCAGCGTGCCGTGCTCGTCGTCGTGTGCGGCGACGAGGGCACTGGTCAGGTCGTCGCCCGGCTCCTGCCGTTTGAATGCCACCAGGTCGCGCAGCAGCCCGTACAGTTCGGCCTGGCTGGCTTTCTGTTCCTCCCAGCTGTGCGATGTCGAGAAGATGACGTCGGCAAGGCGCCGTACCCGGTCGTGGTCGTGCTCGGGTACTCCCATGAGCCGGCAGATGACCAGGATGGGCAGCCGCCGGGCGTAGGCGGCGACCAGGTCGATGGTGTCACCGGGGTTGTGCTCGGTGTCGATGGTGTCCAGGAGCTGGTAGGCGATCGACTCGATGACGGGGATCATGTCGCGTGTGCGCCGGGCGGTGAACGCGCTCTGGACCAGCTTGCGCAGACGGCGGTGGTCCTGCCCGAACGCGGTGAACATGTTCCTGACGCTCACCCACAGTGCCAGGGGCCAGGTGGCTGTTACGGCGTCGAAGTCGGGCCAGTGGGCCCGCGCGTCCTTCGAGACCTGCGGGTCGGTGAGCAGCTGCCGCAGCCACTGCGGATCGGTAACGGCCCACGCCTCGACGCCGAGCACGTCGACGCGGGTGACCGGGCCGCGGGCCCTGAGTGCCGCGTCCTCCCCGGTACGGTCGGGTGCCTGCGGGTCCAGTGCGAAAGCGCTGCTGTCCATGCGGTTCTCCTCCGTGCGTGCGTGTTCGGTCAGCCGGACAAGGGGGCGGTGGGGGTGAAGGTCACGGGCAATGCGGTCAGGGCCCGGTGGAACGGTCCTGGACGCCAGCGGACTTCGTCCAGGCTGATGGCGAGCCGCATGTCCGGCAGCGCCTCCGTGACCTCTTCGAGGGCTGCCTGGGCGATGACCATGGACATGTCCGCGGCGGGGCAGGCATGAGGGCCTGCGCTGAAGGCGAGATGTGCTCGATTTCCGAGCCTCTGGTCCGGGCTGCCGAGCGTGGGGTCGTTGTTGCAGGCAGCCAGGCTGATCACGACCGGCTGATGCGCGAGCAGCACCTGGTGGTCCAGTACCACCGGTCTCGGGGGATAGGAAAGGCAATAGTTCGCCATTGGCGGGTCGTTGTAGAGCCCCTCGTCCAGAGCTTCCCGGATACTCAGGGCGCCGCTGGAGACACCGTCCATGACCTTGGCGCTGGTCTGGATCCGCAGCTCGGTGTTGGCGATCGTATTCGTCGTGGGCTCATAGCCGGCGCCGAAAACCGTCACCATTTGCTGGGCCAGTTCCGGGTCAGTGAGCGCGGACTCGTGCTGGATCAGACGGGTGACGAGGTCGTCGTCCGGGTGGGCCCGCTTGAAGTCGATGAGATCCTGCAGTGCTGCCATGAGCACGTTGTTGGCCCGCTCGGCATCGGACCCGCCCTCGAAAACCGCCTGCATGGAGGTGTCAATCAGGCCGGCCAGGGGGTTCGGGGCACCTGCCATGGTACTGATCGAGCCGAGGACCGCCGGTTTGGCGAACTCGTGCAGGAAGTCGGCTTCCCCCCGCGCGCAGAAACTGCTGATGGCCTGCCGCGCAGCCCGTCGCACCGTCCGCTCCAGCTCATGCAGCGCGACCCCGCTCAGGGCGTCCACGTTCGAGGCTCGGTACCGGGCGTGCTCACGGCCCGCGCTACGCAGAGCGTTTTCCCGGTACCCGACCATCGGAAGGATGGGGCAGTCGGTCGGCACGGACAGCTGCCACTCGCGCGGGTCGGCGGGGAAGTTGACAGGGTCGTTGAGGATCTGCACCGCCATCGAGTGGTCGATCACAAGGGTCGCGTAGCGTCCGGGGGACAGCTCGACCGGGACCAGCGCCCCGTACTTGGCGCGCATCCACCGGTAGGCGGCGTGCGGATCGGCGGCGAACTCCTGCGTGTACATCGGAAACCGGCCGCGGTCTTCCGGCGCCGGGACGGGGTAGGCGTTCACGAATGCTCCGGGGGCACGAGGGAAATGACGTACTCGAACAGGGTGATCAGCGCGTCCTTGCAGCTGGAGGTGTCGCGGGCATCGCACCGGACCAACGGCGTCTCCGGCTTCAAGTCAAGGGCGGCCCGCACCTCAGGAAGCTGGTACTGGCGGGCGCCAGCAAACTGGTTCAGCGCCACCGCGTAGGGAACACGGCGTTCCTCGAGGTAGTCCGCCACCGGGAAGGAGTTCCCCAGGGCGCGAGTGTCGGCGATGAGCACCGCGCCTTTCGCCCCCTGCATGAGTTCCTCCGTCACCGGAAGAAACCGCGCTTGCCCCGAGAGACCGAAGAGGTACAGGGCGAACTCGTTGCCCGGCAGAGTGATGCGGCCGAAGTCCATTGCGACCGTGGTGGTCGTCTTCAGGCTGCTGCCGGTGAGGTCGTCCACTCCGATACTGGCGGTGGTGATGCGCTCCTCCGTACGCAGCGGGTCGATCTCCGAGACGTTGCCGACGAACGTCGTTTTGCCGACCCCGAAATGACCGGCGACCAGCACCTTGATCGGCGTTGCGGAGGCGGGGACGTACGCGCTGTCAGGCAGGGAGAGCGCGGAGACCATGAAGGACCCTTTCCAGAACGGTGGTTTCGGACGCTATGGGGGGCGTGGAAGTGGCGAGGAGGCCGTGGTCCGCGAGACCGGAGACGAGGATCTTGACCAGGGTCGGTGGCTGGCCGAGATGGGCGGCGATTTCCGAGATGCTCAAGGCATCGCTCGGACGGCACACCCTCAGCACCGCCCTCTCGTCGGGAGACAGGCCACCGGCGGCCGGCTGGCCGACGACCGCCGTGACCAGGGACTCCAGCCGCAGTTCGTCATGTGACGGGCTGGTCAGCCCCCGCGTACGGACGTAGGCCCTCACCAGCCCGCAGCCCCCGACGGCCGGGACTGTCATGATTGCCCGGCCGTACCGAAACTGAGCGCCGCGCCGCCGGATCCCCCAGTGCGCGCCTTCGAAGCCAGGTGCTTGGCCATGTTGGGTGCCATCGACTCCATCGCACCAGCGACGACGGAGATGTCGGCGTCGTGCGTGCACTGCACTACCAGCAGGGAATTCTCCGCCACCGATGTCACAAAGATCACGGCGTTCTCGTACTCACCCATGCACTGCCGCATCGGCCCGCCACCGAACTGGCCGAGCGCCTTGCCGATGGAGCAGTAGCCGGCCGCGGCCGCGGAAATTGAATCCGCGGTGTTCTTGTCGAGCTCCGTGCACTGCGCGATCGCCAGACCATCGCTGCTCAGCACGAGGACGTAGCTGACACCGTGCAGGCCCTTGATCTGATCGAGCATCCACGCGAGATCCTGTTGGTTCGAGGAGGAGACAGTCGTCATCGAAATCACTCACTTTTCGCGTCGAAGGAAGAATCGGCGGGGGACAGCGAATCAGGGGTCTGACGTGCGCGGCGCGTACTCCTGTACCAGTCGGAGACGACGCTGGCCCTTCCAGGCCGGTTGGACAGCTGAGGAGCAGTCCTCGCGTCGCTCTCGCCCACCGCCGGCTCGGGGTCGATCCGCCGCCGCTGCGGCAGTCCGGAAGGTGTGGCCGAGGCGGTGTACTGCCCGGGTTCGGGACCAGACGGAGAGCCCACCACGACAGGGTGCGAAATGACGGAGGGGGGCGGAGGGCCAACCGTTGTCAAGACGCTGTCGGGAAGAAACAGCATCGCCCGCATCCCGCCCCACGGGCTGGAACCGTCAATGTGAGCCGTGAACCCATAACGGCGACCGAGCGTGCCCACGGTCCAGAACCCTGTCTTGGGGCGCGGGCCGAGCTTGTGCAAATTCACCGGATCCCCGGACAGCGCCCTGCGAGCTTCGTCCTGCTGCTCCTTGTTCATGCGCACGCCCGCGTCACTGATGATGACCGTGATACCGGAGAAGTTCTCGTCGAAACTCACGTCCACGGGCGATATCGGATTGCTGAACTTGGTCGCGTTGTCCAGCAGTTCACCCAGCGCGTGCACGACAGGCTGCATCTCCCGTTCCTTCACCGCCCGGTGATCCAGCTGCTGGTACCGCACCCGCTCGTGGTGACGGATACTGCCCATCGCCCCACGAACCACCTCGGTCAGCGAGTTCGGCTTCCAGCGCCGCCCCGGAGTCCCCCCGGACAGCACGCTGAACGATGCTGCGACACGACTCATCAGGTGAGCCTCGTGATCGATCTCCGACAGAGTCGCGAACGCCTGGTCATGCTTGTGCCTCACCAGGCCCTCGTCGATCTTCTTGATCAGCGTCTGGCAAGGACTCTGCAGCGCCTCGGCAACCGCGCGCACCGTCGCCGCGGTTGCCTCCCGCGCCTCGCGCTGAGCCTCGTACCGGGCCTGCGCAGCGCCCTGATCCTTCATCTTCATGAGCGCCGCTGCGACGGCGTCGCCCGCTGCCTCCAGGTGCCGGACGAAGTGGGTGCCCGCCAGGCGGCCCTCGACAGGAAACTCGGCGGTGTCGGGAGAGCCCCCGGCCATCACCGCTTCCGTCAACGCATTCACCCACTCACGTGCGAACGCGTCTACAGCGCGGTCCCGGTCAGCGCATCCCTGTTCAAGCAGCGCGCGCCGCGACTCCAACTCCTTCTCAGCGCACCGCACAAGCCTGATCTGGCGACGGTTACGTACAGCGGCCACTGAGGCGATGGCAACAGCCAGTGCGACGGCGACGGTTAGTACCGACGGCACCACGGTGATGGTGTGCTGGAACAAAGTGCTCATGCGGCCATCTCCGACGCGGCCGCCGTCAGCTTGTCCAGCAGGGCGGCACTGTCGACCAGGCCGAGCATGGAAAACGCCTGCGGGAAATTTCCCAACTGCCGCCCGGATACGGGGTCGTACTCCTCCGCGAGCAGCCCGACATCGTTCGGCAGGGCCAGCAGCTTCTCGAACAGCTCGACTGCGTCTGCGCGCTGGCCGGTGTGTGCGAGGGCGTTCACCAGCCAGAACGAGCAGAGCAGGAAGGTGCCCTCGCCACCGGGCAGGCCGTCGAGACCGTCCCCGTCACCGGCGGTCGGGTAGCGGTGCACCAGACCGTCGGCCGTGCCCAGTTCACGGCGTACTGCGGCCACCGTGCCGACCACCCGCGGATCCTGAGGCGGCAGGAACCCGGTCTGCGGGATCAGGAGCAGCGACGCGTCCAGGGCCTTCGACCCGTAGGCCTGTGTGAACGTGTTCCGGGCCGGGTCGTATCCCTTGTCGCAGACCTCGGCGTGTATCTCGTCCCGCAGCGTGACGAGCTGGGCCAGACGAGTTGCGGGCATGCTGAGCGCCCCGGTGCGGACAAGTCCGATCGTGCGGTCGACGGCCACCCACGCCATGACCTTCGAGTGCACGAAGTGCTGCCGGTCGCCCCGCACCTCCCAGATCCCGTCGTCGGGCTTGCGCCAGTGCTTTTCGATGTAGTCCACGAGTCGCAGGTGCAGGGCGGCGGTGTTCTCGCACCGGGGAAGGCCGTACTGGTTGGCCAGGTACAGGGTCTCGATGACCTCACCGGGCACGTCGAGCTGCAACTGCCCGGCGGCACCGTTACCGACTCGGACCGGGGCGGAGTTCTCGTAGCCGGGCAGCCAGTCCACCTCCCGCTCGGAAAGGTCGCGCTCGCCCCCCACGCCGTACATGATCTGGAAGTTCTCCGGATCACCTCCCACCGTGCGCAGCAGCCACTGCCGCCACGCCTCCGTCTCCTGCCAGCACCCGGCGCGCAGCAGGGTGGACACGGTGAACGCGGAGTCCCGGAGCCAGGCGCAGCGGTAGTCCCAGTTCCGGGACCCGCCGAGGTCTTCGGGCAGGGAGGTGGTGGGGGCGGCGATGACCGCGCCGGTCGGTGCGTAGGTGAGGGCCTTGAGAGTGATCAGGGCGCGCAGCACCTGATCGCGGTACGGGCCGTCGTAAGTCAGCTGCCTCGTCCACTCCTGCCAGAACCGGCTTGTGGTGTCGAGCGCGAACTCCGCGTCCGGTGCCGCCAGGGCGAGGGCGTGCGAGGGATGCCACGTCAGGCTGAAGGCGACCTGCTCGCCCTCCGTGACGGCGAAGGTGTGGTGAACGGTGCCGTCCTTCTCCATCCCGGGCACGCAGGTGTCGAGCCGTAGGGAGTCCGGGCCGCACACGAGGGCGGTGCGGCCGCGGTCGTCGTAGATCCACGGCCTGCCGCGCCCGTACCCGAACCGTGCGGAGAGGACCGATGACATCTCGACCGTGCCGCTGATGCCCTCGACGATCCGGACCAGCTGCGGGGCCCCGCCGTCACGGGGCGGCATGAAGTCGGTCACACGGACCGCGCCCGAGTCCGTCTCCCAGTCCGTTTCGAGGACGAGGGATCCGTCGCGGTAGCGGCGCCGGACCGCGTACAGGGCGGGGGTGCCCGGGGCGGTGGCGGGGCCGAGACGCCAGAATCCGTGGTCCTCGTTGCCGAGGATGCGGGAGAAGACGGCAGCCGAGTCGAAGCGGGGCAGACAGAGCCAGTCGATGGATCCGTCACGGCCGACCAGGGCGGCGGTTTCCATGTCTCCGATGAGGCCGTAGTCCTCGATACGAGGGTGGTCGTTCATGATGTCCGATCTGCGGGGGCGTTGGTGCCGTGGTGTGGATCCGTCATTCGAGGCGGGCGGCGACGCGGGATGGGGACAGCGATGTGTCTGTGCGGCTCGGGCACCGGGGTGCCGGACGCGGGCGTGTGTGACTGCTCAGGCACGGCACACCTCGCGCCGCGGGTCGACAGCCGGGACCGGGTCGTGCAGAGCGAGGTGTGCAGAGGCCCCCACTCGGTGAGCGGCGCCGTACCGGGCAGCACGACCCACAGCCGGACGCAACGCCGATGTTCGGTCGTTTCGCACTGCGTCGTCGTGCCAGCAGTGCAGTCGGAGTGCGACACCGTCCACCAGCTGTGGGAGGTGCCGGACGCCACGGGCACGAAGAGCTGCCGGTGGGTGAGGCAGTACCGCAGCGGCCCGACGGCCGTCCCGGCGTCAATCAGACGGTCGATCGCGGGCACCCCCAGCCCGAGCCCGACACGCACTACGTCGTATGTCGGCGGAAGGATGCCAGGGCTCTTGTCACCGAGGTCCAGGTGCCACGTATGACGACTGCTCAACGGACGTCCCGGGCGCTGTATACCGGAATCCAGAAGCGCGTTGCTCACGGCTGCCGCCATACCGTCAGAGTCCCGGCACCGGACAGATTGGACGGGTTACGGTTCTCCAGCCGACCTGCCTCCGCGCCCTGGACAGAGCGCATCTTGTCCATCTCGACGAGCAGTTCATGCACGCGCTGGGCCAGGGCCCGCAGGTGGACGCACAACGGCAGGTAATGATCGACCGACGGTGCCCCTGCTGCCTGTTGCCAGGATCGCTTCAGAGCCTCAGCACACGGTCCCGATGACGGCACGTGGGGTCCGAGCTCCATGAGGTGCCCACTCAGCCGGCACAGAAGGTCGGTCCTGTCAGCCTGTGTCTCCGGGAGGGGGCCGTCCTCGTCGAGGATCCGCGCGACCGTTTCCGTAGCCTGGGCAACCGCCCGGAGCAACCCGGCGCTACCGAGCTGGTCCGCGTGACCGTGTGAACCCGGGGATGGAGCGATGCTTCCACCGATCGGCCCGTCGTCGGGCCAGGCCGAGAGACCACGAAAATTCATGAGCATCCTCAAGAGCAAGCGAGAAGAGACGTAAAGAAGGAGGAGTGGAGGTCACCGGGGCGGATGAGGCCCGGCCGCTGCACTGGGCCGACGTGCGACCCGCCACGCACCTGCCCCGGTGACCGGTCGGAAGCGGCTACGAAGCCGCTGGCCGAGCGGGCGCGCGGCATCGCGGCACAGTGGTCGTGTCAAGGAGACGTAGCGCACGTTCATCGGCTGCTTCTCCTTGCCTGCCAATGTGCTGTCGGCTCTGCTCCCAGAGCGGGACTGTGCGGATGAGGTTGCCGATTGCATTGCGCGGTCCACGAGTTGGAGGAATATCGTCTTCACGAGACAACCTGGTCTGCGAGGCGCTGGGTATCCCAGCGAGCACGCGAGGCTGGGGAACGTGGGGAAAGATCGTTTCGGAGGCAGAGGCGCACGATGGCACGGAGACGCAACGACAAACTGGCTGCGGCAATCGCTGAACTCGGCCTGTCTCAGGCCCGTCTGGCCGCCCGCGTCAAGTCGGTGGCGGAAGAGCACGGTGTCAGCAGCGTGGCCTCCGTCGGCCGATCCCACATCACCAAGTGGGTGGCCGGCGTCGTCCCTGAGCCACCGGCTGCCCGTATCTTGGCCGAGACGCTCTCCCGTGGCCTCGGTCGCCCTGTCACGCTCGCAGACATCGGGCTGGCAACGGACACCGAGCCCGAGCCACAGCCTGTGGCATGGAGCGACGACACCCTGACGACGCTGGAAATGCTCGGGAGGACGGACATGGACATCGACCGCCGTCAGATGCTGGCCAACTCGGTCTACTCGGTAGCCTCGCTGGCCCTCCCTGACGACCTGTGGTTCGAGCAGGCCGTAGATCGCGCCCGAGCACGCAGACCGCTGTCGAACTACGTCGTCACGGCTCCGGACGTCGAGAGCGTCCGTGAGATGGCCGCCTTCTTCTCCCGCCGAGACCAGAAACGCGGGGGCCGTGCCGGACGCACAGCCCTCGTCGCCTACCTCCGTTCCGAGGTCACGGAACTGCTGAACGGCCGATTCCTCTCCGAGGACATCCGACGAGGCATGACCTCGGCAGCCGCAGAGCTCGCCTACCTGGCTGGATGGACCGCATTCGACGGAGGCGAGCACCCACTTGCCCAGCGGTGGCTGACCATAGCCACCAAGCTCGCCGAAGAAGCAGGCGACGCCCCTCTGGCCGGCCACGTGCTCCGCGCCATGGCTCACCAAGCAGTTGACCTGGGCAAACCACAGGAAGCCGTCCGGCTCGCCGAGGCGTCCCTGTCCAGCCGCCGCTACGCACAGGCGTGCTGGCGAGAACGCTCGCTGCTCGGCGTCGTGTACGCCCGCGGCCTGGCCGCCGCCGGTGAGAAGACCGCCGCCATAGCCGCACTGCTCCAGGCCGAACGGGACCTCGGCCGCGCAGACGCGGCAGACAACGAGCCGAACAGGGTGTTCTTCTTCGCCGAGGCCAGCCTCGCCCACGAGACCGCCGCCGCATTGCGCGACCTCGGCGACCTCCAAGGAGCCGAAAAGCAGTTCAATCGCAGTGTTCGGACGCGACGAGCACAGTACGCGCGGACGCACTCCGTGACCCTGGGATACCTCGGGGCCGTCCAGGCGCAGCGGGGACATCTCGACCTCGCCTGCGACACCTGGGGGCAGGCGCTCGACGCCATGACCGGCGTACAGTCCGGCCGGGCCAGGGAGACCGTCGTCCAGATGCGACGGGCGCTCTCGCCCTTCCGTAACCGCCCGGGCAGCCACGCTGCGGAACTGGACACCAGGGCCCGGACAATGCTTCACGCAGGCTGACACGTACTGTAAGGAAAGTCGACTCGAGAAGAGATCCTTCTCAGACTGATTAAGACTCGAGAAGGGCAACGCGTGTTCGACGAGTTCATCCGGATCCCGGTGATCGCAAGAGTCGTCGGCGGCCACAGGGGACGCCTCGACGACTACAAGGGAAACGTCGAATCGATCATCCGCATCATGCCGAACATACCTGAAGGCGCCCTTCAAGGGATCGAGGAGTTCAGCCACCTCGAAGTCAGTTGGCACTTCAGCCTCGGCTCGGACGCAGACATCGAGCTTGAGCCGCGCAGCCCTCGCGACAACCCGGACTGGCCGGCCACCGGCGGTCTCGTCCACCGCAACCACCGTCGCCCCGCACGCATCGCCACGTCGTACCCGAGGCTCCTTCGCATCGAGGGCCGAGACCTCCACGTCCTCGACCTGGACGCCGACGACGGCACTCCCGTCATCGACCTGGCACCGGTCTTCCAGGAGATGCTGCCCCGCGGAACCGTGCACCAGCCGAAGTGGCCCACCGACATGCTTCAGAACTACTGGAAGCACGCAGACGAACGCGCCTGAGACGTCCTGCTCACCGAATGCTTTTACCCAACTCGCTGCGCGAAGCGTCTGCACAGGTGCCGTCGTCATCACGGCCTCTTCGGTGATGTGAACAGACATGAGCATCCTCAAGAGCAAACGAGACGCGAGAAGAGAGAAACGGGGTCACCGGGGCTGATGAGGCCCGGCCGATGTACGGGGCTGACTACGGCCCGCCACGCACCAGCCCCGGTGACCGGTCTGAGGGTTCCCCGATTTCGGAGTCCCACGGAGGCGTGTCCCACCGCGATGAGGCCGAAGGTCAGCACCAGAGCGGGGCGGGGCGACATGGAGCGGAGCGCCATGGCCTGCCTCCTGGATTCGAATTGAGGGCGTCTGCGAATTCCCGCCGTGGAACAAGGCGAATCACCTTGAGGCTGAGGAATCCCTCTGGCATCAAGCGTGATCGCCAGTTCGTCACAGCGGTACGCCAAACCGCGGCCACTTCATGGCCATGTTTGAGACCGGTGAGCGGCTCGCTGCGGCGGGCGCGCATTCGCGAAAGGGGCGCGAATAGGGCGAAATAGGGCCTCTGTGAGGCGGCGTCGACAGTATTTGGCGACAGGGCGCGAGGCGTGGCCACCTTGTGGCCGTCTTTCCGGTTTCGCTTGACATTCGGATGCGAACTGCACTCACGAGTGTGCAACTGCGCCCTCGGTGCGGTACACGGCGCTCATCTCGCCCGGCTCGCTACGGCCCGGTTCGGGGAAATCTAGTTCGGAGTTGAAACATTGGCTGTGCTTGCGCTGTAGCAGCGAGTTCTGGAAGCCGGACGATCGGCTTTGAAGGCACGCGAAGCTGTGCGCCGTAGTCGTCGTTGCGAGGCAACGTCGAACTTGCGGGCGGATATCGGAGGCTTGAACGGGCCCGTACGCGGTCTGTGCCGCGCGAGATGGCCACAAGGTGGCCAAGGTTTGGCGTATCCCGCCATACCGTCATCCGGGAGGCTGAACGCGGGTCGGATTCCCGACCCATGCCATAGGGCGTCTCAACGCAGGGAGTCGAAAGTGCCGCCGACAGCAGCCGACCTCATCCAGGGGCAGGTTTTGGGATCACTGGTCGACCACTTTGCCTTTGCGCTTGCGGTCGTGGAGGAGCCAATGGCGTATGTCCGTCAGGTAGTCCGCAGCCTGCTGAAGGATCGGACCGACATCACCTTGATCAACGATGCCGTCTTGATTGCCACGGAACTACTCACCAACGCGCGCCTGCATGCGGGCGGCGCCATCTCCTTCATCCTCGACCTCTACGAGAAAGGTGTCACCGTGGGCGTCGTCGACCGGGGCGCGGACATCGATGCTGTCCCGAAGGACCCGGTCTGTCCCCTGGCCTCGATGGGCGAGGAGGAGGCGGTCGCGCTCGACCTTGACGAACTGCCTGAGCAGGGCCAGGGGCTGTATCTGATCTCGGAGTGCGCCACCGGATGGGGGGTAGAACGTGCCGGCGAAGGCAAGGTCGTCATCGCCGCCCTCCTTATGAGGTGCGCCGCGTGACCAGTCAGGACCTCGGAATGCGCTACCTGTGCCGCGGCATACTCACCCACCCGCTCGGACTCCACTGCAACGTACCAACGGACCCATTGCGTCCGGACGGGCCGGGCAGCATCAACCAGTTCTTCAAGGGGCTCCGCCGCGCCGTCGAGCGGGGAGCGACCTTCATCGACACCTCCGATTCCTACGGCCTCGGGCACTCGGAGCGGCTCATCGGCCGATTCCTGCGTGCGTATCCGGATCTGTCCGCA
Organism: Streptomyces sp. NPDC056061; assembly: GCF_042266885.1. Taxonomy (NCBI): domain Bacteria; kingdom Bacillati; phylum Actinomycetota; class Actinomycetes; order Kitasatosporales; family Streptomycetaceae; genus Streptomyces; species Streptomyces sp. NPDC056061. The sequence goes on along the minus strand of NZ_JBHJWQ010000034.1, from coordinate 39,902 downwards.
CACCTGAGCAGCAAGGTCGGTCGAGTGCGTGGCAGCGCGGAACACCCGTACGCAGGCCGCCATATCCACCATCAGCTTGAACAGTCGCTGGAGAACCTCTACGCGGAGCAGCTCGATCTCTACACCTTGGACACCTTCGATTTCGGGCCCGGTGACCGGTACCTGGGTAACGCGATCGATGTCATGCGCACTCTGCGGGAAGTGGAGTCCATCAAAGCGATCGGGATGCGAGGCCCGGTCACCAGCTACGGGGCCTCGCCCGAGGAGCGGCAGGAGCAGGCGGAGCGGTTTATGTATCTGTTCCGCCTCATCAAACCTGACGTGGTCTGGAGCCCGTTCAACGCTTTCACACCGGCTATCGAGCTTGAGGGAGAGGACCTCTTCACGTTCGCTGCCCGCCACGGCGTGGGTCTGGTCCTTGCTGCCCCTCTGGCCCACGGCATGCCCGCCGGAGATACCGCATCGCAACCGACGTCTCGTGCGCCGTTCACCTCGAAGCGTGCGGGGCTGTCACATCCCGTGGCTGAACGGCTGGACCAGAGTCTTCAAGTACTGCGCGATACCTTCGGGCACGAGCCCGGCACCCTGACGCACCTTGCCCTGCGCTCGACCCTGCAGCGCGGTGACCAATGCGTGGTCGTCGTCGACTTCGCCAACGAACAGCAGATCGAAGAGGACTACAGCTGCCTCGGCCCACCACTTACGCCGTCGGAGCTGCGCATCATCGACGATGTCTACACCAGCCTCAGGGCTTATGTCCATCAGGCGGCGCCACGGCTTCTCGTCAAGGAACTTCAGGCGTGAGCGTGCGGGACGGCAGTGGGGAGGCGCCGGAGGGCACCCTCACCGACCGGGTATCCGGTCAACCGCGCTTGGCTGATACAACGAGTTGCTCACCAATGCGAGTCACCCGTGTCAGGGCGTAGCCGGCGGGGGAGTAGGGAAGTTGGTCGCGGCAGGGGCTTGCGAAGGTTCAGGGCTGGCTGGAAGAGGGCGAGGCTGTCGATCAGCTCATCGCGGAGCAGTCCGCTTCCGAGCTTGGAAGGCCCCAGGAGCAGCATCGCTCGGGCGCCGGTCTCGCCCAGTTCGGCCAGCGAGCCCGCGGGGTCGTACTTCCGGGACTGCCTGTCCGGCCTTCCTCCGCCGAACCGTCCTGAACGATCAACAAAACGTATGTGTGCCGCATTGCGCCGATTTTGGCGGATGCGACGGTGCTGGGAACGGTGGCTCTTCCGGTGCTGTCCGTCTGGAGTACCAGGTGAAGAACGGGCCGCCGGTGGGCCAGAGCGGCGCGCCACGGCCCGAGCACGATGAGTGCTTCCTGCTCCAGGGCGTGGGTCTCGACGTCGACACCTTCCCGGCGCAGCCGGGCAGCTCCTCCTTCTCCGCGCGAGGTCGGGTCCATGACGGCGATCACGCTCGGGCGATCCTGTCGTCTAGCCGCGTTCCTGAACCAACTGGCGGAATGGAGTCATCCGCATTGCCTTCATGCCTCGCCGGGGTTCTCCCGTTAGCCTTCCTGGATGCTTTGGCTCGGCGCCGAGCGCAGAGGGATGCTCCTCACGACGTGCCAACGGTAGGCGGGCGGTCCAAGGGTACGGCGGAGTTCGACCAGCTGAACGCTGGTGATGTCCAGCGTGACAGGTGCCAGGGTGCGCAGGCGGGCGACGCTCTCGACCACGGGCGCGGCGGGGCACTGCTGGTTGCTGTACTGAACGCCGAGATGGGGGCGGAAGGCCGAGGTGGGGCTGCCACCCGGGATATCGGCCTGTCGGCCGATCGCGCTGAGGGCCGCATGGAGACCGACAAGCGGCGTCCAGGGAGTGAGCGTGAAACGCACGGCTCCCCGCGAGCCTGCCAGGGGATGGGCGGTGATGCTGAAGCTTTGCTGGGGGAGTTGCTCGGCCATGTTGGCGAGGAGCCGCACCTTGGAGTCCGGCACCGCGTCTGTGCTTCCGATGCGGACCATTGTCACGTGCAGCCCGTCCGCGGGAACGGAGTCCATGCCCAGGTGGGCGAGCTTGGCCTGGCAGTACCGTGCCTGCTCGATGAGGTCGAAGGCCTCGGGGAAGGTCAGCATCCAGTAATAGGCCCGGTGCCCGTCACTCCAGCCGGGCCGCGCCCAATGGTCCTCCATCCGCTCAATGGTGCTGAATGCCTGCCAGTCGTGCTCGACGATCAGTCCGGGGTCGGCAAGGTCCGACGGCGGGCTCTGGGGGAAGGACTTCGGGTGGACGTCCGGGTCGGGCGTCACGACACTCCTCACTGCTGCGGCTGCGCCGAGCCGCTGGTGATCGGTTTGGCATGGGGGTGTGAACGCCAGGTCCGAAGCTCCTCAGCGAACTCGCCCACAGCAGCTTCGGCATGCCAGCGCTCGGCTCGCTCGTACAGTTCGTTAGCGCGCTGCCATACGGAGGCGATCGGCACGGTGGTCCCGGCACGAAGAGCGCTCCGCCCGAGAGCCATGGCATGTTCCACATCTGGCTGCTTCCGTTGAAGCAGAGCGGTGGCGACATCGAGGCGGACCAGTGCCCGGCTCCACTCGGAATCGGACTCCTCAACCAGTGTGTCGATCTGATCGGCGCAGGACAGCACCTCGTCCGTATCGTCCAGAGCCAGCCGCGCGGTAATCACGTTGGCCAGAGTACGTGCCGGACTGTACGGGGCGAACGAGATGCACGACGTGATCCCGACAGGAAGGGCCGACTGGCAGTCGGAGAGTTCCAGCGCCCGTCCGATCGCCCGCTCCGCGCCCCGCCGGTCGCCTATGCGGGCCAGTGCGCGTGCCCGTCCGTTGGCGAGAAGGCGGATTGCCTGGCCGCTGGACGGCGCCAGATCGATTCCGGCTGCCGCTGCGGCATCGGCCTCGGCGTACCTGTGCTGGTAGTAGAGGCTGAGCGATCGCGTTCCGGCCGCCCACATCTGTAGTTGCGTGTCCCCGATGTGCCCGGCCAGGACCTCGGCTTCCGAGCAGTATGCCTCCGCGACGGCTGGCCCCGCCCCGGCGTTGACAGCCATGTAGGCCAGCAGGCCAGCAGCACGGGCTGTTAGCCCGAATAGCTCAGCTCGCACTCCCGGAAGGTGATGACCACCCAACATGGTGTGGAGAGTCGTCCTGATCGACCGCGTTTCGCTGGCAAGCGCCTGTGGCCCACATGCCTCGTAGCGGTCCACGATCCCCTGCAGTTGACCTCGGAAATGGTCCAGCAATGCGGCATTCGCGCCCGACTGGGTCAGGGACTGGGTCTGCATGACGACCGACAGCGGATCGTCGAAGGTTCCGTGGACTAGAAGCCCTGGAAGATGGACTCCAGGCGGTGTCGCGAGCTGGGGCTGGGATGCCCCGTCAAGAGGGCTGAACAGAAGAGCGACGGGCTGATTGAAGAGGTGTTCTAGGATCTTGCGAGTGTTGCGCTGCGGCATGGCACGCAGCTCACCAGCCATCCACCGGTCGAAGGTGCGGCGAGCGACGGAGATGTCTGCGAGATGCCGCTCGCCCGTCTGCTCGGCCAGCTCCCTTGCCGCCTTGGCGAAATGAGCTCCGAAAGTCTGGACTGTGGTCCAGTGCCGCTCATGGACCAATTGACGGAATAACGTCATCGGCATCGCGCGTACCTCCGTGGGCTGACCCGATCTCCCGGGCTGGTTGAACGCCGAGATCGTGTGATTCGCCCAGCACCTGCAACCACCTCTGGCAGGCGACGACTCATGCTGTGGCCGCGCTTCGGCCGCGTTACGCGGACCGACCGCCTCAGGAACCTCGCGAGCTGGGCAGACATCTCGGACCTTCCTGCATCGTGAAGGCGGCGGAGCACGCATCCGAATGGCGTGACGTTGGTCACGAGGCAACTATGCGCGCAGGTGCAGACGTTGGCAAGTAGCACTCTGCAACTTGCATAATTCCAGCGGCAGTCTGCCAGCAGCCCTGACACCGTGACACACTGCACCGGACGAGCATCAGCGGACAGGAGAGGATCCGACGTGAGCGAACCGAGGTCCGCCCCGACCGTGCTCGCAATCGTTCTCGGCCGCCGACTTGCCGCCCTGCGGGAAGCAGCCGGCTTCACCGCGGCTCAGGCGGCCAAGCGCCTCCGCATCGCCCAGACGACAGTCACGCGGATGGAAAAATGCGAGACCTCGCTGAAGTACGCGACCGTGAAAACGCTGCTCGAGGTCTACGAGGTCAACGAGGACGAGATCGAGGAGTTCCTGTCGCTGGTCGACCAAGCCAGCACCCCCGGCTGGTGGCAGACCTTCCGGGACGTACTGCCAACTTGGTTCGGGGTCCACGTGTCGCTGGAAGACGCCGCGACGGAAATCGACAACTACGAGCCCGCAGTCGTCCCTGGCCTATTCCAGACACCCGGGTACGTCCGCGCCGTCCTCGAACGCGCCATGCCTCGGATGACTCCCGACGTCCTGGAACGGCGGGTCCGTCTGCGCACCGCACGCCAAGAACTCCTTACCCGCTCGAATCCGACGCCTCCCCAGATCTGGGCGGTGATGGACGAGACAGTGTTCCGTCGGCCCGCCGGTACCTCTGAAGTCATGGCAAGCCAGATCGAACATCTGCTGGAACTTACCCAGTGCCCACACGTGACACTGCAGGTCTGCCCATTCAGCGCCGGACTCCACTCAGGCGCGTTCGGGCCGTTCACTATTTTCCGGTTTGACATTCCAGAACTTCCGGACGTCGTCTGCACAGACAGCCTAAGCCGCGCATCATACGGCGAGGATAAAGAGGAAACCGCACTCGCCCGCTCGGCCCTGGAAGAGATCGGCGGGCGCGCACTCTCGAAGGAAGACACCAAGTCATTCCTTTGGGGCATCCGCAAGGAGTTGTACTCATGAGTCATGTAGTTAATGCAGCTTCCACCTTGGGGGAAGAGCAGTGGCTTAAGCCTTGGAGTGGCACCAATGGCGGCAACTGCGTCGAAGTTAAGAATCTCGGGGACGGAAGGGTGGCCCTGCGCCAGTCAACCAACCCCGATGGGCCGGCCCTAATCTATACAGCCGCAGAGATCACGGCCTTTATCGCCGGAGTTAAAGCGGGCGCGGCAGATTTTCTGCTGCCCTGAAATTGCATAACTGCTCGGAATGCTCAAAATGCGGATATTCCACCTCTATGAGAGTGGGATGCTGAAGAACCTCGGCATGACGGTTCAGACGGCGGGTACAAGAGCCCGCGTTCGGCTTCTACCCGAGCCGGACCGGGATCGATCCGGCTCTACTCAGCTCCGAGACGACACTCTGTGCGTCATGCGCTCCCTCGGCCGTCAGTTCCGCTACGTGGGAGGGCACGGGTCGTCAGCCCGTGCAGCAGAACGAGCAAGCGTGCTGCCTGACGGTGATGACGAACGCCGCGGTCTGCTGCTGCACACCGAGTACATGAGTCTGACTGTCAACGAAATGCGGTGCCGTCCGAGAGGCGGATTCCGGGGTGCTCTCCCACATCTGTCCGGCACGCGGCTCGGTGGCGAACTACCACGACTCGATCACCGTGGGCTGGGAACGCGAGCTCGCCCAGCTCGACGAGAAGGGCCGCCGCCCGCTGCGGACCGTGGACATCGACGACCTGGCAGCTGGGCTGTAAACGGCCAGACATGGTCTCGCTGAGCCCCCGTCAGTGGGAAAGACTGCCGATACATGCCTGGCGGAGAGGAAGGGGGCGGTGTCCGTGGCCTCGGCCGGAGTTATGGATTCGGCACTCAAGCGGGCCCGTGTGGCGCGGAACATGACGCTGGAGGAGGCAGCCGACGGTCTGAACGCGATCACCGGAGGCGCGTCGGACGCGAGCTTGATGAGCGCGTGGGAGTCGGGGCGGCGCCGGACCGGCAAGCGGAACCGAGCCGCCCTGTGCCAGCTGTACCGGGAACGCCCGGAGGTGTTGTTCGCCCATCAGGATGGGGCGGCCACTAGCGTGCTGGAGACCTCCGGCACTGCGGTGGTGGTAAAGGTGCTCACCCGCTGGACCGACCTGGTCGAGGCGATGGTTGACGTCGCAGCCGGGGCGCGCGAGCACCTGGTGGTCACCGGCTCCCGCAGCCGGGAGAAGGCATACCTGGCGGCGATCGAGACCGCCGTGGCCCAGTATCCGGACCTGGTCCACTACCGGGTGCTGTACGGGCCGCCGCGGCAACGTGTGCTGGCCGACCACCTGCTGCGGCTGCTGGAGTTGCGCGATCCGTCTGCCCGCCGCAACGGCGTCAAGACACTGCATATCGGGATGGTGGAGCCCACCGAGGCACTGGAGAGGTTCTTCGTTGCCTCCGAGACCGCCGCGGTGGTGCCGCTGCCTTCGTTCCACGGGGCCGAGGGCTTTGACTGCGGCGCCTTGCTCAGCCGGGAGGCGGCCGTCGGACTGGTCCACCATGGGCGGGAGGCGTGTGCGTCCGCACGGCCGGTGGAGACGATCGAGGCCGTCCGCGCACTGCCGGTACGGCACAACTAAAAGGGGCGAGGAGAGGCGTGAGCGACAACCTTCAGCAGACGGCCGAGGCCCGCGCGGCGTCAGTGATCGAGTTGGCCCAGGAGCTGATCCGGCGCCCGAGCCGGGCCGGGATCGACGACTACGGGCCGGTCTTGGGCGTGCTGGAGGACTGGCTGACCGCCGGCACCCTGCCGCACCGCCGCCTGCACGACGCGGCGGGTGAGCTGGTCGGGCTGCTGGTGGAAATCCCCGGAGGCCGGCCGGGGGCCTGGTGGACACTGGACGCGTGTGTCGACACCGCCCCGTACGGCGACGAGACCGCCTGGTCCTTCCCACCGGCTTCCGGTGACATTGTGGACGGGTGGCTGCTCGGCCGCGGCTCGTCCGACTCCAAGCTCGCAGCCGCAATGTTCTGCCACATCGCCGCCGACCTGCTGCCCCGCGCCGCTGACCTGCACGGCGGACTCGCCGTGCTCCTGGACGTCGACGAACACACCGGCGGCTTCGGCGGCGCCCGCGCCTACCTCGCCGACCAGGCCGCGGTCCACCCGGCCGGGGTGATGATCGGCTACCCCGGGCTGGACGAGGTCGTGGTCGGCGGCCGGGGCCTGTGGCGGGCAACCATTGCGGTCCACGCCCCCTCGGGGCACTCCGGATCGAGTCGCACCGTGGTCGGCGCCATCTCGCGGGCCGCCCACCTCGTACGCCTCCTGGAGGCCGCCGACCTGCCCGGCGTCGACGGCGCCTCGGCCTTCCCACTGCCGCCGAAGCTGTCGGTCACGTCCTTCCACGGTGGCCAAGGCTTCTCTGTCACCCCCGACCGATGCGACCTGAACGTCGACATACGCACCACCCCGACCTTCGAGGCCCACGACGCCGAGACGCTCGTCCACAAGGCCGTAGCCGAACTCGATGCAGAGTTGCCCGCCCCGAAGCCCACCGCGGTCACCCCGGTCGCTGCTTGGCCGCCCTTCCGCCTCGCCGAGGACGAGCAGCCCGCCGCCGCCCTGCTGAACGCCGCCGCCGAGGCAGGGCTGATGGTGCGGGCGAAGACCGCAGGGCCATCGAACATCGGCAACCTGCTCGCCGGGGAGGGAATCCGGGCCACGGCCGGATTCGGGGTGCCGTACGAAGGGCTGCACGGCATCGACGAACGCGCCCACCTCGCCGAACTCCCCACGGTCTACGCCGTCTACCAGCGGGCTGTGCTCGACCTCCTTGGGGGCTGACGTCCCAGGTCCGTCCCAGTTTTCTCCCAGATCCGCTCCCAGCAAGTCCCCATCTTCGTCTCTGGGAACAGATCTTCGGTCGCGGTGACATAGAGACAGCACCACCTCACATCCACCGATGACAAGGGAGACCGGTCATGGCCGAGCAGACCACCGTCACCACCACGCCCGCCGTCGAGGACAAGCCCGCCACGGCGCCGAGCACGGGCTTCGCGCCGCAGATCAGCACCCACCCGGTGGCGACCCTCACCCTGGGCCGCCAGACGTTCAACGACTCGGACAAGTCGAACTACTTCGAGGGCTGACAAAGCCCGCAGGACCTGACCGAGCAGCCCGGGGGTCGGCCGCCGTACGGCCGGCCCCCGGGCGCGTCACAGGGCTGATCGAAAGGGGAGGCGAACGCATGGAACGAGAGTGGATGACCGGCGGCAGTGCCGCCGGGGACGGAGTGACGATCGACGGGCTCGGCGACGTGCGCCGGGCTCCGGGCACGCGGGTACAGGCAATTGCCGAAGGACCGCTCGCCCTCGCGGTAGTGGGCGACTGCCCGGTCACCAAGCAGAAACTGCACGCCGCCCTCCCGGCCGTACGGGCGGGGCAGTGGGGCGAACTGACACGGTGGCCGGGCTCGTACTGGGTGGTCGCGAGTGACGGGCGGCAACGGTTCGTGTGCGGAGACCTGGCCGGGATGCGGGCCGTCTACTACACGCTGCGCGGCGACGAAGGGACGGCGTGGGCGACCGAGGCCCGCCTCCTGGGGCGTCCGCTCGTGCCGGATCTGCCGTGGCTGGTCGCGCGGCTGACGGTGGGTGAGCATCACTGGCCGCACCGCAGCCCGTACGAGGAGATCCACCTGGTGCCCGGCGGATTCGGCCTGCTGCTCGCGCCCGGGGCGCCGCCGCACCTCATCGACATCTCCGGCGCCGAGCCGACGGACGAGCTGCGGGAGGGTGCCGGCCGGTTCGGCCGCGCTCTCACTGATGCTGTCCAGCACCGGGTCCGTGCCGCCGGCGGGGTGGTGGGGGCGGACCTGTCCGGCGGGCTGGACTCGTCGGCGGCCGTCGTGCTGGCCGCCGACGCCGGGACCGTACACGCGGTGACATACACGGACGCGTACACCAGCGGGGAAGACATGATGTTCGCTGCCCGCGTGGCCGAGCACACCGGGATCGCGCACACAGTCGACATGGGCGCCGACGAGCAGTTGCCGTTCTCCTTCCCGGCCGGGCAGCCGACGGGGGCCGAGCCGGTGCTGGGGGCGGCGATGTACGCCATGGACACCAGCTACCTGCACCCCGTACGGGGTCTGCCGCTGCACCTGACCGGGCACGGAGGGGACATCGTCCTGGACGCCTCCAGCTCCTGCTGGGTGCGGCTTCTCCAGGACGGCCGACGCCGCGAGGCCCATCGCCAGGTCGTGGCGTTCGCCCGGCTCCGCAACACCGCACCGGGCCCGTACTGGAAGGCCCTGAAAGAGGCCGCCGTCCTCGGCCGGGCAGGCTCCCTGGAGCGCGCGGCACAGGCCCTGGAACACGGTCGCATCACGCCCCAGGCCGCTGTGGCCGGCTGGTCCTGGTGCCGCCTGGGGACCGGGGCATCCTGGCTGACCGACTACGGCCGCCACCAGGTCGCAGCCCTGCTGCGGCAGGCCGCCGGTGACCAGCAACCGGAGCTGGCGGACGAGTTCGATCAATGGGCCGCCCTGCGGTCGGTGGGCGCCTCCGCCCGCGGCTGGGCCCCCTACGGCCACGCGCTCGGCATCCGGCCGGTGTATCCGTACCTGGACAACCAGGTCGTCCGTGCCGCCTTCGCCGTCCCAGCCCTTGCCCGGCGCGGGCTGGTCGCCTACAAGCCGCTGCTACGGGCCGCGCTGCCCGAGCTCCCGGACTGGCTGACCTCCCGCCGGTCGAAAGGGTCGTTCACCGCCCAACGCATCGCCGGACTCGCCCGTCACCAAGGCCGACTCGACGAGCTGACCGTTTCCAGTCCGCTCGCGGACAGCGGGCTGATCGACCCTGCGTCCGTCCGTACCTCGCTGGCTCAGGCGGCCCGGGGGCAGAGCGCTATGTTGATCGCCGACCTGCACCAGCTGATCGTGACGTGCTGGTGGCTCAGCGGCCAGACGACCAGGAGGCAGGTGGCAGCGTGCTGATTCCCGCCCGCCACGTTCACCACAACACGGGGCCGGACGGCACGGCGGTGCTCGACGTGAAGCGGGAGTCGTGGCTGATGCTCGATCAGGACGCCTCCCGGATCTGGAACGCCATCACCGTCCGCGGTGGCACCGTCGGACTCGCTGATGAGATCGCCGTCCCCACTGGCCAGGACCCACAACAGGTAGGCGGCCAGATTGCCGCGTTCATCGACGAACTGGTGGCCGCCGGCGTGCTGGTCGACACCGACCGGCCCCGGCGCGCACGGCGAAGGCGGTGGCAACGATGACAGCCATGGTCCCCACCGCCCGGCCTACCGCTCCATGGCGCGACCGGCTCGTGGCCGCCGTCGCGCTCACCCTCTCCCTGACCGTGAGCCCGTTGCCGCTGTACTGGAAGCTCGCCGCCGTGCGACGGCTGCGCGGCCTGCCGTACGCGCGCCTGACCCGCCTCGAAGCCCTCTACGCCGCGGTCGCAGGCGGCGGGGTTCCCGGAGCCGGGCGGTGCCGGTCAGGGTGAGCAGGGGATCCAGGCGAGCAGGTCGAGAGCGAGCTGAACGATCTCCAGCCAGAGCCGGTTCTGCGCGGTGGCAGGGAGAGGGAGGCCGCGCAGGCCGGTGGCGCGGGCGGTACGTATGCGGTCCTCGGCCCGGCTCCGTTCGAAGGCGGCGATCGCCTCGTCGGCCCACCCTCCTGCGGGTGTTCAGGAATCTGATGAAACGGACGAGCCGTCCTCGGACCGGCATCGTAGAGCACCTGCACGGGAGCATTCGTACCTGCGTGGGCTCTCGCTCACGGGTGCAAGGTTTCAGCCATTGTGGCCTCCAATCCCGGTGTGAGTTGGTGCCGTGACCCCGCAATATGCGCGGCGCAGAGACTTGTTCCTTGTCGGAGGGTGGCCTAGTCCGCGTGTCGCTGTGAAGGCCGTCGGTAGCCTGCTTGATATGCCCCTGTTGCCGCCCTACGACTCACCCGGTACTCCTGACATTCGCAGCCCACTTCGCTACCTCGGGTGGCTCCTGCGTAAGCAGCCCCGCCGAGCGTTGTACACGATGGCCTTGGGAGTTGTGTGGATGGTCGGCCTGGCGGCTCCCCCCTACCTGATCTCCCGCGCCGTCGACCAGGGCCTGCAGCGGCGCGATTTGGGTGCCCTGGCTGCATGGGCCGGTGCGGTGACGGCGGTGAGCCTGCTCAGTGCTGGTGTCGCGGCCCTGCGCCACCGCGCGGTCACTCATCTGCGCATGGACGCCTCTCTGCGCTGCGTGCAGTTGGTCAGCCGCAAAATCGCCAGCCTCGGCACCGCCTTGCCGACTCGCCTGACCTCGGGCGAAGTGGTGAACATCAGTGCCACTGACATCGAGGTCATCAGTCAAGCCATGACCATCGCCGGCCCCGGTCTGGGAGCTCTCGCCGCCTACGCCGTCGTCGCCGTCCTGCTCTGCGCCGTCTCACCGCTGCTGGCCGTGGTCGTCTTGCTCGGTGTGCCCAGCATCACCGCCCTGGTCACCCCCCAGTTGCGGCGGATGCGCCGTGCCGAAGAGCGATACCGCCAGCAGCAAGGCCTGTTGACAGTCCGGGCCGGCGACATCGTCTCCGGACTGCGGGTGCTGTGCGGCATCGGCGGCAAAGAGCGCTTCGCTCACCGCTATGACCAGCATTCCGAGGCTGTGCGGCACGAAGGCTACCGGCTCGCCGCGGTCAGCAGCTGGGTCCAGGCACTGGCCAAGGGCATGCCGGGACTGTTCCTGGTCGGCGTGATCTGGCTGAGCGCCCGCATGGCCGCGGCCGGGGACATCACCATCGGACAGATGACTGCTGTCTACGGTTATACAGCGGTTCTGACTGTGCCGGTGTCCTTCCTGATCGACACCGGATACAAGCTGACTCGCGGCCTGGTCGCCGCCGGGCGCATCACTGCCCTCCTCGCACTGCCCCGGCCCGCTCCCGGTGCCCAGCCGGTCACAGCGGTACCCGATGCGCAGGCCGATCTGACCGATCTGCCGACCGGTCTCCAGATCACGGGCGGTGCCCTGACCGCCGTGGTGAGTGACCGTCCATCCGAGGCCCTTGCCCTCCTGGAACGCCTGGCAGGACTGCGTCTGGGCGCCCAGTGGGACGGCATCTGCCTTATGGCACTCCCGGCCTCCCAGCGGCGCCGGGTGCTTCTGGCTGACCACGACGCCTACCTTTTCGCAGGCACACTGCATACCGTCCTGGCCACGCAGCCGCACCACGACAGCGCAGCGATCAAGGCAGCCGCCTACACGGCCGCTGCCGACGACCTGGTCGAAGGACATGGCCTGGATACCCGGATTGAGGCTGATGGACGCAACCTGTCCGGCGGACAGCGCCAGCGCCTGCGGCTGGTCCGCGCGCTCCTGGCCGATGCTGACATCCTGCTCCTCGCCGAACCCTCAAGCGCCGTCGACGCCCACACCGAAGCACTGATCGCCGCACGTCTGCAGGCTGCACGCCGGGAGCGCACCACTGTCGTGACCACCACGTCCGCTCTGCTTCTCGACCAAGCCGACCACGTGGCCTGTCTGCGCGACGGACGGCTCAAATCTCTGGGCACCCACCGCCAGTTGCTGGCCGACGACCCGTGGTACCGGGCTCTGGTCATGCACGACGTCCCACTCGCGCAGAACCGCCGCACCCCGTGACAGGAGTGGAATGAACGCCCCCACCGTCCAGCCACCCGTGTCGTCCCCGGCCTTCCCCGTCGCGGACCGCGCACAGGTGCGCGGCGCACTGCGCCGGCTTGCCGCAGCCGACAGCGCGGCGCTGGCCCTCACCGTCCTTCTCAACTGTCTGGCTGCCGCTGCCGGGCTGGCAAGCCCCTGGCTCCTGGGCGACATCGTCAACCGGGTCAAGGAGGGCCGGCCCGCGTCCGCCGTCGATACCGTGGCGGCCACCGCCCTGATCTTTGCTGTCCTGTACGTTCTCCTGTCCCGGCTGGCCCGCCACGCCGGCGCCTGCTGGGGCGAGCGCGCCCTGGCCCGGCTGCGACAGAACTTCATCCGCCGGGTGTTGGCCCTGCCCACCACCGTCGTTGAACGCGCCGGCACCGGCGACCTGATGACCCGGGTCTCCGGCGACATCGCCCTCATCGGTTCCACACTGCGCGACGCCGCCCCCGAGATCCTGGCTGCCGCGCTGCAGACGGCCTTCGTGCTGACCGCCGCCTTCCTCCTGCACCCCTTGCTCGGCCTGTGCGCCCTGGTGGGCCTGCCGCTTCTCGCCTACGTCAGCCGCTGGTACCTGCACCGGGCCCGCGACGCCTACCTGGCCGAGGGAGCTGCCAACTCGGCCATGGCCGAAACGTTGGCTGCCAACACTCATGGCGCGCGCGCCGCGGAACTCTTCCAACTGCAACAGGCTCGTATTGCCGCTGCAGACCGTACTGTCGAGGACGCGGTGACCACGCGTCGCCGCACACTGGCTTTGCGTTCTGTCCTCCTGCCTGTAGCCGATGTGGCCTACGCTCTGCCGGCCCCGGTCGCTCTCCTGGTCAGTGGCCTGCTCTACATTCACCACCAGATTTCCCTGGGCGCCGCTGTTACAGCCGTGCTGTACATGGTCAAGCTTGTGGACCCGCTGACCGCGTTGCTCACCTGGCTCGAACCCCTGCAGCGCAGCAGCGCCGCCTTCGCACGGGCCGAAGGCGTCCGACCGCTTCCTGGCCCCGCAGCCAGTGAGTCCTGCGTCTCGGCCACCTCCGGTTCCCCCGACCGCAGCCTGCGGGCCGCCGGAGTGCACTACGCCTACACCGACGGCCCCGAGGTGCTGCACGGTATCGACCTGGCCGTACAAGAAGGAGAATATCTGGCCGTCGTGGGGCCGTCCGGCGCCGGCAAGACCACCCTGGGACGCCTGCTGGCCGGAATCGACGTTCCCACCCGCGGCCAGGTCACCACCGCCGGAACACCGCTCTCTGCTCTCAGCCCCGACCAACGACGCCACGAAGTGCTGATGGTCACTCAGGAACACCACGTCTTCTTGGGCACACTGCGTGACAATCTTGCCATCGCCGCCCCCGACGCCGACGACACGGCGATGTTCCGTGCCCTCGCGACCGTCGACGCCACCTGGGCAGCCGAGCTGCCGGACGGCCTGGCGACCGACCTGGGCGCCGCCGATTCCCAGCTGGACGCCGCCCAGATCCAACAAGTGGCCCTAGCACGCATTCTGTTGGCCGCTCCGCACACGGTCATCCTCGACGAAGCAACATCCCTGCTGGACCCGGCCGCCGCCCGCCGTGCTGAACGGGCCCTCGCCGCCGTCCTGGAGGGCCGCACCGTCATCTCCATTGCCCACCGGCTGCACACCGCCAAGGACGCCGACCGAGTCGCCCTCATCGAACACGGCCAGATCGTCGAGTTGGGCGCGCACGACGACCTGGTTGCCAGGGACGGAACCTACGCCGCGCTGTGGAACTCCTGGCAGCAAGCCGAAGTCGGCCCCGGACGGCGGATTTGATCAGCATATGTGCTCGATGTGCGCCCGCCCCTCATACCCGAGATGGGCGGTGCGGAGAATGCCGGGTGATCGGGGCCGGCGGCGCCGCACTCCGGGGGCATGGGTGACACGACCTTGGTAGCCCGTTTTCTCCGCGGCGGCTTCGTGAAGTCGGAGGGCGCCGTCGCGCCGCGCGTGGCCGCGGACTGCGCGCGGCTGCTGTGGCGGGAGACGGGGCCGCGCCCCGGCCGACCCGTCGACATGGACGCAGCTCGTGCGCTGGGTGGGCGGCATGGGGGCAGGGACCGTTCGCCGCCGCACCCAACTCCCCGCCCCCGCAGCACGCGTACGACCTGCTCGTCGGCGGGACGCCGGGAGCCGCGCTGCTCGCTGGGCACGTTCCCGCTGCGCTTCCCGCACGAGGAGGAGCCGGACGACGCGGGCCTGCACATTGAGGGGAGCTGTCTTCCGGAGGGCGAGAGCTGGTAGCAGTCACCGATTTCCCGCGGTGGCAATACGGTTCACCACCGCATTGAGCAGAGGTAGCACGGCATGTGGATCCTGGGTTGCGGTGCAGCGGATCCGCGCGGAGCCGTCGTTTCCGACGGCCACATCGATCTGCGCTCGGTAGTGGAAGACATCTCGATGGTCGATGCGCTGCAGCGATGACCGTTGTGTTTCAGTGGCCGGGTGCTTGGTGAAGTTGAATGCCACGCTGTCGACGGGCCACGTTGGCCAGCCGGCGGCGCCTGCCCGAACCTCGGCCAGGGGCTGTGCGGCTGCTTGGTAGATGATGCGTGCCGTGGCGGCGAGGTCCTGGCCCTTGAGCGGCAAGGAGAGGAAGTACCAGTACATGCCGAAGGCCTCTGCCGCGCCTGGGATGTCAGCATCGCGGCCGTTGGCCACGACATGCATGGTGGCGGTGCCGAGGAGGTCGGCGGCGGCCTGGGCGGCCACGGCCGCCAGTGCGGCGCGCAGATCCACGTCGTGGTGCTGTCCCCAGGCACGGAGCGCGTCGAGCTGTGTGCGGGGCACGTCTGCGGTGGCGGTGACGGGCCGGTCGAGGCCCACGGACGGTGGGGCGGGGAGGCTGGGCGGCTGCTGCTGGGTGGCAAGCTCGCTGGCGATGTGCTTGCGCCAGGCTGCTCTGTCGGGGGATGGACCTGGAGCGGCCGGCCGGGGGGCGCCGGTGCGGAAGGCGTGGACGAAGCGTTCGAGCAGTGCCAGCAGATGCTGGTTGCTGACTCCGTCCAGCAGGGCGTGGTGAAGTTCCATTCCCAGGAGTATCTGGTCTTCTCCGGTGAAAGCGGTGATTTCAATCAAGGGGCCTTCGGACAGAGCGGACTCGCGGGTGATGCTGTCGGTGCTGGAAAACCAGGCGAGGGCGCTGTCGCGGCCCCCTCCGTGATGCTGCAGCGGGAAGCACGGCCGGGGCGGCAGCCAGGTCTGCATCACCTGGCCCCGGGCGCTGGTGTGAAAGCGGCGCCGGAGCGGCTCCAGGGTACCGAGGAAGGTGCTGAGAGCGTCGAGAAAGGCATCGGGTTGTGGCAAACGCCCAAGGGAGAGGAGCTGGCGGGGGACATAGACGCCGGGGCTGCTGCCAGTCTGGTGCAACATGAGGTGCTGCATGGCGCTGGCCGGGACCGGCTGGTCGAAGGGGTCCGTGCGAGGCCGTTTCCGCGTGGCGGGCGGGTCGTGCTGTGAGTGTGTGGCCTCTGCGAGCGCGTTGAGGACGGCCTCCGCCTGTCTGCAGGACATCCGCCTGGGATCGTAGTCCAGGACCACGCGCAGGGAGTCTCCGCTGGGCCGGATAGTGAATGTTCCCTCATAGGGAAGCTGGTTGATTCCGGTCAAGGACAGGGGCAGGGCCCGCACCCTGTCTGCCAGGGTTTTGGGCGCTGCGTCCGGAGGCTGGTCCGCGGAGACGTCGACGGCGAATCGCCCTACGCGCCGGCCCAGGTCCGCGCGCCCCGACCAGCGCAGGGCACCGTAGCCCAGCCCGAAGTCGGGGACGGCATCGATCGCCTGGGACAGGTGCTGGACGGCCGTGCCGGTCAGGAGGGTGTGTTCGAGTGTTACAGGGTGGTGCAGGGCGATCCACCCGACGGCGTTGCTGAGGTCGCCTCCGGCAGCCATCCGTCCGTTGCGTTCGAGGTCGATGACGGTGTGGCCGGGGCCGGCGACCGCCAGGAGAGCGTGGCCGAGGGCAGCCAGGGCCACACGAGACAGGGGCGCCTGCAACCGGCGCACCAAGTGCTGGGGGACGGCGATGGTGCGCTCGGCGCGCTCCAGCCGCTTGGGACGGGTGGCGAAGTCGGTGGTGGTGCCCGAGGAGAGGATCTGGCGCCAGACAGCGGCATCCAGGTGGAACGCCCCGGCAGAGCACTGCTGTTGGACACTGCGCGCGAACTGGGCGAAGCCGTGATCACGAGGTGTGGTCTTCACGGCGGCGGGGTCGCGCAGGAACTGGCGGAGACGGTCTTCGATGACGCTCCAGGACCAGATGTCCACCACAAGGTGGTGGGCGATCAGTATCAAGGCACCGCTGTCGTCGGTCTCGGACACGGCGAGCGCAGCGAGCATCGAGCCGGCGAAGGGGTTGATGCGGCAGCTGAGTTCGTTCAGTGCCGCAAGCAACTCCTGGTCGGAGGCCTTTGCGGGCAGGCGGGTGAGGGGCACGGCGGCCAGGTGGGGGATGAAACTGCTGCTCTGGAGATCCAGAGCGGAGCCCAGCAGTGGGGTGGTGGCCACCAGCCCGTTCAGGGCTTGGCGCAGAAGCGCGTCAGGAGGCAGACGGGAGAAGGTGATGATGTGTCGTTGGTTCCAGCGTTGCGGCTCAGGAAGGCCGAGGGCCAAAAACCACCGCTGCGCGGGTCCCAGAGGGATGGGGCCGCCCAGTGAGGTCGCGCCTTTCGCAGAGTTGGAGGAGGACCGGTCCGCGCACAGCTGCTTGAGGTCCTGGTAGCGCGGGTGGGCGTATACGTCGGCGGGGGAGAGCTGGAGTCCGGCGGCACGGGCCTGGCGTACCAGACGCAGCACGTTCAAAGAGTCGCCCCCTTGGGCGAAGAACTGGTGGTCGGGTGCGGGCGCGGTGCCCAGGACGGTGGCCCAGGACCGGGCCAGGGGATGTGCAGGCGGGCTGGGGTCCTCGGTACTCTGGCCGGTGGCCTGCGCGTAGTGCTGCGGCAGCAGGACGTCGTCGACCTTTCCGTTGTCGTGGCGCGGCAGCCGGGGCATGACGGCGATGTGGTGCGGGCGGGCCGCGGGTGGCAGTGCGGCCTGCAGGGCGACGGAAAGGGCCGCGGCGTCCGGGCACCGTTCGGCGAACAGGACCAGCAGGCGGTCGGGGCCGGAAGGCGAGGGGTAGGCCTTGGCATGGGCGTCACGGCACAGACCGGTGGCCCGGGCAGCGGCTTCGATGGCTTCCGGCTCGACGCGGCTGCCGCGGATCTTTACCTGACGGTCTACGCGGCCGCACAGGACCAGTTCGCAGCCTGGACGGACGTATGCCCGATCACCGGTGAGGTAGCCCCGCTCGTGCGGAGCGTGGGGCAGGGCGGGAAACGCCCGACTGGTGAGCTCTTCTTCGCCGAGGTAGCCCAGGGCTATGCCGACGCCGCCCAGCAGCAGTTCGCCGATGACACCCAGGGGGGCGCTGGCCACCTGGTCGATGACGACTCGGGCGCTGGTGCCGTGGATGGGTCGACCGATCGGCACCGGGTCCGTGGCCTCGGTGATCTCGGCCACGCTGGCGGTCACGGTGGCTTCGGTCGGCCCGTAGATGTTGAAGACCCGTTGCGTAGTGAAAGGACGAAGGTCCTCGGCCTGGCAGTAGTCGCCGGCGGTGGCGATCACCTGAAGGTCGGGCAGGTCGGTGGAGTCCAGGGAGCGCAGGAGCGCGGCCGGCAGGAAGGCATGGGTGACGCGGCCGCTGCGCATCTGTTGGGCCAGCGGCCGGTCGGACAGAGGGCGGGCGGGCACGAGGGTGGCGTTGTGGAGCAGGGCGCTGGTGACGTGGCAGATCCAGGGATCGACCGTGGGCGGTGCCACCAGCAGCAGGCGGCTGCCGGTGCCGATGCCGATGCCGATGCCGAAGCGTTCCTGTTCGCCGCGGACCAGGTTCGCCAGGGAAGCCCGGCTGACGACCACGCCTTTGGCATTGCCGGTGGTGCCGGAGGTGTGGACGACGTAGGCGGGGGACTGGGGGCCCAGGGGCCCCTCGCCCAGGCGCAGCCCTGTGCCGGGGTCCAGGCCGCTGTCGCTCAGACGGGCCGCGCCGCGTGGCAGGCGGGCGGGCCTGTCACCAGACGTGGCCAGGGGGACGTAGACGGCGCCAAGGTGCAGCACGGCGAGATAGGCGGCAATGCGTTCGGCCACCGGCAGGTTGTCGACGGCGACCACATGTCCGGCGTCGATCCGCGCGGCGCGTAATTGATCCTCGTATGCCCGTACGCGTCGGAGCAAGGTGCGGGCCGAGCACGGTTGTTCCCCATCGTCCACCACGGTGCGCCGGCCGGCTGTCTCCAACTGTTGCAGGATGTCGGCGTCGACGGGGGCGAAGGGGTATGGCGGCGTCGCGGTGGCCAGTTGTTTGATCACTGCCTGACTGTCCGGGGGCAGCAGGGCGTCACTGCTGAGAACTTCGGCAGGGCGGTCGGCCACGGCGATCACGGTGGCCTGCAGGGTTTGGCCGATGCTGGTGAGCAGCGGCGCCAGGACACTGCCCGCGGGGGCTGTGAGTGAAAGGTGCACCGTGTGGTCCGGGCGTCGCCGTACGACGGTGACAAGGCCGCCGGCCTGTTCCGTGCTGGGTACCGGCAGTGCCGCTATGTATGTCCCGGGCAGCTCCAGGGGGGCTGTCGCAAGGTTTTGCATGACGAAGACAGTGGCGTCTGGGCGGCCCACGGACACCGGAACCCCCAGCGCGTCGAGGGCACTGACGTCGATGTCGAGGTACTCGCGCATCTGCAACATGGCGCGCGCCACGGCGGTCACGTGCCGGCCGAGCTCGTTTTCCCATGAGTGGCGTACGCGCAGCGGGGCCAGCACAGTCAGTTGTCCGAACAGGTTCTGGTCGGCGGCCTGTCGGCTGTCCATGGCCAGGTGGGTTGCGATGTCTCCGGTGCCCAGGTGCCGGGCCACGGCGTGAGCATGAGCGGCCACCAGCGCGGAGGACAGTGTGCTGCGCAGGCGGCCCGCGGCCCGCTGCAGATCGGCGGCCTGCGTGGCGTCGAGGGTCCACTCCCAGCGAGCGGCTGCGGCGGAAGGCCGGTGCTGGGCGCCGGACGGCGGCGGGGTGAAATCGGCGAAGGCGCGCTGCCAGTAGCTGCGGCTGCGGTCGGTGGGCTGTTGGGCGGAGGTCACCAGATGCTCGGTGTAGGAGGGCTGTTGGGGCAGTACGTGCTGCGGGTCGCGGTAGCAGGCGGCCACCGCGTCGTGCAGCAGGGCCAGGGAGCGGCCGTCGGCCAGCGTGTGGTCGATGGCCTCGCTGACGATCCACTCCTGGTCTCGCACTCGCATGATCTCGACCAGCGCCGCCGGGCCGCCGCCGAGGTCGAAGCGGTGAGCGGCATGCCGTTGCAGGCGGGCGCGGATCGCGGCCTCGCCCTCGTCGGACGGGTGCGGGCTGACAGAACAGCGCAGGTCGGTGCAGCGCACCGTGGCGCGGGGGCCGGCAGTCGAGCGCCATCCGAGCCCGGGCGAAAGGGGGACCCATTCAAGGCGCAGCGCGTCAAACGAGGCTAGGGCTCGCTCATAGGCCCTGGCCAGTCGGAGGGAGTCCAAGGCGCCGGTGACCCGGTAGGCGCAGGTGCAGTTCAGGGCGTGGGTTTGGCGGCCGTGGGCGGCGATCAGGCCCGCCTGCGCCGGATGGGAGGGCAGCAGGATGCCTGTGTCGGGCCTAGTCATGACCGATCCGCTCGCTGCCCGCGCCGACCCGGAGGGCCAGGGCCAGCGCGGTGGGGTGGTCGTGGATGTCCAAGGCCGTCAGGCGGACGCCATAGAGTACGTCGATGGCACCGACGATGCGGACGAGGTTGAGACTGTGCAGTCCGAAGGCGAACAGGTCCGCCTCCGGTGGGATGTCCACGCCGATGACGGTGCTGCAGATCTCGGCGATCTCCTCGGCAGTGGGCTTGGCGGAGTCGTCGGCGGGCTGAGGTGGTGGGACTTCGGACTCGTTGATGGTCCTGTCTCCCTTCATGATTCCAGGCGTCCCATCAGGCACGGGCGTATCGCCCCACGTTGGTCAGGAAAGTGGCGACCAGGTCGCGGGCGGAGGAGCCGTCGAGCACCCCGTGCTGCCACAGCAGGCGGCCGGAGCCGGCGACGTTTCTGCTGCCCGGTGCCAGGAACACCGCGAGCGGGGTCTTGGCAGTGCTGTCGGGTGCGGGCAGAGGCTTCCAGCGGATGGGCGGGGCGCTGCGGACGGTGCTCGGGGCTTCGAACGCCAGAGAAACCCGGGGGGTCGCCCGGTCGCCCAGAGCTGTGCGCAGCGTCGCGGTGTCGGCGTGGGAGCGGGCACTGCTGAAGGCCAGGGACGCCTGCCAGCGGCGGATGGCCTGCGCGCGGTCGTCGCAGTCGCCCGGGGGCCGGGCCAGCACCGGTACGGAGCTGACGTAGCAGCCGACGATGTCGTGGTCGACGTCGGGGGCGCGGCGTGTCATCGGCAGATGAAACACCAGGGGGCGGTCGTCGGCCCGGCGACACAGGGTATGGCTGAGCGCGGCGCCGTAGACGGCGGTGGGGGGCACGGCCAGCTGGGCCGCACGGGCCACGGCAGCGGCATGCAGGGGGGTCGGCAGCGTGAAGTGCAGCGGTGTGGGTGCCGGTCCGGGCTGCGGCGGCGCTTCCGCGATGCCCAGAGGG
Source organism: Streptomyces sp. NPDC056061 (assembly GCF_042266885.1). Lineage (NCBI taxonomy): Bacteria > Bacillati > Actinomycetota > Actinomycetes > Kitasatosporales > Streptomycetaceae > Streptomyces > Streptomyces sp. NPDC056061. The sequence goes on along the minus strand of NZ_JBHJWQ010000034.1, from coordinate 18,766 downwards.
TGGGCTCCCAGGTGCCCGGCCAGCTCCTGGGCGGCGTGGCGGGCTGCCGCTGCGGCGGAGTCACTGACGCTGGCGGCAGACCACTGCGCGTAGCGGCAGTCGTAGTGGTCGCAGACGGCCTGACCAGTGGCACGCTGGAAGATTTCGCTCCACAGCAGGGTGGTGGCGAACTCGTCCACCAGGGCGTGATGAGTGATCAGCGCGCACAGGGCTGTGTCTCCCTCGCCGGCGGGCTCGCAGGGGGTGCGGAAGAGCAGCACGCGCGCGTGCGGAAGGCCGGCAGGGTCCATGAGGTTGATGACGCGTCCGCGCTCGCACCGCAGCCGCTGGGCGATGACGACGTCGGCGTGAGCGGCGTCGTCCCCGCGCAGGTCGAGTTCTTCGACCGGGTCGCGCTGCGGAGCACAGGGTGTGGCCCTGGCCGTCAGCCGGTAGCCGTCGTCCAGGACCAGGTGCCAGGACAAGACATCGTGGCGGCCCAGGACCTGCCGGGCGGAGTGCACCAAGAGGTTCCAGTCGGGCACTCCTTCGGCACGTACCGCGCTGACCACGGTGTAGGCGGCGGGGTCACGGGACCAAACCTCGGCTTCCAGGATGCCCAGTTGGGGCGGGGCCAGAGTACGCAGGCTGCCTTCGGGCACTGGGCCGGGCTCAAGGGTGGGGTGAGACTCCTGGTACACCACAAGGACCTCCTCATGAAGCACGGACGACGGTCGCCCGCTCCGGATCGGTGCGAAGCGAGCCGGGACGTGCGGCTCAGCCCCGTTCCGCCTCCACCGCGGCGGCGATGCCTTCGATCGTCGGGTCCCCGAAGATGGTCTGGACAGGCAACGAGACCCCCAGCGTCTCGCGGATCTTTCCGACCATCATGGCGACCAGCAGCGAGTGCCCGCCGATGGCCATGAAGTTGTCGGTGACACCGATGTCTTCGCGGTGCAGGAGTTCAGCCCAGATGCCCCACACAGCGGACTCGGCCGCAGTGCGGGGTGCCACCTGCGGTGCATCGACTTCCCGCAGATCCTGCCTGTAGGTGACCGGCGGCACGGCTGAGGGCAGCGCCGGCAGCTTCAGCTGGGACAGACGCGCACCGGGGTCACTGACGACGGCCTGCAGCGCGGCGGTGTAGGCGGCCGTCCAGGCGTCGGCCGTGGCAGGCTCGAACAAGTCGGGACGGTAGAGCAGCCGGCCCGCCAACCCGCCTGCCGCGTCGTCCTCCCACACGTGCATTTCCAGGTCGTAGCGGATATCCACGCGGGTCAGCGCCCAGCGGTCGACCTCCAGGTTGGCCAGGCGCACCTGCTGGTAGGGGAGGTTCTGGAACGCCAGGGAGATCTCGTGCAGGGGGCCGACACGCCCCGCATGCTGGGCGGCCACTTGCTCGGTGACGCGTTGGAACGGCACCGAGCTGTTCTCGTAGCCGTCGAGCGCGGTGGTCTGCACCTGGCTCAGGAGGCTGTTGAAGGCGGGGTCGCCGTGGACGTGGGAGCGCAGGGCCAGTACGTTGACGAAGAAGCCGATCAGCGGCTCGAACCGGGGCTCGGGCCGGTTGCCGTAAGGCACGTTGACCACCAGGTCGTGGTGGCCGCTGATGCGGTGGAGCACGGCGAGGAGGGCGGCGTGCAGGACCATGAAGACGGTGGCGCCACTGCGGCCGGCCAGGTCCTCCACGGCGCGCCGGGTCTCTCGGCCGACCTGGAAGTCGCTGGCAGCGCCATGGCGGGATACAGGCTGAGGGGCGCCGTGGGCGGGGCTGAGCCCCGGCAGGTCGGCGACCCCGGCCAACTGACGTCGCCAGTAGGCGAGCTGTGAGTCCAGGAGATCGGGAGGCAGTGCACGCTGCCAGGCCACGAAGTCGCCGTAGGTCGCCTCCAGCTGCGGCAGCTCATCCGTGCCGTCACTGCGAAAGGCCGTGTAGAGCTGGGATATTTCACGGGCGAAGATGCTCTTGGACCAGCCGTCGCAGGCGATGTGGTGCATGTTCCAGAAGAACACGTGCCGGTCGATATCAAGCACGACCAGCAGGCAACGCAGCCCAGGCTCCCGGCGCAGGTCGAAGGGGGCAGCGGCCGCGGTGTCCAGGAGAGCCTGGGCCGCACCGGCGCGCTGTGCCATGGGCAGGTTGCGCAGGTCGTGCACGGGCAATTCGATGGGCTGCGGCGGGTGCACAACCTGAGCAGGCCTGTCGCCCTGCGACACCAGGGTGGTGCGCAGCACATCGTGGCGTTCCACGATGCGTGTCAGTGCCCGGCGCAGTGCCTGCTGGTCGAGCCGGCCGGTCAGCTCCAGAGCGGCCGGTACATTGAAGATGGGGCTGTTGAGGGCGGCCTGTTGCTGGAGTTCAAGGCCCTTTTGGCCGAAGGACAGCGGTCGCACGATGGCACCGGGCGAGGTGGCTGCCTCGGGGCCGGACGGCTGGGGTGTCGGGGTGAGCGGGTATTCGGTGGTCATGTCACCTTGCCTTCGGGGCGCACCGTCACTGGGCTTGCGTGGTCAACAGGGACCGGACCTTGGCGGCAAAGCGGTCCAGTCGGCGTTCCTGGAAGATCATCCGAAGGGTGACTTCGGGCGTGTGGCGGGCCCGGATACGGGTGATGACCCGGGCTGCCGACAGGGAATTGCCGCCGATGGTGAAGAAGTCATCGGTAAGGGCGACAGGCTTGCCCAGGACCTCCTGCCAGACCGCCTGGATGTCGGCGGTGACCGGGTCGGCCGGGCCGGGGCCCGGAAGAGTGGTCCGCCCGGCCGTACGGCGGGACCGCAGGGCGCTGCGGTCCAGTTTGCCGCTGACCGTGCGTGGCAGCGCGGCGAGGATCTCCACGGAGACGGGGACCTGGTAGGAGGGCAGACGCGCGGCCAGGTAGGAGCTGAGCTGCTCATCGGAGACGGTGGCCGGTGCCGGGCGGTCGGCAGCGGCGGTCGGTGCGGCCGCCGGGCGTGCGTCGGCGCGGCGGGCATAGAGGTAGTGCATCGGGGAGCCGGCGAGCATCTGGTCCTGCTTGGTGGTGACCAGGTAGCCCCGCTCGGTCAGATGGGCGGCCATCTGCCGCAGACGGCCGTCGATGTCGTGGACCTCGACGACGATCTGTTTGATCCGGTCCCAGTGGTCCTCACGGATGCCGTTGAGGAGTTCGGTCTCCGATTTCTGGACGTCGACCTTGAGCAGATCCACCGTCTCGATCCCCTCGACGTCCAGCACGTCGGACAGACGTGACAACTCGCACGGCAGGACCTGCTGGACCAGTTTGGCGTCGGCCAGGTCGGTGGTGAATTCCTGCAGTTCCTCACTGCGGGGAACAGCATCGTGGGCGAGCTGGTAGGAGATGATGTTGACCAGGTGGGCGCGTTCCTCGCCGGTGTCGGCGTGGAGGGACGTCAGCCCCGAGCTGTGCGGGTAGAAGGTGAGTGTGGCCGGCCCGGGCCGCTCGCTCAGCCCCTGGACACGTACGTGGACGTTGTCGCAGCCGTTGGCCAGCACATTGGCCTGCAAGGCGGCGGCGGTCGGCGCGGCGGGTTCGAAGGCGTAGACGCGGGCGGTGGGATAGCGGGTGGCCACGCTCAGCGTGAACAAGCCGATGTTGGCGCCGGCGTCGATGATGCAGGCGTTCTCCGGCACGGTGATGCCGTGCTGCCGATAGACCTCGGCGTCGAAGATCTCGGCATAGAGGAAGTCCGTCTCGCGCGGGTTGAGGTCCACGACGCGCAGCCCGTTGGGCAGCGTGCGCAGCCGGTCGGCCACCGCCGCATCCAGAACACCGGGCCGCAGACGGACGAAGGCGCGCAGCACGGCGCCGGATGCGTCGGTACCGGTATCGACGACGGCGGCCTCGGCAACCGCCTCATGGCCGACCAGAGTGTGCTCGATTTCGGCGAGGCTGGTGCGCTGCCCACGGACTTTGACCATGCGGTCGCGCCGGCTGACAAAAGCGATGGTCCCCTCAGCGGTGCGCCGCCCCAGGTCACCGGTGTGGTAGCCGCGCAGCGTGCCGCCGCTCCGGTGCGGGCCTGATGCTGCGAAGTGCTCGGCGGTCAAGGCAGCATCCCCGCGGTAGCCACGGGCCACCCCGGGGCCGTACAAGACGATCTCCCCCGTGGCACCGTCGGCGGGGACACGCTGACGGTCGTCGAGCAGGCACAGCTCGGTACCGGGCAGCGGGCGCCCGATCGGGACGACAGTGCCCAGGGAAGCTGTCGGGTCGATCGGTTGCAGGCAGACAATGCCTGCCGTTTCGGTCTGCCCGTACATGTTGTACAGGCGGGCCCTGGGCCGGGCCGGGCTACGAAGCCAGGCGCGTACCAGCGCACTGGGCAGAGGTTCGCTCGCGAGCAGCAGAAGCCGCAGTTGCTCGACGGCCTCCTGAGACGCTGGGAGGTGTTCCAGCGCCTCGGTGAGCACGGCCAGGACCGAGGGGATGGTGTCCAACACTGTGACACCGCTGGCGTGCATGCGGCGAAGCAACTCGCGGGGGTCCGTGCGTTCCGTGCCGGTGGCGATCACGCAGCGAGCTCCGACGGAGAGGGGCAGCATCAGTTGGCGAACCGACGAGGAGAACGCGAAGGAGGCGAGGTGAAGGTAAACGTCGTCGGCAGTGATGCCGCCCAAGGCCTCGTTGAGGCAGGTGAGGTTGTGGTGCACGCTGGCGTGCGTGATTTCGACCAGCTTCAGGTCCCCGGTGGAACCCGAGGTCGGCATGACGTACGCCAGCTCACCGCTGATGGCCTGGGGACGCCGGGGTGCGGTGAGCTCAAAGCACGAGGCGGCTGTCAGCACCGGCAGGCCACTGTCGACCAGGTCGGCTTCGTCGTCGGCTAGGAGAACGTCGGCATGGGCCCGCCCGAGGATCTGCCGGTTCCGGGCGGCAGGGTGGCCCATCTCCAGGGGCAGGTAGGCGCAGCCAGCCTTCAGGATGCCCAGGAGCAGAGCGACCGTTTGCGGACTGCGATGCGCGGGCAGGGCCACTAGGTTGCCGGGCCGGGTGCCGTGCTCGTACAGGCGGTCGGCGACGCGCTGCGCCATGTGCTCCAGTGTCTGGTAGGACCAGGTGGCGCCGCGGCATTCCAGGGCGATGGCATCGGGGCTGGTACGGGCCCAGCGCTCGATCCATGCACCGATCGTGTTGGTGGGGGCGTGTTCACGCATAGGTAACCCTTTCCACGTCGGTCAGGCGTATGGGCTGTCCCATGGCCACGAGTACTTCGCGGGCACCCGTGAAGGGTGCGCGCCCGTGGGCGGTGAGCATGTTGTCCAGCACCATGACGTCGCCGGGCCGCCAGTCGAACTGCACACGCTCGGACTGGTATGCCTCACGGATGGCGGTGAGCACCGTGGCGCCGATCTCCTGCCCGTCGGGCCGCAGGGCGTTCATCGGCAAGGCGTCGCCGAACAGTTCGCGCAGCATCGCCTCATCGTCGGTGCCCGAGTTCGAGGGGTGCCACTGGTGGGCCTGGTTGAACCACACAGCCTCGCCGGTCAGGGGATGCAGCAGGGCAGTCGGCCGGACCTGGCTGGTGCGCAGCGTGCCGTCGGCCAGCCACTGATGTCCGATACCGGCGGTGGCGCAGTAGGTGGCTACGGCCGCCTTGTCGTCGGTGGCGAACACTGTGGTCCAGGCCTGGCCGGCTCCGGTGCCGTCATGCAGGTGCCGCACGTAGCGCACTTCGTCGGGCAGCATCCCGGGCAGCCGGGTGGCCAGGCGGGCGAAAACTTTGCGGCTGTCGGCGATGGGGGTCTGGCCCCCGTGCGCGGCCGGGGTTCTGCAGTAGAACGCCACCCGTCCGGGCCACTGGTGGCTGTAGGATAGCTCGTTGTGCAGCGAGACCGTCAGGTCGGGGGCGTATTCGGTTGAGGTGTACAAGCCGTCGCCCAGCGGGATGCGTGGGGACGCGCCCTCGACGTACTGCATCAAAGTGCCCAACGGGTGCTGGATCGCGTCGTGGAACTCTGCGGCGTCGCGGACTCCGAAGCCTCTCAGCACGATGGCGCCGGTGGTCGCCAGCAGGTGGTCGACCTGCTCGGCGTGGCGCACCAGCCACGACGCCAGGCCGCTGCCGGCGGGCGGCCGTTGCAGGACGGCGGGAAACTCCATGTTCTGCCTCCTGTCGAAAGCTGCACGGCACGCGGTGCGTGCGCGCCGCTGCGGGCGTACTTCAGGTCGTCAGGCGTAGGACGGAGCTCAGCAGGACGCGCGCCCCGGCGAGGAGGTCACCGACGGCGGTGTCCTCCTGCGGTACGTGGCTGGCGCCGCCGATACTGGGAACGAAGATCATGCCGATGGGGGTGACAGCAGCCATGATCTGTGCGTCATGGCCGGCGCCGCTCGACAGCGTGGTGTGCGCAAGGCCCAAGGCGTCGGCGCTTTCGGTGATAGCTGCCTGATAGGACGGGGCGGTGGCGGCGGGACGAGTGGCGATGATCTGCTCGCACCGGGCCTGGACGCCCAGCCGGTCGGCCAGGGTCTGCGCTTCGTCACACACATCCCTGTGCGCTTGCCGCAGTCGATCCACGTCAGCGTCCCGCAGGTCGACGGTCAGCCGGGCGGTGCCGGCTATGGTGTTGGCCGAGTTCGGCAAAACTTCCAGGTGCCCGACGGTGGCGACCTGGCAGCGGCCTTCGCGAGGCAGTTGCCGAACGGCCAGGATCAGATGCGCGGCGGCGACCAGGGCGTCGGCCCGGCCCTCCATGGGCATGGTGCCGGCGTGGGCGGCTGTTCCGTGCAGGTCGACCTGGAGGACGAAACGGCCGTTGATGGCGTCGACGACACCGATCGGCGTGCCGCTGTTCTCCAGGACCGGGCCCTGCTCTATGTGCAGTTCCAGGTACCCCAGCAACGCGTCGGGCTTCCAGGCGGCCGAGACCAGGTCGTTGATGTCTCCGCCGGTGCGGGCCAGTGCGCTGGCGAGCGGGTTGCCCTGGTAGTCGACCGGCTGTGCGGGCAGGGCGTCGCGCTGGCCGGATAGGACCATCGACCCCCAAAACGGCTGGGGGAAGTCGGCGCCTTCCTCGTTGGCGAAGGCAACGACTGTCAGATCGAAACCCAGATCGACATCGTGTTCAGCGATGGTGGCCAGGACCTCAAGAGCGGACAGCACGCCGTAGGCGCCATCGAGCCAGCCGCCGTTGTAGACGGTGTCCAGGTGAGAGCCCATCAACAACGTGCGTCGCTTCTGCTGAGCCTGGGACGTGGGCCGACGGATCAGAAGGTTGCCGCCTGCGTCGATTGCAGTGCACAGGTTGTGCTGCTCAGCCGCCTTTTGCACGTACCGGTTGGCCTGGGCGGTGGCGTCACCGAAGCCGGGCCGGCTGATGCCGCCCGCAGGATCGCGGCCGATGGTGGCCAGTGTGCGCAGTCGGTGCAGCAGACGCTCGCCGTCGATGTCCAAAGGGGCGCTCCGGCCCCGGCCGGCCGTCATCGGGTGACTTCCCCCAACGTCGTGGAAGGGATAGGAGGACGTGGCGCCCGGCCCGTGCGCGTGCCGGAGGTGGAGGGACGCGCAGCCTCTCGGCTCAGCTGCTCGCACAGCTCGCCGAATGTCCGGGCCGAAGCGACCAGGCGAAAGGCGCGTGTCCGCTGAAGACCGGTCGTTTCTGCCAGTTGCACGGCGAGCTGGACCTCGCCGGCGAGCTGGTGGTCCGCCCTGGTGATCGGATCGTCCAGGGCAGGCTTCCCAGTGCCGAAGACCGCATTCCAGATGCGTCGGACAGCCTGTCCCTGCGGGCCCCGGACGGCGGCTTGCTGCCGGGCCCGGTGGCTTTGGTGACGTCCGGGCGCCGGCAGAGCAGGCCGGTCGACCTTGCCGTTGGCGTTGAGTGGTACGGCGTCGATGGGCACCAGGAAACTGGGAATGAGATATTCGGGCAGGCGACTGCCGAGGTACGTACGGATCTCCTCAGGGCCCACGGCGTGCTCGGCAACGTAGTAGCCGACCAGGGACAGGGTCTCGCGTGTGGTGCCCGTGGGGCTGACCACCGCCTCACTGATGGACGGGTGCTCGGCCAAGGCGGCTTCCACCTCGGCGGGCTCCACGCGGTAGCCGCGGATCTTCAGCTGGCTGTCGATCCGGCCCAGGAAGTCCAGGACACCACCGGGCAGCCACCGCCCGATATCGCCGGTGCGATACATCCGGGCACCGGGTCGCTCGCTGAACGGATCGGTGACGAAGCGCTCTTCCGTCAGATCCGGACGGTTGATGTAGCCGCGCACCACGCAGTCCCCGCCGATGTACAGCTCGCCCGGCACCCCGACAGGCAGCGGCGCAAGCATGTCGTCCAGGACGTACATGGTGGTGTTGGGAATGGGACGACCGATGGGCACGAGGTCGCCGCTTTCCGTGTCGTCGATGAAATGCACACAGTTGCCCACCGAGGCCTCGGTGGGCCCGTACTCATTCAGCACGGGAGTACGCGGGTCGATGCGGCGCCAGTGACGCAGAGTGCGCACGGAGAACGCGTCGGCGCCGACTGCCAGTGTGCCGGCCAGGCTCTGCGCCTGCTCGGGCGAGAGCAGTTCGCTGAGCATCTCCAACTGGCCCGGGGTCAGCTTGAGAAAACTGAACGGAGCCAGGCCCCGCAGCCGCTCGGCAACGGCGAACATGTTGAGGCGTTCGTCGAGGATGCACACGCGCTGACCGGTGACCAAGGGCGTGTAGATGTTGGGTACCACCATGTCGAAGGCCACCGATGAGAACACCGCGGTCCCGCCGCTCCCATGGCGGGCGTAGGCCTCCGCGCACCACCCCAGGTAGTTGGCAATGCCTCGGTGGGGGACTGCCACGCCCTTCGGCCTGCCGGTGGAGCCTGATGTGTAGATGACGTACATCAAGTCCTCGGTGGAACATGTACCGGGCACATCGTGGTCAGGGAACTGCCTGTCGGGCAGTTGGTCGGTGTTCCACACCGACCAACTCCCGCAGGGCAGTGCGTCGGCGTAGGTGCTGTCGCTCAGCACCAAGTGGGTGCCGGCATCCTTGAGCATGTAGGCGGTGCGCTCGGCCGGCTGCTGCGGATCCAGCGGCAGATAGGCAGCACCGGCCTTCAGCACGGCCAGGAAGCCGGTCAACAAGGAGGCGCTGCGCTTGGCATAGACACCCACGACGGACCCGGTGCTGACGCGGGCGGCACGCAGCCGGTGTGCCAGGCGGTTGGCGTCGGCGTTGAGTTCGCGGTAGGTCAGGGTGCGTTCGGCATCGACCACAGCGGTCGCGTATGGCGTCTTGCGGACCTGCTGTTCGATCAGTTCGTGGACGCACTGTTCCACCGGATAGCGGCGCTCAGGCCCGTTCCACTGGTGCAGTGTCAGCTGCCGCTGCCGGTCCGTGAGCGGTGTAAAGAAGTGATGCGGCTCGTGCTGGGCCGCACAGTGGGACAGTACCTCCAAGTGGATCCGCAGGATTTCGCGCAGTTGGGCAGTGGTGAGACCTGGGCCGGCGGTCAGTCGCAGCAGCATCCTTCCGCTGAAGGGGCCGCGGAAGACCTCGGCAAGGAAGCTTCCCTCGAACGGTGTGCGGGACTCTCCAGCGCAGTCTTCGTGACCGGCCAACGGGGCAAGGGTGCCGGCCGCCCCGTCGAGCAGGTCGGCCTCGATGGCGGTCTCGCTGTAGGAGAAGGTGGAATCCAGTAGCCGATCGGTCCGCAGGGCGTTGTGCAACAGCGCCGGCGGCAGGTGAAGGTACGACTGTGCCGCTGCTGTCTCGGCCGCTACCTGGCCGATCAGTGTGTCCCACGAGTTGGCCGGCAGGCGCAGGCGCATGGCGACGACGTTGGTGAGCTGGTCCAGCGGCCTGGGGCCCGGAGCCTGCCAGCAGGGAGTCTCCACGCCTACGGTCACATCCGTGCGTCCGGTGCCCGCGCCCACGGCCTTGGCGTGGGCCGTGAGGACGACTTGCTTGAGCGGGATCCCAAGGTGCTGCGCCAGTGACGCCAGTCGGTGCGCCAGGCCTTCCTCGACAAAGGCCTGACAGATCAGCGGGCCCGCGTCCGCGACGGGGCCGAAGGAGCTCTCCGGCTCGGTGATCCAGAAGCTGGGAGGACTGGGGGAAAAGCCGGTGAAGGCGGCGGCCCGCGCCGCCAGCTGTGCCGCCGTGGGGTCGGGCAGCGGATCGGCCGGCGCTGAGACCGGACCGGAACCGGGCGGCGGTGCGATGAGCAGGTAGCGGCGGAGCACATCGGCGAACCAGGCGTGATGGCTCCAGCGGTCGAGCAGAGCCGGATGGCTGAGCAGTGAGAGCCGGAACACCTCTTCGCCCACCCGGTGGGCGAAGACCTGCGCCAGCGCACTGCCGTCGATATCGGTGTCGGCGGTCCCGGCTGCCAGCGCGTCAGCGATCAGGTGTTGCTGGCGCGCGGTGCTGTACTGGCGCAGATCATGGTGGTGCAAGGGCAGGCCGGCGCTGGAACGAACCACCTGACGCGGGGTGCCACCAGGGGCCAGGTCGAATACGGCACTGATTGCGGGGTGGTCACGGGCCACCGCCTCGACGGCGGCGCTCAGGCGCGGTGGGTTCCACGGCAGGTGACAGGAGAGGGTGCTGCTCGCCCAGCGGACGGGAGCGGTGTCATTGGCCTGCTCGCGGCGGATCAACGCCAGTTGCAGCTGGGACAGCGGCCGCCGGCTCTCGGCTACGTGGGTCACTTGAACTCCTGTTCCCTCGGGGCCGGGCAAACAGGGACCAGACGCATGGGCAGACAGTCATAGCCCCAGGTGCGGCGGGAGCGGGAGCGACGTGGCGGGCCTGCCGGCTCCAGGCGGGCCACACAAGCCAGCATCTCCTGCATCAGCACCCGGAGTTCCTGGCGGGCGAGCCAGGCTCCCAGGCAGAAGTGACTGCCCATGCCGAAGCTCAGGTGCCGGTTCGGCTCCCGGGCGATGTCGAAAGCATCCGCATGAGGGAAGACTTCCTCATCGCGGTTGACGATGGGATGCCACACGGTCACCTGTTCGCCGGCGCGTACCGTGGTCGTGCCGATCGTGATGTCACGGGTGGCGGTACGCATGACGTTCAGACTCGGCGCCGACCACCGCAGGACTTCTTCGACCGCTGTGTCCAGCAGCCCGTCATCGGCACGCAGGCGCTCCCATTGGTCAGGGTGGTTGCTGAAGGCGGCGGCGCAGCCGGCGACGGCCTGGCGGGTGGTCTCCTGGCCCCCGGCGAGCAGCAGGTGGACATTGAAGAGGATCTCCTCGGTGCTCAGTCGCGTGTGCCTGCCGGTCGCCGGTGCGGCCAGAGCACTGATCAGGTCATCCGCGTGGGCCGTATCGCGGCGTGGGTGCAACAGGTCGGCGAAGTAGGCGAACAGCTGGGCATTCGCCTCTTGGGCGCTCATGGCTGGTGCCGTGCCGACGGGTGGCTCGTCGAAGGCCAGGGACGTCCAGCGGGCGACATCTGGTCGGTCACGGGCGGGCACGCCCAGCAGCGCGCCGATGACCGTCATCGTCAGCTGCCCGGCGATCTCCGTGACGAAGTCGACCGCCTGCTCGCCGGTGTGGCGGGTGAGTGCCTCGCGGGCGGTCGAGCGCATCTCGGGCAGCAGCCGCTGCAGGGCTGCGGGGGACAGATGACGGCTCATGAGTGCTTTGATGCGTTGGTGTTCGCCCGTGTCGGCGAGGACGAGCATCTTGCCGGCGGCGGGAAGGCGGGTGTCTTCCAACTGGCCGACCTGGATCCCCTGCCGGGAGGTGAACGACTTGGGGTTGCGGTAGACCGTGACTGCGTCCGCGTAGCGGGTCAGTGCCCAGAAACCGGTGGTGGACGCGGCGTTCCAGTACACCGGACGCGCACGCTGCAGAGAGCGCAGTGCCTCCAACCCGCCGTCGGCGGTGGCGTACAGGTCTGGGTCGGCGAGGTTGATGTCCATCTGCGTTCACCCTGCCGCGTGCGGATCGTATTGCGGCAACGGCAGCGCCAGGGGGCGCGGGGTATCCACGTGGGCCCAGCGCAGCAGGCGACGGCGGCGGAGCAGCAGGGCGCGGTCGAGGGCCGTCTCCTCGTCACACCCGATGGATGCGGCGATATTCCGCAGGGTGCTGGTTCCGCTGCAGTGTTGCAGCAGCGTGCGATCCTCCGCGGTGAGGAGGTCCGGACCGTCGGGACTCTCGTGCAGCGGGCACAGAGCGGCCAGGTCCGGCGCGGGGATCTCGTGCCGGCCGATGAAGAGGCGGTCCAAGCGGGAACCGAACAGACAGTCGAGGGCTTCGCGCCAGTCCTCGACGATGGGCTTGCCACGGACGTTGAAGCTGGTGTTGAGGACCATGGGCAGACCTGTTTGCTCCTCGAACGCTTCGATCAGCGCACGGAACGGGCCAGGCAGATGGGAATCCACGGTCTGCAGTCGGCAGGTGCCGTCGGTGTGGACCACCTCGGGCACCGCGTCGGCCTGCTCGGGCCTCACGGGGCAGACCAGCAGCATGAATGGGCTGTCCCCTGTGGGCAGATCGAACCATTTCTCGGCGTGTTCGGCCAGCACGGAGGCGGCAAAGGGCCGGAATGCCTCTCGGAACTTCACGCGGGCGTTGAGGCGGTCCTTCATCCCCTTGCGGCCCGGGTGGCACAGAATCGAACGAGCGCCCAGGGAACGGGGTCCGAACTCGGCACGGTCCTGGAACCAGCCGATGATCTCGCCGCGGGCGATGGCCTCGGCGGCGGCCCTGGCCGCAGTGCGAGGCGAGGAATGACCGACTGCGGTCAGTCCCAGGGCGCTGGCGCGCTCGGTGATCTCCTGGGCAGGTGTACTGCTCAGCCGGGCTGGGCCGAGAAAGGCATGGCGCAGTTCGCGCGTGCCTGCGTGCGGTCGGTTTTGATCAGCCAGTAGCACATGGTGGGCGTACAGGGCCGCACCGGCGGCGTTGCCGTCATCGGTCGCGGCCGGGAAGATGTACAGCCGGTCAAGTCCGCATTCTCGAGCGATGCGCGCGTTGAGCATGGAATTGAGGAAGCACCCGCCGGACAGCACCAGGTGGCGGCTGCCGGAGGCTGCCATCGTGCGGCCGACCAGGTGCAGGCAGGCGGTTTCGAACTCCGCCTGGATCTGTGCCGCCAAGTCGCGGTGAAACTGTTCCAAAGGCGCCCCGGCCGGCCGGGGCCTCAACTGCAGCCCTTCATGGCGCGGCACCGCCAGTCCCAACTCTACCAGCGCGTCAGCGGCTCCGTCGAACGACAGATCAGAGCCGTCGGTGTGGATGAAAAGGCTCTGCCGCGACAGGCGGTGTCCGTACGAGGCCAGGCCCATGGTCTTTCCGGCGTCGTCATAAGTCGAGCCGGGCTCGGCGAACCCGAGAGCAAGGGTGACCACCCGGTATACTTCGCCGACGCCACTGAGTTCCCGCGGAATCCACAGCGCACCTTTCCGCGCCCGGCCAGCAATTCGGTCCTCATTGCGCAGCGTGCGCCACAGCATCGCGGGGGCGCGGCCGGAGGTGAAGACGAAGGCGCTTTCGCGTTCGCGCTGTTCACCGATCCGAGCCCCGTACGCATCGATCACCAGGGCCGCAGCCTCCGGGAGCCCGCTGGTGTAGAAAGCGGCACTGGCATGGGCCAGGTGGTGCCCGGGGTGCGGAAGCACCAGACGTCGCTCGGGCGCTGCCAGAAGGCCCAGCGTGTCGGTCAGACGGTCTTCGTCGTACTGATCCCGGGACTCGGTAGAGGTGGCGATCCAATAGTCGATGTCGGCGGGAGCCAGGCCGACGCCTGCGAGCAGATCACGGGTGAGTGCGGCCATGGCGGCCGCATAGGCATGCATGGGGACCACGCCACGCTTGACACCGGTTATGCGTTCCAGCGCGAGAGCGGTGACGAGGTGTCCGTTTTCCACGAGGCAGGCACTGCTGTCGTGACTGAGGTTGAAGCCCACAATGCGCAGTGGCATGTTCGTCCTTACGGGTAGACGAATACGGTGTCCGAGCCGACCGCGCTGCACCACGCGTACATGCAGGGCGGTTCCGCACTGAGAGACGACAGTCGACGGGCTGGAGTACAGGAGCCGGAAACCGCCTGGCGGTCGGCAGCGCGCTACAGCGAGACGAACGACTCATACACGGCGGCGGGGACAGAGAATCGGTATCCGTCCGCCGGTTCACAGAGTGCGGCGCAGCACCTCGCGGCCAGGAATATTGGCGCGATGGCAGAAGGCTTTTGCTGAATTGAATTCCTCTGCATCGCCTGAAGTGCGCTGCATGTGATGCCGCTGCATCTAACGCTGCGCAGAAATGGGATCATTCTCGCATGCGAACCACCTTCCGGCGGTCGAAAGGGAGCCTGAACGTATATGCTGGTGGCGACTATTGGCATTGCTTGTACGTGCAATCATGCTATGGCTTCCTTTCTTGGACGCGCAAGGATGCTCAACGGTCAGGTGTCAGGAAGACGTAGCTTCAAGCCAGGCGCAGGTCACTCATCGGCATGCCGTGGCGCCTATCGAATTTTGGTAGGGCTGACGTCGCCCTATAAAGATCCATTGCTTGCTTTCTGCTGGTCGTCAAAGTCTCGCGTCGGCTGTCGGGCCAGTCCCTTCCTGTAGCAAAGACCACGAGTCGGCGACCCGTTATCGCGACGAGACCAAGAAGAGACTGGCGTAAACGGACCCCAAGTGTGGTGTGCGCCGGTTGGCAGGGTTGCCGGAGTGCGGGCGAGGATGCGAACCCGCCGCGCGAGCGGCCCAGGGCCTCACTTCCCGCACCACCTCCGCCAGGCGGGCGACGAGGCTCTGCCACGGCGTCTCGTCCTGGTGTTCTGGCGGTTCGGCCCCCTTTGAACCAGGGGCAGGCGGCGGATCGGTCCGGGCGCCGGCCGCGTGCTGATGCGCCCGGACGATGGTGAAGTCGACCGAGACGTCCCAGTCGATCTCACCAGCGGTGTCGGCCGCGGCCGGCCTCGCCCGTGGGCCATGTCCATGGCGTCGACGACGAGTTCGGCGCGGTGGTGGTCTGCCATGGCGTAGCCGACGACCTCGCGGGTGGCCAGGTCCAGCCAGCAGGCGAGGTAGAGCAGCCTTCGGCGGTGGGCAGGCAGGTGATGTCGCCGACCAGCCCGGTCCCGGGCCGCTCGGCGTGGAAGTCGCGGCCGATCAGGTCCGGGGCCGGCTTCGCCTTCGCGTCCGGCCGGGTCAGCGAACGCCTCTTGCGCCGGGTGACACCGCGGATGCCGCGCTCACGCATCACACGGGCGACGCGCTTGCGGTTCACCCGCCGGCCCAGGCGGCGCAGTTCGGCGTGGATGCGCGGGACACCGTAGGTGTGTCGGGAGGCGATGTGCACCACGGTGATCTCGTGCACGAGCGCGTCGTCGGCGGCCTGCCGGGCATGGCGGGCGGCCTCGCCCTCGCGCCAAGCGCAGTAGGAGGAGCGGGCGACTTTCAGCACCCGGCACAACAGAACGATCGGGTAGTTCGCCTTCTCCGCATGGATCAACCGGTACAGCTCACTCACCGGTCGTTCTCCTTCACGAAGAAGGCGGTCGCTTTTTTCAGGATCTCGATCGTCTGCTGCTGTTCACGGACCTCCTTGCGCAGCCGCTTGAGCTCCTCGCGCTCGGCGCTGGTCAGCTCACCGGACTCGCCCTCGCCCCGGTCCGCCTTCGCCCGGCGGTACCAGCCGCGCAGGGATTCCGAGCTGATCCCGAGCTCCCGGGCGACGGCGGTGACCGTCTTGCCCGAGGAATCGACGAGCGCAATCGCGTCCCGCTTGAACTCCTCGGTGTACCGCTTCGTGTACTTGCTTCCCACCTGGTGCTACTTCCTCTGGAACCTCAAGATCCCAGTCTCCAGGTGTCCACGATCAAGGGGAAGCTTCACCGAACTCAAAAGGCGCCTCACCAAGAAGACCCAGGAATGCACGCTCCTGGAGAAAAAGCTCAAGGCTGCCCAGACTGCCATCGCAGCGCTGTACCACGACAACCAAGCCCTGCGAAAGCAGCTCAACAAACACGTCTCAGCTTCTGTGACGCCCATCCGCCCCCGAGGGCCCCGCAGGCCTCGTTAGGGATTTCCCTTGCATCTCCATGTCTCGCTCTCTACACACCCGAGCCCGGTGTCATACCAGTGCAGTAGTTTCAAGGCGTGACTGAAACGACGACCGCAGGGCTTAATGAGCCACAGGCTGGCAAGGGCACAGACTTATGGCGACTCACCGCAAAATCCCTTGACTCCTGTCTGCAGACCGCAGGCCGCTCCTTCGAAGAGGGAGAACTGGCCTACCTGGCGCTCACCTCGCAGATTGAGCATCCGGTCCGCGACCGTGTGGCTTACGCAATGCACCGGCGACTCGAAGGGACACGGCTGGACGTGGGCCGCGAGTGGACCGGGCTGGTCACGATGGGCAAGAACGGAGAGCTCGCCAAGCGGAGTGTGGACCTGGCAGTGGTTGAAAAGCCGAGCCGCCGCAGTTCTCGGATTCCAGAACTACACGGAGTGGTGGAGTTCAAGGCCTTCTACGCCCACGATGCACACAAGCCTCACCAGTTCAAACACATCGACCGTCAGGTGCGGGACGACGTCGAGAAGTCCGTTGCGTGGTGGTCCAGTATGGGTGAGGTGTTCGCTGTGGTGCTGCTGCCTGAGTTGCGCGTCGCCAACAAACGGCATATCCCGCACCAGATCATGAGGAAGATCGAAGGCAAGATTGTGCGCTACGACTTACTGCGCGACTTACTGATCGTTTCAGAATGAGTTGAGTCGTAAGTCTTGTGCCCGGTGATCTTCGTGGGCAGGGTGTCCGCGTGCGTGCTGATCTTGTTCCGGATGACCTGTGGGAGCGTGTAGCTCCGCTGCTGCCACCTGTTCCTGCGCGGCGCCGCCGCTACCCCGGGCGACTGCGCGTTCCCGACCGGGCGGCACTCGCCGGGATCATGTACGTACTGCGGACCGGAGTCGCATGGCGTGATGTCCCGGCCGAAACGGTGGGCTGTTCAGGGGTGACGGCCTGGCGTCGCCTTCGGGACTGGACCGAGGCCGGCGTCTGGCCACGCCTGCACGCGGCCTTGCTGGCCGAGCTGCGCCGCGCCGACCTTCTGGACGTAGATCACTGCGCTGTTGACGGCTCGCATGTCCGGGCCCTCAAAGGGGGGATCACGTGGGCCCCTCGCCGGTCGACCGCGCCCGTCCTGGTTCCAAGCACCACCTGATAGTTGACCGGCACGGAACCCCGCTCGCCGTCACCCTCACCGGCGGCAACCGCCATGACGTCACCCAACTCCTGCCGCTGCTCGATGCGGTTCCGCCGATCCGGGGGCTGCGAGGGCGACCCCGCCGTAAGCCGCGGCACTTGTATGCCGACCGGGGCTACGACTTCGACAAGTACCGCCGCCTGCTGTGGAAGCGCGGCATCAGACCGATGATCGCCCAACGTGGCGTGGCCCACGGCTCGGGGCTCGGCAAGGTCCGTTGGGTGGTAGAGCGGGCTTTCGCTTGGCTGCACCAGTTCAAACGGCTCCGGATCCGCTACGAACGACGCGCCGACCTCCATCAGGGCCTGCTCGAACTGGCCTGCAGCCTCATCTGCCTCCGTCGCCTGCGCACCGTACGGTGAAACGAGTGGTCAGACAAGGATAACCGGATTGGTGAGTGCGGCGACGTCCCCGTTGGGATGGCGGACCTCGATGCGGACGAACGTTGACTCCTCCGCCGTCGTGTCCCACGCCACCACACCTGCCCCGTTGCCGGGGAGAGATGCCCGGTGAACCTTTCCTCGATCGGTGTGGAAGCTGACAGTCCCCACCGGCATGCCTCGCACTGCTGCATGCACTTCGACCTGCCCACCATAAGTTGTGAGCTGTTCTCCCACCCCGGCAACGTGACCATCTGCATTGGCAGTGAACGTCACGTCCACGTCCGCCGACTCGGCGATCCAACTGCGGCCGGCACGGATTCCGGCCAGGATCGCCTCGGTGTTCAGCTCCTCGGCGAAGACCACGGTGTGAGGGATGCCGATCTGCCCTTCCAAGTGGGTGTCGCTGTTGCCCATCGCCGGCCGCCACGATCCCGTGTGAATGTCCGCTGCGAGGCTCCGCCCCCACTCCGCCAAGGCGGCCTCGTTGTCAGCGTTCCAAGGTCGGTCCGAAGTCCACAGTCCGTTCCAGACCTCCACCACGTCGAAGCCCCGGAAGGGGAACATGAAGTCGCCCGACGGATAGGGCGCATGCGGGTGTGCGGCCACGCACAGCCCTCCGACTTGATGGACCTGGTCTAGGCACTGATCGATCAACCCGTCCCTGACCTGGTGGTTCCATTCGATGACCTCGCCGGGTTTGATGCCGAGCGCGAGCCAGTGCCCGGTCTTCGTGGTCACTTCCTCACCAAGAACGATCAAGAAGTCATCGGCAGCCAGGTGCCCCCACGCGCCGGATTCCGCAGCTGAGTTGTGCTCCGTCGTCGCCATGAAGTCGAGCCCGGCAGCGCGCCCCCGAACAGCCAACTCTTCAGGAGTGAGTTCCCCGTCCGAGTGAACCGAATGAACATGGCAGTCCCCGCGGTACCAGGCCGCCCCGCGTCCGACCGCCCGCGTCGGCGGGAAGCTCAAGTTCGACAAGGTTCTCCCCCCCAAAGTCCTGTGGAGCCAACGCGCAACCAGAGCTACCAGTTCCGTCGCACCACTGAGCGCCGTCTCAGCCGAGAGGTCAGATCGCATTCTGAAACGATCAGTTAGGCACAATACCGTTCAGTTAGTGAATCGGATGGTGACGTGAGGGCTGTGTTCGGGCTGGGGCCAGTGTGCGTGGTGGGAGCGTTTCGCGGCCCATTTCAGGACCTTGCGTTTGACGACTCGCGGGTGTGAGCGTTTTCGGC
>NZ_JBHJWQ010000033.1:0-65546 GCF_042266885.1 Streptomyces sp. NPDC056061 | reverse complement strand
CCGCTACGAGAAACGCGCCTACATCTACCTCGGCACCGTCACCCTCGCGGCCCTCGCGATCTGGCTCCGAACATGATCCAAGAAACAGACCCTAGATCCCGCCCCACTGCTCAGCCCCTCTGCACGCCTTCTGTGATCATCTCTCGGGCTGGACAGTAGAAGCGCAGGCGTGCGGCGACACGGGTATCGGTGAAGTACTCCGGCGCGGTGGGCTGGCCTGGTAGAAGCGTGGCAGGAGCCGAGGCTGTGTCAGGGCGGGTGTTTCCGCCGTGTCGCTGTACGCGGTGGATGTGACGAGCGGCTGTCGGGCGGGGCATCCTGAGCGGTATGGATTTTCAGCCGGTTGAGCGCTCCTCGGAGGCGTTCCAGCAGTCAGTGACCGCCCAGGAGATTGCGGAGATCTGCCGCCGTGCCTTCGGCCCCGAGGCCGTGCCTGCCTCCGCGGTCGAGCTGGGCACGGGGATGTACAACAACGTCTACTGCGTGGCCCTGGCCGGGCGGGCGGAGCCGGTGATCCTGCGGGTCGCGCCGGAGGAGGGCCGCCAGTTCCGCAGCGAGCGCCACCTGATGCGGAACGAGTACGTGGCCCAGCCCTGGCTGGCGGTGATCGCGCCGCTGATGCCGCGAGTACTGGCCGCGGACTGGTCGCACGAGGTGATCGGCCGGGACTGGATGATCCAGACCTGCCTGGACGGCGTTCCGGCGCCGGAGCAGTTGGGGGCGTATCCGCGTACGGTGTGGCCGGCGTTCTTCCGGCAGATGGGTGCCATCGCCCGTTCCGTGCACGACGTGCGCGGTCCGTACTTCGGGCCCGTCGGCGGTCCGGGACACGGGACGTGGAGCGAGGCAGTGATCGCGTCGCTGGAGGAGATCGCCGCAGACCTGGACGGTGCCGGTCTGGACGCGGGCGACGTACGGAAGGTCGCCGCGGTGGCCGCGCACGGGCGGGCCGCGCTCGACGAGGTCACCGAGCCGAGGCTGCTGACCGGCGATCTGTGGACCGTCAACGCCCTGCTGGACCCGAAGGCCCCCGAGCCGGTGATTACCGGGGTGCTGGACTTCGACCGCGCGTGGTTCGGTGACCCGGCGGCCGACTGGACCATCCGCATGGCGACAGCCAAGCAGGACGAGCGGACCGCGTTCTGGGAGTCCTACGGCGCTGTGGACCGCTCGCCCGCCGCTGTGTGGCGCTCGGGGATCTACGAGGCCCGGCACCTGGGGGCGATCCGGCTTGAACGGCACCGGCTGGGCAAGGCGGACGCGGTCCGCGAGAGTTACGACACGCTGGCCGGAGTGCTTGCCGCTCTGGCCTGAATGGCCGGTGTGCAGATTTCAGATCCGCCGTCCGACGGAGGTTGTACCGATGCTCTGGGCGGCCCGTAGTTCGGTGACGAACAGATCGTGTGTCCGGGTATAGGCGCGCAGGTCGATGTCGTGCGGCAGCGCAGGCGGGCTGGACAGCAGGAGGGTGCCCGCTGCGACGAGGAAGGTGCGGATCGTCGCGTCGGCGCCTCGCTTTCTGCGGGGGGCCTGGTAGAGGAGGTAGGCGGCCTGGAGCCATGCGGTCAGCGTGTCGGCCGGGGCGGTGTGGTTGCGGGCGAGCAGGGTCATGGCGTGGTGGAAGATCGCGTGGCGTTCTGCTTCCGGTGCGCTGGCGGTATAGATCAGGTGTCCGCTGGTGGTGATACGGGACGTGTCCCCGCCTCGTGCTGAGATCCGGGCGGTCATTTCGGCCGCGGCCCGGCGGGCGGCGGCGCCGCGCAGGAGCCGCGTCCCGTCCGCGATGCGGCCGTCGGGCAGGGAGACGCTGTTGCACACGACGTCAACGCGCGGCGACGGGGGAAATCTCGCGGCTGCGAGCGCCTCGAACCGTCGCATCGTCCGGCTGGCCGGGGTGTCGGTGCCTCCCTGGTAGGTGCGGGTCGCTGGATCCCACGTCGCGCCGTCCCGGAAGCGGGTGTGGTCGCCGACGCGGAAGAGGTTGGGGTTGTCGTCGGTGATGGGAGTCCGGAACCGGTCTGCCCACATGGGGCTGTACCGGCCGGTGCTGTGCGGGCTGGAGGCCGCTGCCCTGTACCGCCAGTCCTCCGTCGCCTCGAACGCGGCGATGAATGCCGCGACCCGGGCCCGCATGTCGGGGGCCGGGCGGAGAGCGGCGGCCAGGGACCGGGCCAGGAAGCGCGCCGCCTCGGCCTGCTGGCCGGCGAAGGCCCGGACCGTCCGCTGGGCGACTGGGGCGTTGGTGCGCAGGAGGAGGGCAGGGGCGGGGAAGCAGGCCGCTGTGATCGTCGCGTCGGACCCGGATTCGTGAGCCTCCCGTGTGGCGGGCCCGCTCATCGGTCGGTCCTGGCCGGGCGGCCGGGGACCGGTCCCGGTTCGTCGTGGTGTGGTTCGACTTCGATGCGGATCCTCCGTAGTTGCGCGTCGGCCCGCTCCTCGACCTCGGCAGCGTCCAGGCCGGTGACCACGAACGATCCGAGCCGGTGGCTGTTGGCTCCTGGCTCGTGGACGGTGCTCCCGATCGCTGCCCGCAGGCGGACGAACGGCACGCCCGGCCCCGTCGCCGGGAATCCGGAGAGCGAGGTCAGCCGTCCGGCGCGCGGGCTGGTCACGAACCGTACGGTCGCATACCTGCGGGTGGTTGGGGCGAGTGCGGCCGGGCGGCCGAGGGCGATATCGAGCAGAGCCGCCCACACGTCGATGCCCAGGGCGTGCTGGATCAGGACGCCGATCTGCCCGGCGGCGAGGCGGGCGCCGAGCTCGATGACCGTGCACCGCCCGTCCTCGCCGACGATGACCTCGGTGTGCGAGGCACCATGCCGGATTCCGGCCGCCCGGACGGCTGCCTCCGTCTCCCGGTAGACGGCCGCCTCGACGGCCGGTGGCAGGCGGACGGGGAGGCTGTGACCGGTCTCGACTCTCTTCGGGCCGGCGGTCACTTGCTTCCGGGTCACGGCGAGGTGCGTCGTGGTGCCGTCTTGTGTAAGGGACTCGATGCTGTACTCCGTCCCTGCGGCGTATGCCTGGACCAGGATGTGCGGGTCGCCGCCGCTTGCGTACATGCCGACCGCCGCGCGGGCGGCTTCGGCCGCACCGGCCGGGCCGGCCACCACCGTGACGCCAGCGGAACCCGCCGCGGACGGCGGCTTGACGACGCATGGGAAGCCGACCCGTGGGTCTGCCAGCGCGGCCCGCAGCCCGGCCTGGTCGCGGACGAGGACCGTGTACGGGGTGCGTACCCCGGCCATGGTGAACGTCTCGGCCATGGCGGCCTTGTCCCGGGCCGCCCGCGCGGAGGCGGGGTCGTTGCCGGGCAGCCCCAGTTCGGCGCAGAGGTGCGCGGTGAGGCCGGTCAGGTATTCGTTGACGGTGAGCACGGCGCCGACACCGTGGCGGCGGGCGTACGCGGCGATCTCGTCGAGGGCGCGGCCGGGCCGGTCGAAGTCGGTGACGACCCGCCCGGCCAGAAGGCCCCTCAGCTCCGGACCGTAGCCCGTGTACGCCGCGGCGGTGGTCGCGGCGTGGACCTGGTGCCCGCGGGCGGCGGCGGCCGTGGCGAGGAAACCTGCCTCTGGGCCGGCCGCGTCCAGTAACAGCACACCCGGGAGGGTCACGACAGGTAGTCCTCGAAGCCGCCGGTGCGGTGGGTGTCCAGAGTGAAGCAGTGGAACCCGCCTCCGAACAGGCGCCGGTGCCGGTGCCGTACGGGCACCACGCCGAAGCCCTCGGCCTCCAGCAGCTTGGCCAGGCCGGTGCACTCCTGGTTGACCAGCACCGTGCGCTCGTCGACAGAGAGCACGTTGAGGTCGATGTAGGGGCTGGTGAGGACCAGGTCCTCGTAGTCGTCGTAGACCGGGAACGCACCCTCATCCGGCTCCGGCGGCACGATGTAGCGCCACGAGCGCAGCGGTTCGGGCATCAGGTCCCGGATGCCGTCGTGCCGGGCCAGGAACACCCCCGGCTTCAGGGCGAGGACCATGCTGTCGATGTGGTTGTCCGCCATCCGCCACACCCGGTGGACGCGGTACTCGTGGCCGAGGTGCCTCTGAAGCCACTCGGCGCCCCGGGCGTGGTTCTCCTGGGCGACGTTGACGACCAGGTCCCGGCCCAGCCGCAGCACCTGCGCGCCGTCCAGCATGATCTCCACACCGACGTCGTACGGGCTGGGCTGCGGGTCGTCGATGGCCTCGGTCGGCCCGCCCAGCGTGGTCGCGGTGTCCCGCGCGTAGGACAGGTCGAAGCTGTTGTCGGTGAGGGTGGGTCGGGGCATCGTCGTCCACCGCGCGCCGGCCTCCCAGTAGCGGGTGAAGACGGGGGCGAGCAGGCGGGTCTCCAGGTAGCGGGAGCGGATCGCGGGCGGCGTCTCGATGATCTCGTCGCCGAGGATCAGCGTGTTGTCGCGGATGTTCAGCGCCGGGGTCGGGGCGGCCTCCCAGCCCAGGCCCGCGATGGCCTTCGCGTCGGGAGGCAGGGGCAGCGGACGGTGCACGGCGACCCCGAGTCCGGCGAGGACGGCGGCCAGGGCCTCCACGTCCTCGTGGAGCTCCTCGGCGTACCGCTCCTTGATGGCCCAGCTCTCCCGGTGGCCGGCCGACGTCCGGGTCAGGCGCGGGTAGGCCCAGTCCGACCGGAAGCCTTTCAGGTTCTCGTGGTGGAACAGCTCGAAGCTGACGTCGCGGTCGTGTCCCACGTAGTTGGCGGCGGACCCGACGATGACCTCCTTGAGCGGGGTGAAGTCGTCGTGACTGTTCAGGCGGACCATGGGCGTTCCTCTTCTCTCGGGGTGTGCGGAATCAGGAGGCGCGGGGCGCGGCGGCCACGTGCCGGTCGGCGAGGGCGCGGCCGCGGCGGACCCGCAGGGTCAGACCGTTGCTGTCGGGCTGGAGGGTGCGCTGCTCGCTCCAGCCGGAGAACCGGAACTCCCCGGTGCCGCCGGCCGGGACGAGCGCGAAGGTGCGCCCGGCAACCGTCAGGGCGAGGACGTCGTCGGCGTCGCGGTCGATGCGGGCGGGGATGAGGGAGCCGTCCAGCGGGGCGGGTGAGTCGAAGTCCCCGAACCCGGACGGCAGCAGCGCCTCGTACGGCAGCTCGCCGGGCCAGGCGGGAGCCTCGGCCGGGCCGGTGCGGTTGAACAGGACCTCGCCGTGGGCGAGGAGGTGCTGCCAGGCGTCCGGGAACCAGGCCGCGAGACCGGCGGTGAGCAGGGCGTCGATCACGGCGTGGACGCGGGTCACCACCTGGCTGGTGTTGCGCACCAGGTGCTCGCGGGAGAAGTCGCCGTACCAGCAGGTGCCCGGCTGCCAGCAGTGTTCGACGCCGTCCAGGACGAGCACGGCGCCCGGGTCGGTGACGACGGGGATGTGCAGGCGCACGATGCCCCGGTCCAGCCGGTACTTGGGGTCGCGGTGCGGGTCCGAGGCGGCGCCGGGCCCCAGCGCCATCAGCCGTACCGCGTTGAGCGGGGCGGGGACCGAGTTCAGGATCTCGCCGAGGTAGGGCAGTCGGTCGAGCCAGTGCGTCGGCGCGAACGGCTGCGGGCCGGGGCCGCCCGGGTCGGTGCGTTCCGGGTCGCCGCCGAGGCTGCGCAGGGGCAGGACCCGCCAGTCGATCGCGGCGGGCAGGCCGACCTGCCCGCCGTGGGTGTGGGTGCGCTGCACGTTCCAGGTGTGGGTGGTGACGGCCTTGAGTTCGGCGGCCAGTCGGTCGGAGTCGAAGACGGGGGAGAGCTGGGCGGCCTCGGTGGCTGCGGTGAGCGAGGTGGTGGTCATGGGTGAGGCTCCCGGTCAGGAGGAGAAGGACACGGCGCCGGTGCCGATGTGCTGGCTGGCGTCGTAGGTGCCGGCGGGCACGGTCGCGAACCGTGCGTCGAGCCGGTCGAACGCGGCCGTGTGGCCTTCGGCGGGGTCGTAGGCGAGGCAGAACACGAACTGCACCGGCTCCCCGGGTGCGAGGGGGATGGCGGGCATCGACACGATCACCCCGGTCCGGGTGGCCGGGTCGTACGCCAGGCCCAGCTCGTCGAGCGCGGCGAGGAACGAGGAGAACGAGGGCACCGCCCAGGTGGGCGGGACGTGGTACTCGACCACCTGCCGGGCCGGGGCGGCGGCGACGTCGACGATGCCGTGAGCGATCGACTGGTAGATGTGCAACGACCCGGAGACCTGCGCGTTGACCTCGGTGAACACCACAGCCCCATCGGGCAGGACCAGGGCGTCCGCGCTCAGGTGCCCGCGGTAGCCGAACGCCCGGTACGCCTCGGCAAGGCGGGCCCCGCCGTCCAGCAGCGCCGCCCGCACCGGCTGGGTGACGCCGTCCAGTGGCACGACCTGGTGGCTCAGACGCCGCCCGACGTACAGCAGGCGGCCCGTCTCGGTGGCCCGGGTTCCCTCGTCCGCGGCGTAGTGCTCGGAGTACACCGCGTCGGCGCCGGGCGCGAACTCCTCGACGACGACCGGCCACCGGTCGTTCCCGCTCGCCCACGGCCACCGCTCGCCCCAGTACGCGGCGATGCCGTCCGGGCCTGGGGCCAGATGGTGCAGATGCCGGGCCCCGGCATGGTCCACCGCCATCCCCGGGTCGCGTACGAGCAACTGGTTGCCGACCCCGGCCCCGTTATGGGCCTGCTTGACCACGACGGCCCCCGACGCGGAGCACTCCAGCAGCGCGCCGGTCGCTTCGGTCGCTTCGGCGCGGCTGCGGCAGACCCGGCCCGGCAGGATCGGCACCCCGGCCGCCGCCGCCAGGGCCCGGAAGTTCGCCTTACTGTTCCCGATCTCCCCGCCGCCCTGCCCGAAGAAGGCCGCGCCCGAGAAGCGGTCGGCCACGCCCAGGACCTCGGCGAGCCGCGCCACGGCGGCCGACGGCCACAGCGCGAACACCTCGCTCACCGCTCCGGCCCCGGCCCGACCGAGCGCGGCCCGCACCTGCTCCACGAACGCGGGCACCGCCAGGGAGGCGGGATCGAGCAGCCTCTCACCCCACGCTCCGGCAGGTGCGGCCAGCACGGTCAGCTCCTCGCGCTTCACGCCGGTGCGGGCCAGGGCGTAGTCGACGAACGCCGTGTCCGGCTCGCAACACAGAATGAGCAGGTCCCCGGGGCGGGCGAACCAGAACAGGCGCTGTGTCCAGGCCCGCATGTCGCCGCGCTCGCGGATGGACGGATCAATGTGGTTGCCGATGAGAATGCGCATGGCGGACTCCTGAAGACATGGACGGACGAGCAGCGCGCGCCGATCGCCGTGGTGCAGGGGCGTGCTCAGAGGAGGAGGACAGCGGGCAGCGTGTCGAAGGCCCGCATGGTCGCCGTCCGGCGCCGTACGCCCTCGCCGGCGGCGGCCAGCCGGGCCGGGTGGTCGTTCAGGGCCGCGACCAGGGCACGCAGCCCGGCTTGGGCGACGGTCGTCCCGATGCAGGAGTGCGGCCCCCACCCGTAGCCGAGGTGGCGGTTCGGAGTGCGCTCCAGCACCAGCTCGTCCGGCCGCGCGAAGGCGGCCGGATCACGGTTGGCCGCCGCGAACAGCGGGACGACCTTCTGCCCCGGCGCGATGTCGACGCCGCCGATCCGGCAGGAGCGCACCGCTGTGCGGGTGGTGCCCTGCACCGGGCCGTCGAAGCGCACCAGCTCATCCACCCCCGTGGCCAGCAGTGTCCGGTCCCGCATCCGGTCCAGGGCTCCCGGGTGAATGAGGAGGGTGTTGACGGCGTTGCCAATGGCAGCCGCCATCGTGCTGTAGCCGCCCTGGAACATCACCCGCGCCGTGTTCTTCACGTACAGCCTGGTCGGCGTGTCGGAGCCGGGCGCCGTGGCCTGCCGTACCCGGGCCAGCAGGCCGGGGCGGGACGAGGCTGCGAACCAGGAGTCGACCAGGTCGCTCAGCTGTCGGCGGGCGACGCGGCCCGGTTCGACGAGCGCGGGGTTGAGGCCGCCGTCCATGCTCCGCATGATCGCATCCGACACCGCGGCGAACTCCCCGTACTGCGGGGGCTCGACGCCCAGCAGATCCGCGACGACCGCCACGGACAGCGGCACCGCGATCTCGGCCATCACGTCGAACGGGCCCCCGCCGGCCAGCCGGTCGAGCCGCTCGCCCACCAGGAGGCGGGCACGGTCCTCGACCCCGGTCAGGTCCTGGGCGCGCAGCGCGGTCATGAACAGGGAGCGCACCGCGTTCTGCTGCGGAGGGTCGAGCGTCTGCACGCTCAAGGACGGCTCCGGCACCTCGCCCCCGGTACGCCGCGGGTCACGGGCGAACGTCTCGTGGTCGCGCAGCACCCGCACGCTGTCCGCGTACCTGGTCAGCACCCACGAATCCATGCCCGGGTGCCAGAACACCGGTGCGTACTCACGCAGTTCGGCCAGTACCGGGTAGGGGTCGTGCAGGATCTCCGCGTCCAAGGGGTCGTAGCGGTCGGTCACAGACGGCATCACGGGTCCTTCCGGAGTTGGAAGAGCGGGCCCGCCTCATCGGGCGGGCCCGCCCCGGACTTCTCGGGCTCAGTGGTCGTACGACATGGCAGCCCCTCCCTGTGCGTCGGTGACGGCGGGCGTACGACGACGGCGAAGGCCCCCGGGCCGGCCCTCGCCCGATGGACGGGACAGACACAGCCCGGCGGGCGGGACAAGGCCAGAGGGAACAGTCGTCGCCGCACTCCGCCCGGTCACACGGCGTGCCGGGCGGAATACGACGAGTACAGCGGCCACCGGCCGCGGTGCACAGAGGAAATCCCTATCCCCGCCCTATCCCCGGTCTCCTCGAACAGCTCCCCCGGCCGGGGAGTGAGTGGTGCAATGAGCGGGTGGACGACGAAATCCGCCACCCCCTCGCGCACGCCAGGAACGAGCGCGGGTGGTCGCAGGAGGAACTGGCCCGCCGTATCCGGCAGGCCGCGGCGCGCCGTGGACTGCGCTCGGGCACCAGGGGATCACGGGTCTCCAAGTGGGAGACCGGCCGCGCCGACCCCGACGAAGACGAGTCCCAGCCGCTCATCGCCGAGGTCCTCGGCATCGACTACGCGGCCGTCGCCCATCTCGGCTGGCCCCGCTGGCTCCCGGGCCAGGACAGCCCGCTGCCGCTGGGCCTGTACAACGCCATCCCCTCACTCCGAGAGGCCCTGATGTCCTCCCTGGACCGCCGGTCGTTCATCGCTTACACCAGCGGCTCGCTGGCCGTTCTCGCCCACCAGTGGGCCGTCACCGAGCCCGGCCGGTTCGCACGGATCGCCGCACCCGGCGAAGTCGACGCCGAGATGCTCGACTGGCTGGAGGCCACTGGGACGGAGCTGATCCGCCTCGCCACCGAGCGCAGACGCCGCACCCGCCATCTGCTGGGCGCGCACCTCACCACCGTCACCGAGTTCATCGGCGAGTCCCGCTACACCCCCGCCGCCGGACAGCGGCTGCATACCCTGGCCGCCTCGCTCTCCCAGGCCATCGCCTGGCAGCACTTCGACGAACGCCGCCACGCCTCCGCCGGCCGCTTCTGGCATGCCGCCCTCCACAACGCCCACGTCGGTCACCAGCGTGACCTCGGCGCGGGCGTCCTCTCCGACCTCGCGTACCAACTGCTGTGGCTGGGGGACGCCCGCGCTGCGGCCGACATCCTCGAACACGCCATCCCCCGCACCCAGCACCCCACCGCGCGGTCCCTCCTCCACCTGCGACAGGCCCGCGCCCTCGCCGCCCTCGACGAGGGCGGCCTGTGCCGCCGGGCCCTCACCGCCGCCGAGAAGGCGCTCGACACCCCGTCGTACGATCCAGCCCCCGCCTGGTGCTCGTGGATGTCCAACGCCGACCTCGCAGCCGACGGCGGCCGTTGTCTCGCAGATCTCGGCCAACGGCGCCAGGCCCACCAGCTGATGGACGAGGGCATCACTCTGCTGACCGCCACCCGCTCCAAGACCAAATCCGTGTTCCTGACCTACCAGGCCGAGACCTACCTCCGGGACGGCGAACCGGAGATCGCCGCGGCGACCGCCACCCGTTCCCTCGACCTGGCCAGCCGGATCGACGCGCCCAGGTGCGTGACGATGGTGCGCGACCTCGAACCGGAACTGTCGCGATACGCACACACGGCCGGTGTCGGCGAACTCCTCGAACGACTCCGAGCCGTCGGCTGAAGCCCTGCCATTGGTCGCCCTTGCTTACGAAGCTCGAACAGACGGGCCGCCTGGGCACCCGCCGCACACTGGCGATCTTCACCGAAGGAAGCAAGGGCTGGAGGTTCGCGCACAGTTACTCTCACAAACGTTCCTTTGCGCGAGCAAGATCAATTACGAGCCGTCGGACCCCCGCCGCACCCGGATTCGCTCGCAGAACTCGTTCTCACTCAAAAACGGGATGCACCCCCTTCTGAGACTTGCATTGTGCGAAAATCCGGGCCCATGACGGACCCTCAGCAACCTTCCCAGACCGACCGGTCGGACGCGGACGACATCGAACAGCACGCCTGTCCGAAGTGTGACGCCCAGCCCGGCTCACCCTGCCGCTCACGCGGCGGCGCGGTCGCCTCCGCCTACCACACCCGCCGCTTCACCATGGTGCCCCGGCTGAAGAAGGCGCTGCGGGTGCCGACCCCGGCCGACCGCGGCCCGGGCCGCCCGTGGCGGCCCGGCACCCCTCCGCCGGCGCCGATCGACCCGGACCTGCCGGGCGCGGACATCCGCATCGGCTACGCGAGGTGCTCGACGCTCGGGCAGGAACTCGACTCCCAGCTCGACGCGCTCAGCAAGCACGGCATCCCCAGGGACAAGATCTTCAGCGAGAAGATCAGCACCCGGGTGCGGGTCCGCCCCCGGTTCGAGGAAGCCCTCCGTACGGCGCGGGAGGTCAAGGCGCACGCCCCGCACTGCCGGGTCATCTTCACCGTGTACGAGATGAAACGCCTCGGCCGCGACGCCGCCGAACTCACCGCGCTCGCCGACCACCTCACCGCCCACGGCCTCATCCTGGAGATGCTCGTCGGGCCCCTGCCCGGCATCTACGACCCCACCGGCCCGGGCAAGCTGCTGTTCGCGTTCTTCGCCGCGATGGCGGAGACAGAGCGGGAGAACATCCGCGAATCCACGCTCGAAGGGCTCGACACCGCAGCCCGCAAGGGCAAGCACGGCGGCCGGCCCCCGGTCATCACCGACGACATGCTCCACACCGTCCTCCGGCGCCGCGCGGGCGGCGAGTCCGTCGAGCAGATCCAGCCCGACCTGATCATCCCCACCGGCAAGCGCAAGGGACAGAACCCCTCCGTCGCAAGCATCTACCGGGCGCTCGCCGAGCACGCCAAGCACGAGGCGTACCCCGAAGCCGTCGAGGCCGCGCAAGCAGACTTCGCCGCCCTGAAGGCCGGGGAAGTTCCCGGGCCTCGCGGTACGAACGAGGTGCCGCAGATGCCGGGAGCCGTCCAGTGATCCCGGCCCCGCACCGGATGAAGGGCGGCGCCCCTCTTCTGGGAGCGCTGCCCGGACAGGTCGGGCCCTTCGGCCCGTACGGCGCCGACATGCGCGATCCTGGAGACATGGAGATCGAGGTCCTGGTCGTGCCGGACTGCCCTCACCAGCAGCTCGCCGAGGAACGGCTGCGGCAGGCCCTGGACGACGCCGGGCTGGACACCACCGGCTTCGCCACCCGGGTGGTCGCCAACCAGGCCGACGCCGAGTGGTCCGCCTTCACCGGGTCCCCGACCATCCTGATCGACGGCCACGACCCGTTCGCCGAGCCCGGCGCCACGCCCTCGCTCTCCTGCCGGATCTACCGCACCCCGCAGGGTCCGGCCGGGGCGCCCGGCCTCGACCAGCTCCGCCAGGCCCTCCACGAAGCCGCCGGCATCACAGCCTGACCACCGAGGAGCGACACGACGCAGAGGACCCCGACGGTCATCACCGGGGTCCTCTGCTGTTCCACCCGACGGGGCTACAGCGGTTCCGCGGTGGCCAGCGCGTCGCGGAGATCGACGGGAAGCGCGGGGTGGTCGCGCCAGACGACGCACGTGTTCAGCATGCTCCGCCAGATCGAGCGGGCCGCCTCCGGATCGGCGAACGGGCCGTCGAGGGCGTCCAGGAGCAGGCGGGCGTAGTGGTTGATGGCCTTGCCCAGGGTCTCCGGAACGCTCAGGATCAGCTCCGCTTCGGCGGAGAGAGGTTCTTCCGCCAGCTCGGGCAAGCGCCGCTTGAGCTTGTCGGTGGTCTGCTGCACCTGGTCGGTGCCGAACTCAGCGAGGGCGCTCACCTGCTCGGCAGTGGGCAGGGCGGTGACGGTCGTGGTCATGGCTCTGGAGCGTACGGGTCCGGAACCCGGCGGATCAGCCGGACAGGTGAAGTGCCCGGATGCCGCGGGCGGACCAGCTCATGCGCCCCTTCGATCCGAAAGCTACTGGCGGGTTACTTGTCACCTGGTTCGCCGCTCGTTAACGGCACCCCAACCAGCTCGCGTAGCGCTCGAAGCTGGTGCCGAGGGCGGGGTCGATACGGATCTTCGCCATGGCCCGCCTGATCTCGGGCTCCCGGGACGAGGTGGCGAGGAGGAGGGCGTGGAGGTGCTCGATGGACTGCTGCCCGGCGTCGCTCGCGCGGGCCATGGGCAGAGTGTCGGGGCAGTGGCCCGCATGGCGCAGCCCCTGTCGGCGGGATTCGTCGGCAATCGCCTCGTACGTCTCGGGCGTGAGCCGTGAGTACACCTTGACGAAGTCGGCGCCGCTCGCTTTCGCCTCGCGCACCGCGAGGCGTGCGGACCGGGCGTCGGTCACCTCGACGACGCGGTCGCCGGTGTCATTGGCCCACAGAGAGGGCTTCCCGTCGATGATCGAGCCGGCGATCACCCAGCGGGGGCCGAGGAGTTTGCCCGCGCGGACCTTGTCGCGCCACTCGTGGTGGAGGGGCCCGCCCCACATCTCACGGACCGTGGTCACGCCGTTGAGCGGGAAGAGGGGCGGCAGCACGGTCTCGGGCCCTTGGTTGTGGACGTGGGACTCGACAAGGCCGCCCGGGACGATGTACTTGCCGGTCAGGTCGTACGTCGTCGTCCCGTGGGGGATCGGGACCTCGGCCGATCGGCCCACACGGGTGATGCGGCCGTCGCGCACGAGGACGGTGTGGTCGGCGCCCGCACCGAGAACGGTGGCGTGGGTGAGGGCGATGGCGGTGCCCGGGCGCCGAACGGATGCGGCCGTCGCACGGTTCGGAGCCACGCGGGTGGCCGCTGCCGCGGAGGGTGCGGCGGGCAGGAGGGCGCCGCCGACGAGGGCGGACGAGGCGGCGAGGGTTTCGCGTCGAGTGGGCATGGCACCACTCTGGTCCGGGCCGGAGCCTCGGTCACTGGCTCCAGACAGTGAGTACGGGGTGTCGGTGACAACACCATGGAGGGTGGCGCCACCACGGGAGCGGCCCTGCCGACCGGTGGGTCGTGGACGTGGTGCCCCCGGCGGTTCCTGCCGAGAGCACCACACCGAGCAGCGGAGGAGGAGGGGAGAGACGGAGAGAAGGAGAGGAGGGGAGGAGGAGAGGGGCGATCCACCGGTGGTTTCCCGACGGCGTCGGGACCCGGAGCCTGTCGCTACCGGGATGTGGCGGCACGGAGCCAGTCGTCGACGGTGACGACGTCCGCCCACTGCGGGAACAGCTTCTCGGTGAGGAACCGGTGGACCTCGGCATCCGTGTCCAGGCAGGCGTCGGCGAGGACGGTGAGACCGAAGTCCAGGTCGTTGGCCTGGCACAAGGTGTGCAACACCACGGCGCTGGTGGCGATGCCGGTGAGGACGAGGCTGTCGATGCCGTGCGCCCTGAGCACCACGTCGAGGTCGCTGCCGGAGAACGCGCTCGCTCGTCTCTTGGTGACCACCAACTCGCCCGGCCGGGGCGCGACATCGGGGTGGATTTCGGTACCGGGGTCGCCCTCGACATGGAGCCCGGCTCGTGCGACGGCGGTGAGTGCCCTGTTGCGCGGGGCGACTTCCGGAAAGCCCGGGCGCAACGCGATGACCACGTAGATGACAGGAATGTCCGCAGCCCGGGCACCGTCGATCGCTCTGCGCAGCCGCGGCAGGTATCCGGAGCCGTCGTCGGCGATGTCCACGATGGCTCGCTGGACGTCCATCACGAGAAGGGCGCTGCTCATACGGTCTCCTGGAACGGCGTCGGTTCGGCGTGGAAGCGAGCCGGGTCGCCTTCGCGCACGGCAGTGTGCGGGGCATCGGCACCGTGGCAGTGTGCCCGTCGGGGACGGGCTTTGCCAGGCGGCCTGTCATGGCGAGGCGGTCCGGTGCGTCCGGGGTGCCGTCGCGGTGCCGCCGGACCCCAGGTGCTCGGCCAGGCTTCACGGATCGGCCGGGGGCGCCGGGTCAGCGTCGTGCCGTGACGTCTTCTCCGTGCTGCCTCGCCGCATCCGCGCGTTCCTGCTGCACCGCGGTGAGCGCACGGACGACGACGGCGCCTGCCGCGGCCGCGCCCACGACGGCCGCGTCGACCAGCAGCGGGAACTGCACGGCCGTGTAGGCACGCCGGATCACGTCGTCCGTGGATCCGGAGTACATCAGCCCCAGCCCGCTCAGCATCCCGGCCAGCCACAGCCCCCACCACACGTTCACGGCCCGCGGCAGCGGCTTGCCCGGCGCGCTCTTGTGGTGGACGTCCGCGACGATCCCGCGGGGCACCCACAGGTTCATGACGGGGACGATCCAGCCCGCGTAGACCCATGGCCAGGCGTAGCGCGGCGCCTGGCCCGAAAGGACACGTGCGTTGTCCCGCACGCACGACAGCCACATGAGGAAGGTGACGGCGCACAGCAGCGTGGCCACATCCCCCAGGGTGCTGACGACGTGGTACGCGTCCTCCAGCCCGGTCAGTGGGCGGTGCCGGCCCTCGCCCTGGTCCGGCGGGCCGGAGGACGGCAGTCCCGCCGCGGCAAGCCGGATCTGCCACACGGCCCGCGCGGCCCAGGCGGCACCGGCGAGGACGAAGCCGGCGACCGCGCAATGCGCCACTCCCCGGACCGGACGCAGGGCGGGCTGCCCGATGTCATCGTTCACCCGGCCATCCTGGCCCACGGCAGGCCCCCGGCACCAGACCGTGATCGCTTCGGCGGCCCCGACCGGCTCCACCGCGGGTTCGCCGCCGGATCGCTCGGACGTGATTCCGGTGCCACGGGTGCCGCCTACTGCTTCCAGTTCGCGGGCTGGCCGGGGTCGAGCGTCCGCCACTGGGCGAGGACCTTGGGGTCCTGGGCGTCCAGCCAGTCGGTCAGCTCGCTGAAGGACACGCAGCGGACCTCCTTGCGGGGACAGACCTCGCGCATCGTGTCCTCGACGGCATCCATGTAGATCCCGCCGTTCCAGTCCTCGAAGTGGTTCCCGATGAACATCGGCGCACGGCTTCCGTGGAACACCCGCTCGAAGCCCGCGATGTACGAGTCCCGGGCCTCCTTGCGCCATGCCTCGTACTTCGTGGGATCGCCCTCGGTGCTGCCCTTCGACTGGTTGTAGAGGAAGTTGAAGTCCATGGACAGCACCTGGAATTCCTTGCCGGGGAACGGCAGCATCTGCAGCGGCAGGTCCCAGATGCCGTTCTTCTTCGACGGCCAGATCTGGAAGTCCCCGGGGGAACTCGCGTCGTAGCGCCAGCCGAAGGTCTTGAGGGCGGGCAGCAGGGTCTTCTGACCCTCCAGGCAGGGGGCCCGCCCTCCGACGACCTCACGGGTGGGGTCGAACGGCAAGGGGTCGAGATCCTTGAAGCCGGTGTTCGTCTTCCAGTTCTGGACGAAGGAGTAGAACTGGCTGATCTCGCTGGTCCATTCGTCCCCGTTCCAGTCCCCGCCGCCCTTCTTCTCGCAGAAGTGGCCGTTGAAGTGGGACCCGATCTCGTGGCCCTCCTTCCAGGCACCGCCGAGCTGCTCCAGCGTCGTGCGGATGTGCTCGCGCGTCGGATACGAGATCGCGGCGGCCCCGGCCTCGTGCTGGGGCGGTCGATAGAGGTTCCGCTTCTCCTTCGGGAGGAGATAGATGCCGGTGAGGAAGAACGTCATGTGCGCGTTGCTCTCCTTCGCCACCCGGCGGAAGCGCGAGAACATGCGGTCGTCGCCTTCGAGCGCACCGTCCCACGAGAACACCACGAACTGGGGCGGCCGTTCTTCCGGCTTCAGCCGCTTCGGCTTCAGCCGGCCCGGCTGCGGTCCGGTGTAGGACGTGGAGCCGTCACCCAGGATTTTGATCCTGCCGTCCCATTCCTCGTCCTTCTCGTCCTTCGCGTC
Organism: Streptomyces sp. NPDC056061; assembly: GCF_042266885.1. Taxonomy (NCBI): domain Bacteria; kingdom Bacillati; phylum Actinomycetota; class Actinomycetes; order Kitasatosporales; family Streptomycetaceae; genus Streptomyces; species Streptomyces sp. NPDC056061. The sequence continues at coordinate 49,318 of NZ_JBHJWQ010000033.1, read as the reverse complement.
CTGGACCTCCCGGCTGGTCGGTTTCGGTGCGGCGACGGTGTGTGTGTCCCGTTCCGGCTCCCGGCTGTCCGCGGAGTCGTCGGACAGCAGCGGGACGAGCGCCGCGGAACCCGCCACCACGACGCATGCCGCGAGTCCCAGGGCGAGACGGGGGGTGAGACGGTTCCGATTGCGGCGGGACGCGGATTTCGCTCTGGCTCTTGTCACTTCGTCATGGCTTCCGTGTATGTGTTCCAGATCTGGGCCGGGAAATCCCGGTTGCCCGCGGAAGTACCGCCCAACCCCTTGAGCGGCAGCGGTGCGAGGCTCCGGTTCAGGTCCATGCGGTACACGACGACGGCGGTGGCGACGGTCGGGTCGTAGCCGACGTACCAGCGCGCGGTGTCGTCCTCGGTGGTCCCGGCCTTGGCCGCGACCGGAGCGGAAGGGGCTTTGCCGCTCCCGCGGGGCCGGGTGAGTGCGGAGGTCACCTCGTCGGCGACGGTGGCCCGGACGGCGCGCGTCGGCCGCGGCAGGTCGAGGCGGACCGGCGCGCCGTTGCGCGTGGCCCTGCTGACCGAGTACGGGTCCGTGTGCATGCCGTGGGCCGCGAACGTTCCGTACGCGTCGGCCATGCGAATGGCGCTGGGCATCGAGTTGCCCATCGCGAACGCCGGAACGGGCGGGCCGAAGCTCGACGGCAGGAATCCCGCCGCCTCCGCGGTGCTGCGGATCTGCTTCAGGCCCGTGTCCATGCCGAGCTGGAGGAAGGGGGAGTTCACGGACTTGGCCATGGCGTCGTGCAGGCTGATGCGGCCGTAGGAGTGGTCGCCGTCGTTCTTGCCCTTGACCATTTTCCCGCTGCGGTCCCAGTAGGGGCCCTCGGGGGTCATGACGGGGATGTCGTCGTCGCCGTCGTACTCGGTCGACGGGGTGATGTCGGACCTCGGACCGTTGCGCTCGCGCGTGATGCCGTGTTGCAGACCGGCGGCGTAGACGAACGGTGTGAACGCCGATCCGGCGGGGACCGTGCTCGTGTTCGACTCGTTGAAGGCCTGGCGCTCGAAGTCCGGTCCGCCGTAGACGGCGAGGATGCGGCCGTCCGGGGCGACGGACGCGGCCCCGAACCGGACGTTCCGGTCAGCCTTGCGCTGCTTGGGATCGAGCGCATCGCGTGCCTCGCGCACGGACCGGGTCAGCGCGGCCATCCGCGGTTTCTCGAACGTCGTGTAGATCTGGTAGCCGCCGAGGTCGAAGCGCGCGTCGGAGATGTGCCCGGCCCGCTTGACGTACGACTCGGCGAGCTGGACGAGATAGCCGTTCTGCCCACTCATGCTGCTGGGCGCGTGCGGCGGCTTCGGCTCGGGGAAGGTGGTGTACGTGGCGCGTTCGGCCCGGCTCAGCCTGCCGATCTTCACCATGCGGTCCAGGGTCCACGCCCACCGTTCGACGGCCCGTGCGCGGTTGCGGGGGTTGACGGCCGGATCGTAGAGCGAGGCCCCCTTGAGCAGCGACGCGAGGAACGCGCCCTCACTGGCGTTGAGTTGGGTGACTTCCTTGCCGTAGTACGCCTGCGAGGCCCGCTGGAGACCGTAGGTGCCGCGGCCGAACCAGCTGGTGTTCAGGTAGTCCTGGAGGATCTTGTCCTTGCTCATGCTGCGGTCCAGCTTGACCGCCAGCAGCATCTCGGTGAACTTCCGCGAGAAGGACTGGTCCTGCGACAGGTAGACGTTCTTGACGTACTGCTGGGTGATGGTGGACCCGCCCTGGGTGTCACCGTCACCGACGGTACGCCACAGCGCTCGGGTGATCCCTTGCGTCGATATGCCGTGGTCGGAGTAGAAATCGGCGTTCTCCGCCGCGAGCACGGCCCACCGCACGTGGTCCGGGATCTTCGACAGGGGCATCTCCTGGCGGCGCACCCAGCCGGTGCGGGCCATGGGGGTGCCGTCGGCCCAGTAGTAGATGGTGTCCTGCTGGGTGGCGAACGAGTTGAGGTCCTTGGGGATGTCCGTGCGCGCGTAGGCGATACCCACCACCGTCAGCAGTGTCGCGACGAACGTCAGGCACGAGCCCAGGGCCAGCTGCCACGACGGCACCCACCTTCGCCAGCCGCTCCGGCCCGTGCGCGGATAGTCCGGTCTGCGCGGCAGACGGCCGCGTGAACGCCTCGCCTGCTTGCGGCGCCCCGTCCCTGAGGCCAGCATCCCTCGCGTGGCCCGCTTCGTCCTGCCGAATATGGTGTGCTGCGTCATTCCGTCCAGCCATGACAGTCCGGGCCGGCCTCGAACTCCGGCCGTGTCCGTACACGTGCAGTGGTCATTGCCCCGTCCGCAGGAACGCGCCGGTCCTCCTCGGGACCTGCGGACGTCCGCCCGCGTCGGGCGGACAGCGGGATCAGTCGTTCCGGCCGGTGTGTGCCATGCGCATCCTCAGCTTCAGGTCAGCTCGTTCGGCTGTGCGGATCGGGCCGAAGAGTCCGGGGGGCAGTCGTGTGCTCCACTCCGTCGGCCCCACCGAAGTAGAGGCCAAAGCGTGACCGAGAGTTCCCCGGTGAAGTCACGCAAAGATAACAGGCCCTCGGGAGTCGCTCGTATCCGTCTCCTCATCGGTGGGCGCACGCAACACCACGAGGCTCCGGAAGTCGGCCGACAGCGCCGGAACCGTGTCACCGAATCGGCCAACTCGACCTGCTTTACTCGCTTCTGACCTGCTGTAACGGCATACGGTCGCCCATATGGCGGTGCCGGGGCCAAACGAGGGCGAACCCCGTCGGCTTCGACGACCACGGACACGCGCGCGGGGCCCGGAGCCAATGCCCTTGGCTCCGGGCCCCGTTGTCGGGCGGGGTGGGTCAGCCGTTTCTCGGCACCGCCAACTCCCGGACACTCACGGTGTCATGGTCGGCGAACGGACGACCCGGCCCCTTGCGGCGATCCGGTCCTTCAGTAGTCGATCAGGCCCGTGGCGCGGGTCGTCCCGTTGAACTGCAGGAAGAAGTCGGTGTTGTCGAGCACGTCGGACGCGGCCAGTCCCCACTTGCCGCCGCTCAGCTGCCGCCAGGCGTTGCAGGTCCAGCCCGTCCCCTTCTTGAAGCAGGTGCGCACGCTTCGGGTGCTGTCCAGCTTCAGGTTGATGTCGGCGCACCTGGAAGTGGTGGTTGCGTACGTGCCCCTGGCCGGCCAGAACGCGGGGTCGTTGCTGCCGGTCCCCGGCGAACCGGTGAACCGCGGCGCGTTCACCGTGCAGAGCCGTGCCGCGTCGGCGGATGTGTCCGAGGCCGAGGCCGGTCCCGTTGTCGCGATGGTGATGCCGCTTCCGAGCAGCAGGGCGGATGCCGCCAACGATACGATCTTGTGCTTTCGCAAGATTTTCCCCTGTCTCGTCACGGGTGGTGCGGTCAGGGCAGGAAGCTACCGACAGAGCCACTCCTCTCGCGTCTTGCGGGGGTATGACCTTTTGCTCCACCCGACGCGTCAGTGGGTGAACCACAACGGTAGGCAGCGACAGGGGTCGTACAACTTCCGTGGTACTACGGGCGTTTCGCTGCTCCCACGACGGCCGGCGACGGCCCCGCGTTTCCCGGCCGGTATCCCGCCCTCGCCGTCCGGCCGCTCGTTCCGGAGCGGTCAGTCCCGTTCGAGGAGTACTCCTTCGTAGGCGAGCCACTGGGCGAAGGTGTGCAGCCCTCGGGGAAGGCCCGTGGCGGGTGTCCAGCCGGGTGGCTGCTCGATGCCGTCGGCCGGAGTGCGCCACCCGGGGTCTTCCTCCGGAGCCGCCTGTACCGGGACGGGCCGTACGGTGTCGTGTACGGCCTGCGCCAACTCGGCAGCCGTGCACGGCTTCTCGGGTGCGGCCGTGAGGTCGTGGTTCGCCGGCCGGTTGGACAGAACCGCCGCGATCGCATCCGCGAGGTCGTTGACGTGGAGAGGATGGACCCGGGCATCCGGGGAGCCCGCGACCGTGACGGGGCGGCTGCGCAACGCGTCCCACACCATGCGGCCGATCGGTGTGTGGCGGGAGCATCCGGGGCCGTAGACCTCTCCCGCTGCCAGCGTGTAGGGGACGGGGTCGTCGTGCGGGCGGATGGTGATCGTCGGTTCGGCGGTGTGGAGCCGTGTCAGGTCGACCACGGCGTCGGAACGCTCCCGGAGGTCGGCCAGTCTGCGGGCGAGGTGCTCGCCGAGGGGGTTCGACGCTGCTCGCCAGACGAGGCCGTTCTGCCGTTGTGGGCGTGGACCCGGGCGGTGTGCGGCGGCTTCCCGTCCGGCGTCGAGTGCCCGATGGGCCGTCCGGGCCAGGGGCTCGCGGCGTCGGGCGAGGCGTTCCTCCGTGCTGGAGTTGCTGATGCCGCCGGGACCGATCGTGGCCACCGATTCCGCGTATGCCTCCGATGCGTCGGACGGCAGGGCGAGTCCCGTGCGGGCCGCCTCGAAGCCCATGGCCAGAGCGGTCAGCCAGGTCCCGCGCAGATCGGCCTCGGTTCCTCCGGTGCCAGGTGGACGCAGGAGCGAGGCGGGCAGTCCGGCGCCGCGGAGGTACTGCTCGGTGTCCAGGTGCAGGCGGCGTTCCGGTCCGGGGCCCGGGATGCGCACCGCGCACTGCGCGACACCGTGCTTGAAGAACGGCAGCACGGCCGGGGCCGCGAGGGTCCGGCCCTCGGCGCCCGGCCGGTCGTCGGGCAGGAAGCAGACCGAACGGCGCGGGCCGCGGAAGGCGTTCCCGGAGAGCGAGCCGTGGTCCTGGTGCTCGGCGAGGTTGGGGACGGCGACGTAGCGGGGCACGCCGGTGGCACGTAAGTATTGGTGCATCAGGATGTCGTCGGGCCAGCCGCCGAGCCGGGACCGGCCGTACGTGACGAATCCCTCGGCGATCGGGCGCGGGAGCACGATGGCCACGCACGGGAAGTACTCGTTGACGGCGCCGACCCAGCGCGCGCCGGCCATCGCTCCCCAGCGCACGGCAGCCCCGTTGCGGGAGTCCCAGAGCGCGAACAGGGCGAGTGCCGCGTCGGGCAGTTCCTCGATCGCCGACCGGACGCGGTCGAAGAAGGATCCGGACAATGTCATGTCGTCCTGAATCACCAGTTGATGTGTGGCCCCGTCCTCGATCGCCGACCACGCGGCGAGCGCGGTGCGCAGAACCGAGGGCGTGCCGGTGGGGTCGGGGTCCATGACGACCCGTACGAGGCCGGGCGGCGCGCTCAGCGCCAGTTTCTCGGCCGCCGCGCGGCGTCTCGGGTGGGTCATGACCACCGCGCTGAGTCGTTGACGTGCCATATGTCCTCCCTGTTCCGGACCGTGCCGGGCGGTTCGGGACCGTGCCGGGCGCCGGTCCGAAGATCGTGTCCGCCAGTCGGTCCCGGACAGTACGGGCGGCGTGGGCACGCCGCAAGAGTGCCGAAATGGCACTCTGGCAGCCGGGTGACGGGCGCATGAATGCTGGGGCCCGGCACGCCGGGTCCGTGGACCGCGTGCCTCCTTCCCCGATACCGGAAAGGGACTTTTCATGCCCGTGTTACCCAGCATGTCCGACAAGGCAGCCACCACCGAGGAGACCGTTCGCTCCCGGCTCGACAAGCTCCGTGATGCCCGTGTCGTCGTGACCGGCGGCGGCGGTCTCGTCGGCAGCAGGCTGGTCGCCGTGCTGCGGAGATCCGGGGCCGCCGTCACCGTCCTCGACCGCATGGACGCCTACCCCGAGCGCGGCCATGAGATCTTCGGCGTGGCACGCGGTGATGCCCGGATGGTCATCGGCGACGTACGCGACGCCGATACCGTCGGTGCCCTGTTGCGGGAGGCCGACTTCGTGGTCCATGCCGCCGCCTATGCGGATGTCGCGGCCTGCACCCGGCGGCCCGATATCGCCTTCCGCGCCAATGTCGAGGGCACCCAGGTCGTCCTGGAGCAGGCTGCCAAGTACCCCGTCCGGCGGCTGGTGCTCGTCTCCTCCGCCTCCGTGTACGGCGACGGCGTGCCCGGTACCGGGGGGCCGCAGGTCTTCCACGAGGACCAGCCGCTCTTCCCGGTGTCCGTGTACGCCAATTCCAAGCTCTGGGCGGAGCACCAGACTCGTCTGATGCTGAACGCCGCCAGCGGCACCGAGTACGCGGTGGTGCGCTACTTCTCCGTGTACGGCGAGCCGCAGATTCCCAAGCCGGGCAGCCACTCCTGGATGGTGCCCTGGCTCTCCCTCCAGGCCCGCCTCGGCCGGCCGATGCGACTCAACGGCGGCGGCGTCCAGGTCCGTGACCTCGTCCACGTCGACGACATCGCCGAGGCCACCGCGCTCGCGCTGACCGAGGAGCAGATGGCCGCACAGACCGTCAACATCGGTACGGGCATCCCCACATCGGTCCGCGAGGTCGCCGACCTGATCGCCCCGTACTTCCCCGGAGCCCGGCGCATCGTCACCCCGCGCCCCGAGGGAGACCCGCTCGGCGGCTACGCCTCCACCGAACGCGCCCGGGAACTGCTGCGCTGGCAGGCGGGCATCAGTGTCCGAGAGGGTGTGGACCGGTACGTGAAATGGCTGCTCGCGACACCGGACGCCATGCCGCGCTGGCTGTCCGACATGACGGACCAGGAGTGAGGCCACGCACCGGACAGGCCCGTGGCACACGGGTTCGGCGACGGAGGAGAGACGCACGGCATGAGTTACACCGGTTCGTACATCTGGTCGTTGCGCCGGAAAGTCGGCTCCAGCACCTTGCTGGTGCCCGGCGCGCAGGTGCTGCTGCTCGACGCCGCGGGCCACGGGCTGTTCCAGCAGCGTGCGGACACCGGGGTCTGGGAGCTTCCGGCCGGCTCCTGCGAGGAGGGCGGTGACTTCATGGACGCCGCCGTGCGGGAGGTCGCCGAGGAGACCGGTCTGCGGGTGACGCGGGAGGACCTCGTGGCGTTCGGTTCACTGTCCGATCCGCAGGTGCACACCCTGACCTACCCGAACGGGGACGTCACGCACTGCTTCGCGCTCTGTTTCGTCGCCCACCGCTGGTCGGGGGAACTGGCCCCGGGCGCCGACGAGGTGCGCCAAGCCGTGTTCGGGCCGCTCGACACCCCGCCGCAGCCGCTGCACCCGCCGACGGCGGTGGTGCTGTCCATGTACGAGAGGTTCCGCATCGAGGGAAGGTTTCAGGCCCGGTGATCCCCACACACCCGATACGCGCGGTGGTGCCCTGCCGGGCCTGCCTGTCCGGCGAGGACCTGGACTGGCTCGGTGGCGGCGGTCGCTCGGTCGGCGTCGCCCTCGCCCTGACGACGACCGTGGAGGCCGGTCCCGGTCCGGCTCCGGACACACAGGTGCCGGACGGCTGGTCGTGGGAGGTGTGGGCGTTCCTGCGCGAGCGGCTGCCGGGCCTCGCTCCGCGACCGCCCGTTGTCACCGTGAGCAGCGAGGCGCCCGCGGCCAGCGGTCTGTCGTCGTCCACGGCGCGGATCGTCGCTCTGTTCCGGGCGTTCACGGACCCGTCGTTCACGGGCCGACGCGTCGGGGACGACACGATCGCCCGGTGGGCGTACGAGTTCGAGTTCGCCGTCTTCCACGGTGGGGGGATGGACCACCTCGCGGTCGTGGAGGGCGGTGCGCTGCTCATCGAGGGGCGCGAGCGCGGTCTCCCGGCCGTGCGGGAGCGGCTGGAGTTCCCGGACGAGTGGCGGGTCGTCGTCGTGGACTCCGGCACCCGCAAGGACACCGGGCATCACATCCGCGACGTGCGTGCGCAGCTCGCGGCCGGTGACCCCGCGCTCGCCGCCTACCGGGCGGTGGCCGACGAGGCGTCGGGGCAGGTGTGGGAGGCTCTGCACGGCCGTGACCTGGCGGGGCTCGGAACCGCGATGGCGCGTGCCCATGAGGCCATGCGGGACCATCAGCGGATGTCGACACCGTTCCTGGAGGAACTGAGGGCCCTCGCGCTGCGTGCCGCCGGTCTGCCGCTGAAGCTCAGTGGGGCCGGCGGCGGCGGTGCGCTGGTCGGCGTGTGCCGGGCCGACGCGGTGGAGGAGACGGCGGACCGGCTGACGCGGGCGCTGAACGCCTCCCACCCGCAGGCCAGGGTGCTGCCCACCCGGGTGGCCCCGGGCGCGCGCCGGGCCGCGGTGCCGGCCGGCGGGGACCGAACGGCACCGGCGGAGCGCACCGTCGGTCCGGCGTCGTCGGCAGGGGCAGTCGGCCTCGTACGGGGAGGGGAGCAGCAGCCGGCCCTGCCGTAGCGAGTCGGGCGGCCCGCGACGGCGGGTGTCCGCAGCACAGAGGCGTCCGGCGCATCCCGGTTCTCGGAACGGGGATGCGCCGGACGCCGTCGGCTGTCTGCGGGCGGATGCGCCTGCCGGGGCGTCAGATGAAGGGGTCGTAGTCCGGCGCGAGCGGCAGCTCGACGGTCGTCCGGTCGATGCGCTCCAGCTCCAGGTTGGAGCGGTGACGCGCGCAGTGGAACCGGCAGTCCCGGCTCGGGTCGATGATGCCCCGGTCCGAGTCCTGCCAGATGTCGGTGAGATCGTCGGTGACGGCGTCGCCGATCCGGGCGAGCGGGTTGCCCCGGTGGTAGGAGCACACGTACACCCCGGACGGGGTGATGAGCGTGCGGAGCTCGGCGATACGGCAGCGGTGGTAATCCTTGGGCTGGATGGGGCCTGTGTGGCTTCGCAGGGAGGTGAGGGTGGAGGAGTTGACGAGTTGGAACCGGTCGCTCTCCAGGCCGGCGGCCTCGGCGAGCTGACGGTCGACGGATTCCAGCATGCCGTCGGGGACCTGCACGATGTGGTGGTCGTCGTCGAACATGGCCTTGGTCTCGAAGTAGTCGCAGCCGATGTCGTGGGCGAGTTCGGCGGCGCGCAGCACCTCGTGGTGGTTGGTGACGGTCCGGCCGTCGGGTTCCCGGCGTGACATCACGAGGAAGGAGTAGCCGAGGGCGCCCTTCTTCTCCGCGGCGAGCAGCCGCATGTTCCCGATCACCTTGTCGAAGACGCTGCGGCCCTTGCGGTCGGGGCGGAACAGGCCGTACGTCTCGGCGGTGCCCGCGTCGACGGAGACGCGGACCCAGGTGGCGTACTGGGCGAGTTCGTCGAGGCTCTGCCTGATCATCGTGCCGTTGGTGACGACTCCGACGGCCAGGCCGGCCTCGCCGAGGATGCGTAAGACCCGGCGGGTGCCCCGGTGGGCGAGGGGCTCCCCGCCGCCGATGAGGACCACTGCCCGCACGGACATGGCTACGAGCTCTTCGGCGAGTGCGGCGAGCCGTTCCGGGGTGAACCGGCCCTGGTTGAGGAGCTTTCCGCTGATGCACTCGGGGCAGGCGAGGTCGCAGAAGGTGGTCGGATCGAGGTCCACGACGAGTGGGGCACGCGAGGGCGTACCGGAAGCGGCCTCCAGGACCCGGGGCCAGCCCGAGGGCTGGTACAGCTTGGAGACGAGGTCGAGGCGGTCGTGCGTCATGGCGTTCTCCTCCACGAGGTGGACATGGTGTTGCGGGCGGGGCGGGCGGTCCGGGGGCGGGTAGGGGCTCAGCCCTTGACCGCCCCGGTGGCCAGCCCCGCGGCGATCTTGCGCTGGAGCACCAGGAAGAAGACGACGACGGGCAGGGCGGTGAGCGTCGCTCCGGCCATCAGCCCGCCGTAGTCGGTGCCGAAGCTGGTCTGGAAGGAGACCAGCCAGATGCTGAGGGTCTGTTTCTCCGGAGTGGACAGCAGGACGTAGACGAGGACGTACTCGTTCCACGCCTGCACCATCGCGAAGACCGAGGTGGCGACCAGACCGGGGGCGAGCAGCGGCAGGACGACGCGGACGAACGCGCCGAGCCTTCCGCAGCCGTCGACCATCGCCGCCTCCTCCAGCTCCACCGGGATGGCGGCGACGAAGCCGCGCAGCATCCACACCGTGAACGGCAGGGTGAAGACCAGGTAGGTGAGGACGACACCGGCGAGGCTGTCGGTGAGGCCCGCTTCGTTCAGCAGCAGGTAGACGGGGATGATGAGGGCCGCGAGCGGGATCATCTGGACCGTGAGGATCACCACGACGAACGCCTTGCGGCCGGTGAAGCGGAAGCGGGCGAGGGCGAATGCGGCGAGGGTGCCGACCAGCAGCGAGGCGACGACGGTGCCGACGCCGATGACGACACTGGAGCGGACGTTGGGCCAGAAGGTGTCCGTCCCCATCGCCCGCGCGAAGTTGGCGAGGGTGGGGTGCCGGGGCCAGAACTCGGGCGGCAGACTGAGGATTTCGGTCGCGGGCCGGAACGCCGTGAGGACCATCCAGTAGACGGGGAACCCGATGGCAGCGGCCACGACGAGGCCGAGGACGTCGTAGCGGCGTCCGGTCCGTCCCGCCCGGACTCCTTGTCGGTGTCCTGGTCTCATTCGGTCTCTCCCAGCTTCAGCATCTGCCGCAGGTAGAACACGGCCCCGGCGAGCAGCAGGACGACGGTGACCACGGCGATGGCGGCTCCGGTGCTGTAACGGTTGACGGCGAACGACTCGATGAAGGAGTACACGCCGAGCAGGTAGTACTCGCGCTCGGGCTGGCCTCCGCGCATCAGCCAGACCTGGTTGAAGACACCGAGGTCCCAGATGGTCATCAGGGTGGTGACCACCACGAACACCGGCTTGACGACGGGGAAGGTGACGTAGCGGAAGACCTGGGACGGGCGTGCGCCGTCGATCAGGGCCGCCTCCTCCAGTTCCGGGGGGATCTGGGCGAGCGCCGCCTGCAGTGTGATGGCGGCGAACGGCAGCGCGCCCCAGACGACGACCGCGGTGATCACGGCGAAGCCCTGCCACGGGTCGGTGAACCAGTTGTGCCGGGTGAGGGCGACCCCGGGCAGTTGTGACAGCAGCCAGTTGACCACGCCGTAGTCCGCGTCGAAGAGCCAGCGGAAGACCGCCGCCGCCACCATCACCGGCATCGCCCATACGGCGATGAGCATTCCGGCCAGCACCGCCCGCACCCACGGCGACGCCCGCCGCATCAGCAGGGCGGTGAACAGACCGAGCAGCATGGTCAGGGTCACGCAGACGACGGCGAAGAGCACGGTGCGGGCCGTCACCGTCCAGAAGAACCCGTCGCCGAGGATCGTCCGGAACTGCCGCAATCCGGCCCAGGGCGGAGTCGTTCCGTTGAACAGCTCCTTGCGGGTCATGTCCTGGAAGGCCAGGGTCGCCATGTCGACCAGCGGATAGCCGAGGACCACCAGAAGTGCCAGCAGCGTCGGCGAGATCAGCAGGTAGGGCAGCAGGGGGCGTATGCGGCGCCTGACCGGGTCAGCGCTCATTGATCACGGCGTCTATCCGGCGGTCCGCCTCCCGTGCGGCGTCCTGGACGGACGCCTTGTCGGTGGCGATGCGCTCCAGCATCTCGGGCAGGACATTGGACTTCTCCACCGCGGTCCAGCCGGGGGCGAGGGGAGTGACCCAGCCACGGGTGGCCGCCTGGGCCGCCGGACCGTTGACGCCGTCGGCGGCGACCTCGGCGAGCTGGGTGGTGTTGTTGGGCAGGGTGTTGGCGGCGATCAGCTGCCGTTGGGACTTCTCGTCGGTGAAGATGCGGATCCAGTCGGTGGCGAGGTCCTTGTTCACCGACTTGGCGGGCACGGCCAGGGTGGAGCCGCCGAGGAACGGGGGAAGCAGCTTCCCGGACGGGCCGGGGAAGGCGAAGGTGGCGAACTTCCCCTTCAGCCGGGGGTCCCCGCCGGACGTGGGGTCGGTGGCGGCCTGGGCCTCCCAGGTGTTGCCGTAGAAGACGCCGACCTTGCCCTGCCCGACGACGGCCGGCTGGTCGCCGTTGTCCTTGGCCCGGTCCCCGACGTAGTAGTCGTCCAGGAGCTTCTTCCAGGTGGTGAGCCCGGCGACCGACTTCGGTGAGGAGAGGGCGCCGTGCCAGCGGCCGTTCTCCTCGACCGCCATCTCGCCGCCGGCGTCCTTGACGAAGGCCATGGCGGCGGACCAGTAGCGGCCGGGCATGTAGGACGCCGAGAATCCGGGGTCCTTGGCACCGAACTTCTCCTTCAACCGGTCGAGATCGGCGACCAGTTCGGGAAAGGTGCGCGGAGCGGCGGTGATGCCGGCCTGCTGGAAGTAGTCGGTGCGGTAGATGCCGACCCGCGCGCCCGCGTAATACGGCACACAGTAGGTCCGGCCGTCGTGGCGACAGGCGTCGGTGAGTGCCGGCAGCCACTGCCCGGAATGATCGAAGTTCTTCGGGTCCAGCGGGGCGAAGGTGTCGTTGACGATGTAGTTGGTGGTCTCGCTGTTGCCCATCTCCACCACATCGGGCACGTTCCGTCCGGCGAGGACCGCGTCGAGCTTCTGGTTCTTCGTCGTCCACTGCTGGTACTGGACGTCGACCTTCACCCCCGGGTGCTCCTCCGCGAAGCGGCTGTTGGCGGAGGCGACCAGCTTCGGCCAGCTCTCCTTGGCGTCGACCGCCAGCCACACCGTCAGCTCGCCTCCTTCGCCGGAGGCGTCGGTGCCGCCGGAGCCGCACCCCGCCACCGTGAGAAGGAGGAGGGCTCCCAGGACCAGGGACCGGCCGGGCATGCGCAGTGCCATCGGATTCCTCCGTGCGGGTTCGTTGGGGCGTGTGGGGTCAGCGACCGGATCTCTCCCTACCCAGCTGATCGTGGCCCCGCGCGACGCGAGGGGATTTCGGCCGGAAGACAGCGGTGGGAACTCCCTCACGGAACTTGGTATGTACCACTGGGCTGCGGGAACACCATCCGGCACAGAAACGCGCACGACGCACTCAAGCCACACTGACGCGATCGCGACGGCGAGTGACCCGGTGACTCTTGACGGTGACCGACCGGTGCCGCAGGTTTGCCCCCGGCGGCACTCCCGCCACCTCCGACCGAAGGGTTTGCACGGTGACCGAGCAGAGGACGACCGGACCCGACACCCCCGCCCGCCCGGTGCGGGTCAATGCCTGGAACGGCTGGGACCCGCTGCGCCATGTGATCGTCGGCCGCGCGGAGGGCACCGTGGTACAGGCCCCCGAACACGCGGTGCGCAGGGACTACCCCGACGACGGCTTCCCCCTGGGAACGCACGGCCCGATGCCGGCCGACATGGTCGCCGAGGCCGAGCAGCAGCTCGACGACTTCGCCGCCATGCTGCGCCGACGGGGCATCCGCGTGGACCGGCCCACCCCCATCGACTTCACCCAGCAGGTGTCCACACCCGAGTGGACACACGACTCGATGTTCGGCTGCATGCCGCCCCGGGACCTGCTCCTCACGGTCGGCAACGAGGTCCTGGAAGCGACCATGTCGTACCGCAGCCGCTGGCACGAGTACCTCTGCTACCGGCCGGTGCTCCAGAACCTCTTCGACGCCGACGACCGGATGCGCTGGGAGGCCGCGCCCAAGCCACGTCTCACCGACGCCTCGTACAAGACCGGGTTCTGGGACACCTACAACGACCTGCCGACCGATGTGCAGCTGGCCCGGGTCCGCGACTACGACCTGGTGCTCACCGAGGCCGAGCCCCTCTTCGACGCCGCCGACGTGGCCCGCTTCGGCAAGGACCTGTTCGTCCAGCTGTCGTTCGTCACCAACCGGAGCGGGTACGACTGGCTGCGGCGCCACTTCCCCGACCACCGGGTGCACGCGGTGACCTCGACCAACACCCACCCGCTGCACATCGACGCGACCTGGGTGCCGCTGCGGCCGGGGCTCGTGCTGCACTGCGGGGAACGGCTCGCCGACGCCGAGCTGATGGAGTTCTTCAAGCTCAACGACTGGGAGATCGTCGAGGCCGTGCAGCCGGCCAGCTGGGACCATCCGCCGAAACTGTCCTTCTGCAGCCCGTGGCTCGCCGGGAACATGCTCAACCTCGACGAGAACACCCTGTGCATCGAGGAGAACGAGGTACGGCTCGCGGAGCAGCTGTCGGCGTACGGGTTCGAGATCGTGCCGGTGCCGTTCCGGGCGGTCGGGCCGTTCGGCGGCGGGTTGCACTGCGCGACCGTCGACATCGAGCGGGACGGCGAACTGCAGGACTACTTCCCCCGCAGGTACGGGCGATTCTAGGAGCGGGCCGATGCTGGTGGACGGGATCGGCGCGGTCGTCTTCGACTTCTACGGCACACTGGTGCGGATGGTGGAGCCGCTGCCCCCCGACCATCACGGCATCTTCGCCCGCCGGGGCCTCGCCGACCAGGGCGAACTCTGGGGCGACCAGTGGTCGGTGGGCCCCGGCGAGGGCGAGGAGCACACCGCGCACTCCACCGACGAGGCCACGTACACGGCGTGGGAGCGTGCCCGGCTCCGGCGCCGGGCACGGGTCTGCGGAGTGCCCGAGGACGCACTCGACGGCCTTGTCGACGAACTGGACCGGGCCATGAAGGCGATCCGGCTGGAGCTCTTTCCGGACGTGCTCGACGTCCTCGCGGCGCTGCGGAGCCGCGGACTTCTCGTCGGGGTGTGCTCCAACTGGTTCTGGAACCTGGAGCAGTGCGTCGAGGAGACGGGACTCGCCGGCGCCGTGGACGTGGTGGTGGGCTCGGCCCGGGCGGGGGCACGCAAGCCGCATCCGCTGATCTACCGCGAACTGCTGGACCGGTGCGCACTGCCGCCCCGACGGGTGCTGTTCGTCGGGGACATGTGGGTGCCCGACGTGCTCGGCCCGCTCGACGCGGGGATGCGGGCGGTACACGTGCACCGCCCCGACCGGGCGGTGGAGGGGGAGACCCCTCCGCTGCCCGCCGGGGCGGCACGGATCAACGGTCTGGGGAGCCTGCTCACCGGGGCGACGGAGCCCGGTGGCGGAGGCGGTCAAGGAGGTTGCGGGTGACTCGGACGACGGCCGGGTCCTGCTCGTGCCCGCAGACCACGGGCCAGTCGGTGGTGCCGGCCGTGAAGACCGTGCCGCCGGCGGTGTAGAGGCCCATGGTGGCGGCGCGGGGGCTGCTGATCGTCGCCTCGCGCACGGGCCCGTTCCAGTGACCCCACTTGAAGTGGTGGAAATCCTCGTGCACCGGTTCGAGGACGTGGATTCCGAGAATGAGGAACGATTCCGGAGTCCCGTCCTCCCCGGTGGCGCGGGCGATATTTTCGGCATCGTATGCGAAGGCCGCGCCGTCGCATTCGTATCCGATGAGGGGCGTTCCCACTCCCAGCCGGTCGGGGGTTCCCCCTCCTGATCCGTCGCTCAGCCCCGTCCCTTCATAGATCCAGTGGTCGGCATGCTGCACCGTGTATCCGACGAGGGGCCGGTCCCCGGGCCATTCGGTGGCGGGCCACATTCCCCCGTTGCGGAAACTCACTCCGGTGAGCGAGTTCTCCGGCCTTCCGACACCGTCGGGCTCGGGTGCCCACCACTGGTCCGTTGCGGGAAGGTGCGGATATTCCTCGCCGACGTGGTGATCGGTGTCGGATACGAACGCGGTACCGCCGTCCGACGGATGTATCCGCCACCAGCACGTGTTGGCGCTGAGAAAGGCGATGTTCCCGCCGTCGCGGACGAATTCCTCCGCGTGGGTGCGCATCGCCTCGCTCCAGTACTCGTCGTGACCGACGCTCAGCAGCAGGTCGTACGAGGAGAGCAGGCCGGGATCCTCGTGCAGGTCGAGGTCGGTGCAGTACTCGACCGGATAGCCGTGGCGCTCCAGCCAGGCGACGAAGGGCGCGTCCCAGTAGGCGAGGTCGATGACACCGCCCGGCCGGTGGAAACTGACCTTGTGACCAGGACGTTCGTCGCCCCCACCCGCCCGGTGGACCGGATGGTCGTACAGGCTCGCCCCTCGGTCCGTGCCGGGCAGGTCGGCGCGGTTGTAGGCGTGCCGGGTGAAGCTGGACTTCTTGTAGAGGATGCGGGAGCGGCTGCCGGGGACACGCGGGCGCACGACGAAGAACTCCCGCGCGTGCCCCTCCAGGTGCTCCATGTCCAACAGCGGCGGGTCGTCGGCCCGGCCGGGCCGGCACTCGACGAATTCGACGACATGGATTCCCGGCTGCCACTCCTCGGGCACGGTGAAGCCGAGCGGCGGCCACGCCCAGTCCTCGGCGGGCGACGCCGGGCCGGGTATTCCGTCGGGGTGATCGGGCGCGGCGTGCAGGGCGCCGGAGTACTCACCGGATTCCCCGACGGGTATGAGTTCCCGACCGAGCCGATAGAACCGGAGCCGGAATCCGGGGGAGTCGGTGGAGACGTGCAAGGACAATTCTCCACCGACGGCGATGCTTTCACGGCCGACATATCCTTCGATCATGCGGCTCATGCTAGGCAGCTGCCGGCGCGACGACAACGGTGTGCCCAACCAGCCATTCGGGCTTCTTTTTCGGACACGATGGATGCTCCCTGAATCCGCTCCGGACTTCCTGGGTACGGCGAAATCCGGCAGCGGACGGAACCGTCCGCCGATGGGTGAGGGGATCAGATGAGCGGTGAATTCCGCGTACGGGAGCTGGTACTGGGAATCCAGGGGCTCGCGCTGCTGCGTAACGCGGTGGACGGCGACGACGCATTCCTGCGGCAAAGGGTGGAGGATATCCGCCGCTTCGCTTCCGCGGAGCCGGGGCGGGAGCCATTTCCGGACGGCGGGGCCGCCGTCAGCGAACTCGATGCGGCATCGGGGTACGCGGCCTGGTCGGCGGTGTACGACTCGCTGCCCAGTTCCTACATCGAGGTCGAGGAGCCGGTCGTCTCCTCGATCCTCGACGACGTCGCACCGGGCGTGGCCCTGGACGCGGCCTGCGGCACCGGACGGCAGTCCCGGGTGCTCGCCGGGCGGGGCCACCGGGTGATCGGTGTGGACCAGTCCCCGGAAATGCTGGCCAAGGCGCGTGCGAACACACCGGAGGGGGACTTCCGGGTCGGGCACCTGGACCGGCTGCCGCTCGACGACGACTCCGTCGACCTCGCCGTCTGTTCGCTCGCCATGACCCATCTGGCCGACCTCGCCCCCGGCGCCGCGGAACTCGCCCGGGTGGTGCGGCCGGGCGGACGGATCGTCGTCACCGACCTGCATCCGTTCGTGATTGCCCTCCAGGGACAGTGCCTGTTCGTGCACGGGGCCGATGAGCTGGCGTTCGTCCGCAACCACGTCCACCTGCCGGGCCGCTACCTGGAGGCGTTCGGGCGGGCCGGCCTGCGGGTGCGTGCCTGCCACGAGCCGCTGTTCAACGGACGGCTCGCGCCCGGCGGGTACGAGGAGTTCATCGCGGACGCGGCCCGCGCCGCCTGGGACGGACTGCCGATCGTCATCGTCTGGGACCTGGAGGTCCCCACCCCGAAAGAGAGCCGGACCTGATGGCCCTGACGCTCGTACGTCACACGCAACGGCCCGAGCTGTGGGACCGCATCCCGGAGCGGTTCGCCGGCGTGGTGCCCGAGTACAACCTGCACGGCGACATCAACGACGGCTACTGGAACCGGCTGTTCGAGGACTTCCCCGAGTTCCAGTTCCTCCTGTACGACGACGAGCACGAGGTGATCGTCGGTGCGGGCCGCTCGCTGCCCCGCAGCTGGGACGGCACCGCGGCGGACCTCGGCCCGGGCCTCGACGACTCGATCCGGCGAGCCTTCGCGGACCGGGACGCCGGGCGCGCCCCCGGCGCACTCTGCGCGCTCGGCATCGAGGTCGCCGAGGACCACCAGGGCAGGGGCCTGTCCAAGGTCCTGCTCGACGCGATGACGGACACGGCCCGGAGCGCCGGCCTCGATACCGTTCTGGTGCCCGTACGGCCCACCTGGAAGGACCGGTACCCGCTCACGCCGGTCGAGCGGTACGCCGCGTGGACCCGCGACGACGGAACACCGTTCGACCCGTGGATCCGTACGCAGGTGCGCGCGGGAGGCACGGTCGCGGCGGCGTCCGCGTACTCCTCGCGGATCAGCGGGACGGTGGCCGAGTGGGAGAGCTGGACGGGCATGGCCTTCCCGGACGCCGGGGAATACACCTTCCCCGGAGGGCTCGCGCCGCTCCACGTCGACCGCGAGCAGGACCTGGGCACGTACTGGGAGCCCGGGGTGTGGATCACCCACCGGGCCCAGGGGGTGTGACCGGCTCCGCCCGACCGGGGAAGGCCCCGTCCCCCGCAGCGTTGTCGCCTCGCCCGCGTACCTCCCGTACGCGGGCGAGGCCCTCTCCTCGGGCGACGAGGGGCGTGAGGTTCCCGGGCCGGAGCGGTGCTCGCGTCGCGACCGGACGGCCTGTTCGACGAGGCGACCGTCCCCGTCGCGGCCATCAACGAGCGGCTATGACCGGCCCCGCCATGACGGCGCCGTGTAGCAGCGGACAGCCACCGTCCGGTGCGGACTCCACCGCTGCTCGACGGTGGCCATCAGCTCCCAGCCCAGCCGCTCGTACAGGGCTGCCGCCGCGGTGTCGGACGCGACGACGTCGAGCACCGGATGCAGGCCACGACGCCGCGCCTCCTCCACTGCTCGACCGATCAGCAGTGCACCGATCCGACGTCCCCTTGCCTGCGGCGCGACGAACAACCTGCTGACCACGGCGGCCATATCCCGCGCCGAGCCGTTGCGTTCGCTCCACAACATCGGGGCCAGATCGCCTTGGCCGCCTTGCGACAAACAGACATGCCCGACCAGGCCGCCGTCGAGTTCGGCAACCCAGGAGCCCAGCAGAGGACCGTGTGACAGCCACTCACCCGGCTGATCGGGCCAGTTCACCGGATAGCCGTCGCGCGCATGGACCTCCGCGAGGACTCGCACGCACTCCTCGACGTCACCATCGGCCCGCTGCCGGATCCAGTGGTTCGGCCTCTCGTCAGGTACTCCGGAGCCTTCCAAGTTCACCTCCGCATGGAAACACAAGTCACGGAGTCACAACCAGCCACCTTCGACAAGCGCCCTGTCGCAGGGGCCGTCCGGTGGTCTCCGGTGGATTCGGCGCGCGGCGTCAGATGCGGTGCATCGCACGGCGGGGGATCTTCCTCGTACTGGATGTGCGAGAACGATTCCGGCAACGAGGCGAGTGTGTGCCAGGCGGCGTACGGCGGACGGCAGTTCGGCGACACGGCCTGGTCTTCTGAGTCGGGAATTCTGTTCAGATGTCTGAGGGCTGTCCCGGGAGGTTCTCCCCGGCGCGGACGGCGCTCTGCGCCAGGGCAGCCATCGCCCGGACCTCGTCCGGACCCGCCTCGGGACGTCGCTCGGGCGGCAGCCCGGCGGGCCCGGCGGTGGCGATGGCCGAGCGACGCATCCTGCCGACCGCGGCCCCGGGCACACCGCCCGGGGCGGGCCCGAGGCCGCGGGCGGCGTGGGCGGCCTGCCGCCCGAGCAGCAGGCAGTGCGTCCACAACTCCTCGGCGAAGGACCTGCCGAAAGTGTCCGCCACCCGAGCCGCGAGCTCCTCCGGCAGGTGCGCCGCCCGTGCGGCGTCGATGCTCTCCTCGGTGAGCCCGGTCGCGGGCAGGGCCTCGCGCCAGTGGTGATGTCCGCGACCGCCGTCGGCGCCCCGCTCCTGACCTTCCAGCCGGATGAACCCCTCCCCGTACCGCATGTACGGAATCCAGCCGGGCTCTTCCAGAACGCGCCCGTGGGCGAGGAGGGGGCCGGCGTCGGCGGCGGAGGTGGGGCAGACCGCGAGCCGGATGCCCTGGGCCGCGTGACCGTTGATGCTGCTGGTACCGATGTGTTCGACGATGTTCGGTACGGCGAGCAGGCCCATCCTGCCGTGTTCCCGGAAGAAGACGGAGAACAGTTCGTCATCGTGCCGTTCGGCACTGCCCTGCGCGTACGACCGGAAGGCGGCGGCCGTCGCGACCGGCAGACACACCGCCAGGGACGGAGTGAACTCGTCGGGAACCGCCCGTACCCAGGAGGCACCCGCGAGTGCGGCAAGGCGCGCGGCACCACCGTTGCGGGCGTGCCAGTTGGTGTAGAAGACCAGCGCCTCGTCGGGGAACCGGGAAGCGGATTCGGCGACGATCTCCAGCAGTTCGGCAGGCGCGTCGACATCGTCCTGGACGACGAGGTGGTGACTCGCCGCAGGACCCGCCGCCGACCAGGCGACCAGAGCCGTACGCAGGGCGGAGGGCGGACCCTGCGGATCGGGATCGACGGCAAGTCGGTCGAGCCCCAGCCGGCCCGCGAGATCTTGCGCCTGGACGAGGCGAACGGGATGGGTCATGACGGCCGAACTCACACGGGTCCTGGTCATCTGGGTCACAATGCGCTCCTCGGCATGGGGTCGCCGGTCATGCTCGCAGAGCGCGGGCGGACCGGGAGTGGTGTGCCGGGAGTTTGGCCGGATCAGTGACGGTGGCGGTCGCCCCAGTGGGAACGGGCGAGGGGCTCACCATCGACGGAGAATCGAACAGCGCGATGGAGGCCGGAGCCGTGCGCCTCGCCGTCGGGTGCGTCCGGCGAACGGCGGCGAAGAAGCGGGACGGTGACGAAGAGCCAGCACACGCCGATGACGCCATCGGCGTACAGCGCGATGGGTAACGGCAGATGGGTCGCGCCGTGTACGGCTGCCATCGCGAGGACCGAGACACCGGTGCCGGTCGCGAACAACAGGTACCGCAGAGACTGCCGCACTGTGAACGCCTTTCGTCCGTCGTACTGTTGCGGAGAGGTGAACGACAGGTTGCCCGCATCTGCGGCGAACCAATCCAGTCACGGTGTCGATGGGGGATCACCCGGCCTGCCCGGACACCCCGCTGTCGCCGGTTGCCCCCGGCGGACGCGCGGCGATCCGCCGGACGGAGAACGCTGCGGGCCGCAGCCGCAGCCGCAGCAGCTGAGGCGGGACGGCACGGGGGCGGCGTCGAAGGCCGACAGGACGGCTGTGGTGACGCGCCCGGACCGTCAGGGACACGACTTCGGCAAGGGGCGGTGCATGCCGGGGCCGGTGCGAGGGCCGGTGCGGGACCGTGAGCGTCATGCGGCAGACCTCGCGGGACGAGCGCCGCGATACGGAACCCGGCCACGAGGTCCTCGCGGGCGAACCGGGACTCCGCGCCGGAGACGTACAAGTGGACGCCGCGGCCGGAGGGGGCCGCGGAAGGACGGAGCCTGCGGGTGGTGCCGTCTCCACCGCGGTGGCGACGGCCTGGTTGTCGCGCGCCCGCCAGGGATTACGGGACAGCGCTTAGGGTGAGGGGATGCTCGAACCTGATGTGAGGAAGATACAAGCGGTGCTGCCCGCCCATGCGATCGAGATCGGAACCGAGCCGCTGGAGCGGCCGGCGCGGAACTCGGTGGGCGGCTGGCCCTTCTTCGACGACGGCCAGGAGTGGCCGGAGTGCTTCTGCGGTATTCGCATGGCCTTGTTCTTCCAGCTCGACCTGCCGTCGGACCTGGAGCCCTTCGGCGGAGACCACCTTTCGGTCTTCCACTGCAGCATGCACAACGACGCACCCGAACCCGAGACCGCCGACGGCCGACTGGTCCCGCGGTACTGGGACGCTCCGCAGCCGCCCTACCCCCGTCCGTTCTGGCGCGTGCTGCTCCAGCGCGACGCGGCACGGCCGGCTGCGGAGCCCGAACCGTCCGTGTGCGCCCTGCCGCTGGTCCTGCACCCCTTCGCCGACACCCCCGATGAGCGAGGACTGGGAGCCCAGAGGTTCAAGGTGGGCGGCAGCCCGTCCTGGGCCCAGGACCCCGAGCACTACCGGTGTTCGTGCGGTGCCGATCTGGTGTACGTCTGCCAGGTGCCCGAGGGCATGCAGTTCGCCATCCGGCCCGGTCGGCCGGAGCAGCCCTACAGCATCAGTGCCGATACCTACTGGCTGTTCCTCGGCAACGAGGTCTACTTGCTCGCCTGCCCGGACCACTGCGATCCGGCGGCGGCCTGGCCGGTGAACCAGAACTGATCCCGGGCACCATCGGCCCGCACGACCTCGCCGTCGTCTCGTGTTCAGCGCGCTCACCATGGGCGATGAGACACCGTCGCGGGCTCGCCGTCCCGGCAGGCGCGGTGCTTCGCCGAGCACGACGAATCGTTCCACGCGCACGTGACGACACAACGGCCGTCATCGGGTACCCCGTGGGATGCCGCCGGCCATCCGCCCCTCTCGCGCCCTCGCGCCGTCACCGCTGCGCCCCACGCCGGGGCCGAGCTCCCTCATGACATCACTGCGGAAGGTGGTCCCGCGATGCCGATAGCATCGCGGGTATCGCATCAACCACTGGAGTTTGCCGTCATGTCATTACCGCGCTTGGGAGTCGTCATCGTCACGATGGGCAATCGCCCGCGGGAACTGGACGACCTGATCGCCTCGGTCGGCAAGCAGGACGTGGCACCCGCGCGCGTCGTCCTGGTCGGCAGCGCGACACCGCTCACCGACGTCACCCATGACGTGACCAAGATCCCGCTGGAGGAGAACCCGGGCTGCCCCGGCGCGCGGAACGTCGGCCTCAAGGCCCTCATCGAGTCGGGCGAGGTGGATGTCGTCATCGAGCTCGACGACGACGGGCTCCTCATCGCCGACGACGTGTTCCGCAAGGTCCAGCAGCTGTACGCGGCCGACCCCGCACTCGGGATCGTGTCGTTCCGTATCGCGGACGAGCACGGGGAGACCCAGCGTCGGCACGTGCCGCGTCTCCGCGCGGCCGACCCCATGCGGCGCGGTCCGGTGACCAGCTTCCTCGGCGGCGGGCACGCTCTTTCGGTGCCGATGCTCGAACAGGTCGGTATCTGGGCCGGAGAGTTCAGATTCGGGCACGAGGAGTCGGATCTCGCCTGGCGGGCGCTGGATGCCGACTGGAAGATCCTCTACGAGCCGGACCTCGTCCTTCAGCATCCGAAGACCTCTCCGGCACGGCATGCCGTGTACCACCGCTTCACCGCGCGCAACCGGGTCTGGCTCGCGAGGCGCCGACTTCCGTTCCTTCTGGTCCCGGTCTATCTGGGTGTCTGGATCGGGATCACGCTGGCACGCATCCGCTCGCTCACCGGCCTGAAGGCGTGGTGCGGCGGGTTCCTGGAGGGAGTACGGACCCCATGCGGCCCGCGCAGGCCGATGAAGTGGCGCACGGTGTGGCGCATGACTCGGCTCGGTCGGCCTCCGGTCATCTGAGCGGCCGCCTCCTCGGCCCGGCCGGCTGGACACGCGCCCGGACCGCGTACCCGGGCCTCCCGTCCCGGCTCCCGCCGACCGGTACGAGCCGGGCACTGTGATAGGAACCGGCTGTGGCTGACGGCTTGATCGATGTGGTGATCGCGGACGACCAGGAACTGGTGCGCACCGGATTCGAGATGATTCTCGACGCCCAGCCCGGTATCCGGGTGGTGGGCGTGGCGGGCGACGGCGTCGAATGCATCGACCTGGCGAGGCGGCTGCGCCCCGACGTGGTGCTGGTCGACATCCGTATGCCACGTCTGGACGGTCTGGAGGTCACCCGCATCCTGGCCGGGGAGCATGCGGATCCGCAGATGAACGTGGTGGTGATCACGACGTTCGACCAGGACGACTACGTGCGCGACGCCCTGCGGTTCGGCGCCTGCGGCTTTCTGCTCAAGGACGCCTCTCCGGGACTTCTGGTGGAGGCGGTGCTGGCTGCCTCGCGCGGCGACGCCCTGGTGTCGCCGGTGGTCACTGTGCGTCTGCTGCGCCGGTTGGGCGACTGGCCCGCCACGGGCGGCGGGCGGGCCGGGGCGGATGAGGCGGGGCTCAGCGCCCGGGAGGCGGAGATCGTGCGGCTGGTCGCGGTCGGCCGTACCAACCAGGAGGTCTGCGACGAGCTGTTCCTGTCCCTGTCGTCGGTGAAGACGTACCTGGGCCGGATCCAGACCAAGCTGGGTGTCCGCAACCGGGTCGAGGTGGCGGCGTGGGCGTGGGAGCACGGTGTGGTCACGTCCTGCCGGTGATCGGGCCGTGGGCACGACCGCACAGCCGGTCAGAGGGTCTCGTGGGCCGGGTGGCGGGGAAGGCCGGCGGCAACCCGCCACCGCTTGCCGTCGACGGGCCCGGCCCGGAAGGTTCCGTCGAGAGCTTGAACGCGTTCTCGTAGGCCGATGAGGCCCAGGCCGCTGTGTCCTCCGGCCGGGCCGACGGGCCGGTGCCGGGGTGTGGTGTTGGTGATGGTGACGTGCAGCCAGTCGGAATCGGCGTCCACGTGGATGGAGGCGCGTCCCCCGGGCGCGTGGCGGTGGACGTTGGTGAGGGCTTCCTGCACGACTCGGTAGGCGGAGGTTTCGATTTCCGGGCTGAACCGGGTGTTGCGGGCCGCGGCGGTGACGTCCAGACGGGCGGGCGGGCTCTCGGGGTTGCGGCGGGAGAAGTCGAGGACCAGGCTGCCGAGTTCTGCGATCAGGTCGCCGGGGCGCAGGGCGGCGTGGTTGTCCTCGCGCAGGACCCGGACCAGGCGGCGCATGGATTCGAGGGTTTCCGTGCCGGCACGGGCGATCGCGTCCAGGATCGGTTCGACCTTGTCGGGGGCGGTGGCGTGGATGGTGCGGGCGGCGTTGGCCTGCACGATGATGCCGGTCATGTGATGGGCGACCAGATCGTGCAGGTCGCGGGCGAGAGCGAGCCGTTCCGCCTGGCGCACGTCGTGCACGGCACGTTGGCGGCGGGCCTCCTGCGCACGGATGGCACAGCCGAGGAGCACGCAGACGGCGAGCGCGATGGTGAGGACGTACGTGCCTCTCACGAAGGTGTGCGGGGATTGGTCGCGCAGGGGCAACATGAGCAGGGCCAGGACCAGGGCGGCGACGGTCAGGGCCGCCGTCCTGGTGGGCTGGACCTGGGCGAGGACCAGGATGACCAGGAACAGCAGGGCCATCGCTTCCAGGAAGCCCCAGGTGGGCCACTGCTGCGGTACCGAGAAGCACGCTCAGCTGAGCGCCATGGACATGGCGGCGACCAGCACGCCCCGCCGGGCGAGGGAGGGCAGCCGGCGGTTGCCGACCAGTGAAAGTGTGGCCAGCGGTCCGGTGACGAACACGCTGAGCCAGTTCGTCGCCGGCATGGCGGACGCCGTCCCGTTCCTCGGCTCCGGGAAGAGCAGCGCGAGATCGGCCAGCCACGTCAGGGCCAGCGCCACCAGCGCGGCCCCCGCGATCAGGTGCCGTACCCCCGGCGAAAACGGAAGTTTCCAGTCCACGTTCTCAGCTTAGGAACCCCGGCAGGTCGAAAGCTGTCGGCCGATCGGCCGACAACGCGTGTCACAGACCGTACGCAGGGCTGACGTGGCAGTGCTCCGGGCCGGTGGAGGATGAAACCACTGCGCCGGGCCCGCCCCCGAGGCCCGGCGCCGTTTTGCCTTCGGCCCCGACGCACGAGCGGGGCCGGGGAACGCGTGCCGAGCCTGTGGGGACGGCGCCCGGCACGACGGGCGGGGACCTGGCGAGCGGCGACGGTCCCCGCCCCCCATCGCCGGTGGGCGATGAGATCACCACGACAACGAAAGCGCGGTCACGACGATGAGCTCGGACGTCCTGGGACCACCCGAGACCGACCTGTCGAGGGCCGGCCGCATCCGTACGTCCGGGGACATCGCCGCCGCGGTCGACGTGCCGCTCGGACCGTCCACGCCCCGCATCACCGGCACCCACCCGCTCGTCGCCGCCGGTGTCGGCGCCCTTTCCCGCCGGCTGCGCCCGCAGCGGGCGGGATGAGCCACCGGGCGACGAGCCCGGTCCAGTTCCCCTCTTCTCACGTTCGGAGTCTGTTTTCCCATGGCCACGTTCTTGCACCGGATCGGTCGCGGTGCCTTCGAGCGCCGCTGGCTGGTCCTGCTGCTCTGGGTCGTCCTGCTCGGCGCCGTGGGCGCTGCGGCGGCCAACAGCAGCGGCAGCACCAATGCGAGCATCACCCTGCCCGGCACCGAAGCGCAGAAGGCATTCGACCTGCTCGGCAACAAGTTTCCGGCGGCCGACGCCGAGGGCGCCACCGCCCGTGTCGTCATCAGGGCACCGAACGGGGAGAAGCTCACCAGCAGCGCCCGGCAGACGGAGATCACTCAACTCCTGAAGGACGTGCAAGGGTCCTCCCCGAGGATCGCCCAGGTCACCGATCCGTTCCGGACCCAGGCGATCAGCGCCGACCGGTCCACCGGCTACGCACAGGTCACCTACAAGGGCAAGGCCACCGACCTCACCGACGGCGACCGGGACCACCTGGACAAGGCCCTCGACGACGCCCGGGACCGGGGTCTGACCGTCGAAGCGTCCGGAAGCGCGCTCGCCCCGGCCGAACCCGGCATGTCCAGCGAGGCCATCGGCTTCGTCCTGGCCGCACTGATCCTGGTGATCACCTTCGGCTCGCTGGCCGCAGCCGGCATGCCCCTGCTCACCGCCGTGATCGGCGTCGGCATCACCACGAGCGCGATCACCGCCCTGGCGGCAGCCCTCGATCTCAACAGCAGCACCGCGGCCCTGGCCTCCATGCTCGGCATCGCGGTCGGCATCGACTACGCGCTGTTCATCGTTTCCCGCTACCGCTCCGAACGCTCCGAGGGCCACGACGCACGGGAGGCAGCCGCCCGTGCCAACGGAACCGCGGGCTCTGCCGTCGTCTTCGCCGGACTTACCGTCATCGTCGCCCTGGCCGGTCTCACCATCGTCGAACTGCCCATCCTCACGGCCATGGGCCTGGCAGCGGCCGGCGCGGTGACCATCGCCGTCCTCGTCGCCGTCACGCTGGTGCCGGCCCTGCTCGCCCTCGCCCCCGAGCGTGCCCGCGGACGTGCCGCCCGCAAGCAGCACAACGCCCCTGCCACGCACGCGGTGGACGGCAAGCGGCCACTGGGAGAGCGGTGGGCGGACTTCATCCTGCGCCGCCCGCTGAAGGTCCTCGTCGTCGCCGTTCTCGGCCTGGCGGTCGTGGCCCTGCCCGTGACCGAGCTGAAGCTCGGGCTGCCCGACGACGGCTCGCAGCCGACCTCCACCACTCAGCGCAAGGCCTACGACATGCTGGCCGAATCCTTCGGCCCCGGCTTCAACGGCCCGCTCACCCTCGTCGTCAGCGACGACGACCCGGCTGCGGCCAGGACCGCGGCCACTGGACTCGGCGACCGCATCAAGGACATGAAGGCGGTCGCCACCATCACTCCGGCCGCGTTCAACCCCGACGGCGACACGGCGATCATCTCGGTCGTCCCCAAGAGCGCGCCCTCCAGCGACGCCACCAGGACCCTCGTGCACGACATCCGCGAGGTCACCCACGACCAGGCCCGTACCGGCGGAGCCGAAGCCCTGGTGACCGGCACCACCGCCCTGAACATCGACGTCTCCGCGAAGTTCACCAGCGCGATCTTCCCCTACATGGCGCTCGTCGTCGGCCTCGCCTTCCTCATCCTGATTTTTGTTTTCCGGTCGATCCTGGTCCCGCTCAAGGCAGCTCTCGGATTCCTGCTGTCGGTGCTCGCCTCGTTCGGCGCGGTCGTCGCCGTCTTCCAGTGGGGCTGGCTCAAGGACCTCTTCGCGCTGGAAGCCACCGGTCCCATCATGAGCCTGATGCCGATCCTCACCGTCGGCATCGTCTTCGGCCTCGCCATGGACTACCAGGTCTTCCTGGTCACCCGCATCCGCGAGGCATACGTCCACGGAGCCGAACCCCGCAAGGCCATCACCGAAGGGTTCAAGCACAGCGGCCGGGTCGTCACCGTCGCCGCCCTGATCATGGTGTCCGTCTTCGCCGGGTTCATCGGTTCCGGCGAAGCCATGATCAAGGCTCTCGGTTTCGGACTCGCCGTAGCGGTGGTATTCGACGCCTTCGTGGTCCGCATGACCATCGTCCCCGCCGTCCTCGCCCTGTTCGGCCGCCGCGCCTGGCACCTGCCGAAGTGGGTCGACAAGATCCTCCCGCACGTCGACATCGAGGGCGAGAAGCTCGACCGCCGGTCCGCACCGGCCGACGGGAGCGAACAACCGAAGGAGCCCGCCCGGAGCGGCCGGCACTGACCCCTTCAAGGGACGCCCGCACCCCTTGGTGCGGGCGCCCCGCACCACGGACCCACTGCGCTGCCCGCGCTCCGCGTGTCGTGCCGGTCCGTCAGCCGGTCCGCCCGTCGTCAGCTGCTCCGACGGCGGAGGGATACGCGGCGCATCCGAGATCCCGGTCATCGGACGCCTGCACGTCTCCAAGTACCTGGTGGCCTTCGCGCCACGTTTCTGGCCCCGGTCGGACCTGCGGTGGGTCGAGGCCAACGGGCGGACCGCCGTTCTCGTCTCGTCGGCGGGAACGCCATGGCCCGTGACGTCGCGGCCCCGGCGACACGGCTCGACGGCGGTACGCGTGTCGCCGGGGCATCGGGCTCAGGCGGAGGCCGAGGGTTCCCCGGAGCGAAGGCGGAACCCGGCAGGCCAACCGGGGCCTGGTCCGGGGAGGCCTGCAGCGGTTCGCCCGTTCAGTTCCGCCGGTCGTCGGCGCGGGCCTCGGCGGCGGTCTTCAGGTCGTGCAGCCACGCTTCGAGGCCCTTGCTGAGGATTTCCGTCGCGGTGGGCACATCCGCGTCGACCTGGGCACCGGTGTGGGTTTCCTCGGTGCTCACGCGGACGCCGCCCTCGACCTTCGTGAAGTTCCATACGTGGACGCCGTCGATGCGCAGCCCCTCGGCGATCGCGGGGCCGGTCCAGCGGATGCAGGAGTTGGGCCTGAGCTGCTCGACGGTCGAGGTGATGTCCAACTCGGTTGCCGGAGTAGCGGGGTTGGGCGGTATCGGGGTCGTCCACCGGAATGCCGAGCCGCTCCGGAAGGGGCCGTGGTCGAGGCGTTCCGCGGTCTTCACGGAGTCCTGCCAGGACGGCCAGCGCGCCACATCCGTCTGAAGCCTCCAGACGGTGCGCAACGGCGCGTGGATCAAGGTCTCGGTCCTGTGGCGAACACGTGCGTCGGGATCGACACCTTCCCCGCGGCAGGTGAGCGACGTGCCGGGGTGGTGGTGGGCGGCTCCGGCGGGCGCGGCGGCGGTGCCGAGGACGGCGAGGGCGAGCGGGACGGTGAACAGGGCGGTGCGCATGCCGGGCATGGTGTTCCCCTTGTCGGTTGCCGGTCGGGAGCTGTCTGTGGTGTGCGCCCTGGTTGTCGGGCGGATGTCTGTCGTCGGACGGGGCGGTGTGCGGGAAGCCCGTACGGCACCCGCCGAAGCAGCTAGAGGCTTGCATGTTCGTTAGAGGTTATAACTGGCATGACGGTGAGGGGTCAAGGCATTGCGTGATAACCTCTAACGAAACCTTGAAGGTGTAGCGACGTGAGTGGGGAGGTGACGGGTCGTGGGGGAGCCGGATCCGAAGACCCCACGGGAGCGCTACCGCGCCCAGGTCCGCGCGGAGATCAAGGAACACGCCCGGGAGCAGATCGCCGCGGCAGGAGTACCCGCACTCTCCCTCAACGCGGTCGCCAAACAGATGGGCGTGAGCGGTCCCGCGCTCTACCGCTACTTCGCCGGCCGCGACGAACTGATCACCGAGCTCATCCGGGACGCGTACCAAAGCCTCGCCGACACCTTCCGCACGGCCTTCGCCGCGGGCGCCGATGTGGCCGGGCTGGCGCATGTCCTGCGCGACTGGGCCCTGGCGGATCCCCAGCGCTACTTCCTCATCTACGGCACCCCCGTGCCCGGTTACCACGCCCCCGAGGACACCACCAGGATCTCCTCCCAGATCATGGCCACCCTGCTCGACGCCTGTGCGGCCCTCACTCCGGACGGTCCCATGACACCGTTCGACGCCCACCTGGAAGAACACCGGGACTGGGCCGACGGCCACCCCGCCCCGCCCGCGGCCCTTCACCGGGCCCTGACCTTCTGGGTCCGGCTGCACGGCGTCCTGTCCCTGGAGCTCGCGGGTCACTTCGCCGGCATGGGCATCGACCCCGCCCAGCTCTTCGCCGCCGAACTCGACGACCTGCTCGCGCAGCGGGCCTGACGTCAGCCGCCCGCCGCCCGCCACCCGCCATCGGCTCCGGCACCGGGCCGCCGAACTCCTCGGCCAAGCGCTCGCCGTTCCCGTTCTTTGCTGTCAGATGCTCGTAGTGCGGCGGCCGGAGTGCCCAGCGGCAGGCGCTCCGGCCGCCGGAACGGCGTGGCGCGGCGTCGGCCCCGGTCGTCCGGCCGGAGCGGATCTCCGTCCTCCGACGGAGGCGGATCGTCCCACGGGGGTACGCCCGGGGGCGGGGCGAGTACCGATACTGAGGGCATGTCCCTGGTCAGCCGTGTCTTTGTGGCCTGCCTCGCGGCCGTTGGCACCGGGTGGCGGCGCGGGGTCGTGGAAGCAGGCTTCGCGGCAGCGTTCACCGCCCTGGTGTGCGCGTCGGGGCTCACCCTCTGGGTGATGCCCCGACCGGGCGTCCAGCTTGCGGCAGTTGCCGCGGCCGCCGTCCTCTATCCTCTGCGCCGCCGCCATCCGGTACAAGTCCTTCTGCTCTCCGCCGCCCTGGCGGGGCTGTTTCCGTTCCTGGGTCCGGTCACCGGGGCGATCGCCCACACCGTCTCCCGCCTGCAGCTCCCCGGTCGGCGCCGGGTGGGGCTCTGGGTCCTGGCAGCCGCCCTTCCGGTCGGCTCGGCGGTCGTGGCCACTGCAGCCTCGTGGTCCGGCCCGGCGTCCCTGCCCTACGCCTTGGCCCTGGGGCTGGTGCTGGCGGTGACCTCGGTGGTGGTACCCGGTCTGGTCGGCACGGTCTTCGGGCAGGAGGACCGGCTGGTGGAGGCCCTGCGGGAGAGGGCGGACGCGGCCGAACGGGCGCGCGCCCTGGCCGACAGCGAGGCCCGCACCCAGGAGCGGTCCCGGATCGCCTCCGAGATGCACGATCTGGTCGGCCACCGTCTGAGCCTGGCCTCCCTCCATGTGGGCGGTCTGGAACTCGCCCTGGCGAAGACCGCCCCCGCGCTGCGTCCGGACGCCGCCGTGGTGCGCACGACCGTTCGGGACGCGCTGCGCGAGCTGCGTCAGACGTTGGGGGTCCTCGACCCGCTGGGCGTGAACACGCAGGCCGATGGGGCGCTGACGGAGGGGATCGGCACGCGTGCCGACGTCGAGGAACTGATCGCCAAGTCGACCGCCGGCGGTATCGACGTCCGCCTGGAGTGGACGGGGCCGGACACGACGGAGGCGGGCGTACCGATCCGGCGCGCGGTTCACCGTCTGGCGCGCGAGGCGCTGACCAACGTGCACCGGTATGCGACGGACGCCGCGGTCACCGTCGCGGTCACCCACGACGTGGACATGGTGCGGATCGTCATCCACAACACCGCCCCGCAGCGGCTCGCGGCCGTCGAGGGAGTGGGAACGGGCCGGGGTCTGCCCGCCCTGCGGGAGCGCGTCGAGTTCCTGGGCGGGGTCTTCACCGCCGGGCCTCTCCCCGATGGTGGCTTCCGGCTCGCCGCCGACCTCCCCACGCACACCTCGGGCCCGGCCACGACCGGTCCGTCGTCCGGGAATTCCGTTCCACTGTCCGCCCCCGCGGTCTCGTCGACGACCCCGGCGGGGCGACGGAGCCGCCGGGCGATGCGGGCTCTGGTGCTCGGTGGGGCGCTGGTCGGCCTCACGGCGCTGATCCTGGTGGGCATCGGGTTCGCGTACTCCACCTCGCCCGGACGGCCGCCGGCCCCGCCGGAGCCCCGCATCGGCATGACCTTCGACGAATTCCACGGCGTCGGGCGGACCGACTACCCGGGCGCGAGGGCTGCCGCGGCCGGGCGGGAACCCAACCGCCCTGCCGCAGCGGCCGGCTGTGTCTACACCCTCGGCCCGATGCCCGATCACCGGCCGGCCGACGTCCTGCCCTTGGTGCGCTACTGCTTCGACACCGCCCGGCGACTGATCGCCATCGACCCCTTCACCGTTCCGACGGTGCACGACAGCATCCACTGGGAGAGCCCGTGACCGGCACCGCCGCTCCGATCCGTGTCCTGCTCGTCGACGACGAGGAGATGATCCGGGCCGCGGTGCGCATGGTTCTCGGTCACGCGGACGGCATCGAGGTGGTCGCCGAGGCCGCCGACGGTCGGCAAGCGGTCCGGGAAGCCGCCGCCCACCACCCCGACGTGGTCCTGCTGGACGTCTACATGCCCGTCCGCGACGGGCTCGCCACGATCGCCCCCCTGCTCGCCCTGGCCCCCTCCCCCCGGGTGCTGATGCTGACCACCTTCGGCACCGACGACAACGTCCTGACCGCACTGCGCGAGGGGGCTGCCGGATTCCTCGTCAAGGACGAGGGCCCCGAGGAACTCATCCGGGCGGTGCGGGCGGCGGCCGCAGGGGATTCCGTACTGTCCCCGCAGGTCACCGGAGCCGTCGTGGCCCGCATGATCCACGGCTTCAAACCCGCCTCGCCCGAACTCGACGAGCGGATCGGCCGGTTGACCGACCGGGAACGGCAGGTGCTCGCACTGATCGGTGAGGGGCTGTCCAACCAGGACATCGCCAACCGGCTCGGCATCACCCTCGGCACCGTCAAGACCCACGTCGAGGCCGTCCTCGGCAAGACGGGCGTCCCCGGCCGCGTTCAGGCCGCCCTCCTCGCCCACCGCACCGGCCTCGTTCCCTGACCCGGCACCCGGGCCTTCGCTTCGGCGCGGCCCGGGTCCGGGGTCACGCCGCGGCCGCCGGTGCGGCGCGGGTCCCGGGGCGTGCCTTCGTTCCGGCGCGGCGCGGGTCCGGTGGCCGCGCCCCGGCAGCCCTTCCTCCGTCGGACGACAGAGCCGGCGGCCCTCCCGGAGGAGGACCCGATCGCCGTGCGCCCCTTGCTCCACCTGTCCGACGACGGAGCGGAGGTCAGCTCTCGCGAACGATGTCCGTGCAGGTCGGGCAGGTTGACGATGGTGAGTGTTCCCGGCCCGTTTCGATACGCGGCCGCCGCTCGCTTCCTGTCGGAGTGTTCATGGCCCCGAAGTTCTCTCCCCAGCGCCTCCCGCACACCCCCGACGGCCCGTACGGCACTCCCGGCATCGCCGCGTGCACGGCGGACCTGTCGAAGGTGTACGGCACCGGTGACACCGGCGTGGTCGCCCTGGACCGCGTCAGCATCTCCTTCGGGGAGGGCGAGTTCACCGCGATCATGGGTCCTTCCGGCTCCGGCAAGTCCACCCTCATGCACTGCGTGGCCGGCCTGGACTCGGCCTCCTCCGGCTCCGTGCGGATCGGCAGCACCGAACTGAGCGGGCTCGACGACCGGCAGCTCACCGAGCTGCGCCGGGACCGGATCGGCTTCATCTTCCAGGCGTTCAACCTCCTGCCCACCCTGACCGCTCTGGAGAACATCACGCTTGCCATGGACATCGCAGGCCGCAAGGTGGATGGCGCCTGGCTGGACCGCGTGGTGGCCATGGTCGGCCTCTCCGAGCGCCTCGGTCACCGGCCGGCCCAGCTCTCCGGTGGCCAGCAGCAGCGCGTGGCGATAGCCCGCGCCCTGGTTTCGCGGCCCGCCATCGTCTTCGGCGACGAGCCCACCGGCAGCCTCGACTCCCGGGCCGGCGCCGAGGTCCTCGGCTTCCTCCGCGACTCCGTGCGCGAGCTGGGCCGGACCGTCGTCATGGTGACGCACGACCCGGTGGCCGCCGGGTACGCGGACCGGGTCGTCTTCCTCACCGACGGCCGCCTCGTCGACGAGATGATCCAGCCCACCGCCGACCGGGTGCTGGATCGCATGAAGAACTTCGACGTCCGAGGCCACACCAACTGACCCGGCTCCCTCGTCCCTCTCCCTCCCACGCTCCGGAAGCCCACCCATGCTGAAAACAGCCCTGCGCAACGTCCTGGCGCAGAAGGCCCGCCTGCTGATGAGCGTCCTCGCGGTCTGCCTCGGCGTCGCCTTCGTCAGCGGTGCCCTGGTCTTCGGCGAGTCCTCCGTCGCAGCCCACCGCGCCGCCGCCTCCGAGAACTACGCCGACATCGCCGTCCGGATCGCCCCCGGGCCACCCCGGCCCGGGGAGCCCGCGCCGAAGGACGGGCGGCCGGTGCTCGACGGCGCGGTCGCAGCGAAACTCGCCGACGTGGCCGGTGTCTCCTCCGTCCGGCCCTCGATCGACGGTTCGGCCGTGCTGAACGCCGCCGACGGCAACTCGCTGCGCAGCGACGACAGGAGCGGCAACAGGGCGGACGCCTGGATTCCGGGACGCGACGGCAAGGACCCGCGCTTCCCGTTGGCCGAGGGCAACGCGCCCCGCAACGCCGACGAGATCGCCGTGGACAGCGGCACCGCCGCCCGCGGCAGGCTCGCCGTCGGGGACGAGGTCACCCTCGCCACCGACGGCCCGGTCATGACCAAGCGCCTCGTCGGCATCGTCACCACCAAGGACACCCGCGTCACTTCCGGCGGCGGCACTCTGACCCTGTTCGACAGGGCCACCGCCCGTGAGCTGTTCTCCGCCCCAGGCGCCTACTCCTCGATCGACCTGTCGGCCGAGCCCGGCGTCGACGAGTTCGAACTGGCCGAGCGCGTCACCGAGATGCTGCCCGCCGATCGGGTCGAGGTCGCGACCGCCGGCGACCTCGCCGACCAGCAGAACAGGTACAACAGCGCCCGCATTCGGAGCTTCGAGAAGATCGCGCTGGTCTACGCCGTCGTCGCCCTCTTCATCGGGTCGTTCCTGATCGTCAACACCTTCACCATGCTCGTCGCCCGCCGCAGCCGGGAGATCGCGCTCCTGCGGGCGATCGGCGCCACCCGCCGTCAGGTGATCCGCTTGCTGCTGTGCGAGGCCGCCGCGATCGGACTGGTCTCCTCGGCCCTCGGCCTCGCGCTCGGCCTCGGCATCGCCGCCGCCATGCCCCACCTCATGACCGTCGACGGGAAGACCCTGCCCACCGGACCACTCGTGATCGGCCCGACCCCCGTCATCGCCGCCCTCGTTCTGGGTGTGGGCCTCACCACGCTCGCCGCCTGGCTGCCGTCCCGCAGGGCATCCAGGATCGCTCCGGTCGAGGCGATGCGCGATGCCCACCAGCCGCCGCCCGCCGCCCGCTCCCGCTACCGGGCCATCGCGGGGCTGCTGTTGGTCCTCGGCGGCGCGGGGCTGCAGATCTCCCTCTCCGGCGCCGAGGACGCCTCGGACGAGAACCTCCGCAACGCGATGGCCGGCGCATTCCTCCTCGTCATCGGCCTGCTCCTGCTCGCCCCGGTCCTGGCGGGCCCCGTGGTCCGGGCCGTCGGACGGCTCACCGCCCGGTTCGGCATCACCGGTCGGCTCTCCCGCGACAACGCGCTGCGCGACCCGCGCCGCACCGCCGCCACCGCCGCCGCCGTGATCGTCAGCACCGCCCTGACCACCGGCCTCGCCACCATCGGCCACTCCGGCGCCCAGGCCCTCGATCGGCAGGCAGCCGCAGGTCTCACCGCCGACTACCTGATCAGCGCCGACAAGATGACCGGCATCGACCCGGCCACCGTCCGGAAGATCGCCGACACCCCGGGCGTGCGGGCGGCGAGCGCCGTCGTCGACAACAGCCTGATCGTCGCCGGCGACGTGCTGAGCGTCACCGGCATCGATCCGGGCACCGTGAACTCCGTACTGGCCCTCGACTTCGTCGCCGGCTCCCTCAAGGGCCTCGAACCGGGCAGCATCGCCGTCTCCGAGACCACCGCCCGCAAGGACGGTCTGAAGGTCGGCAGCCGGGCCAGGACCAGCCCCCGCCCCGGCAGCGATGACGTCAAGACCTACACCGTCATCGGCATCTACCGGGACAACCCCACGGCCTCGGACGCCATCGGCGACCGGGGCGAGATGCGGCGCGCCGACGGCAACACCGAGTACGTCCAGCGCGTCCTCGTCGCCGCCGACGACGGCGGCGTCTCCCGGGCCGGGCTCCTCGACGCCACCGGCAAGAACCCGCTGCTGAAGATCCAGAGCCGCGACGACTTCGTCCGGGAGGCCGCCGGTGCCATGGGCACCGTGCTCGACCTGATGTACGGTCTGCTCCTCCTCGGCGCCGTCATCTCCGCCCTGGGCATCGCCAACACCCTGGCCATGTCCGTCGCCGACCGCGTCCGGGAGATCGGCGTCCTGCGCGCCATCGGCATGCACCGTGCCGGCATCCGCTCCGTGATCCGTCTGGAGGCCCTGACCGTCGCCGTCTTCGGCACTGTCCTCGGCCTCGCGAGCGGCGTCTTCGGTGCCTGGGCCGTCAGCTCCCTGGCCAACGGCTCCATCAAGCAGTACTCCTTCACCCTCCCCTGGGGAACGCTGCTGCTCACCTGTGTGCTCGCGCTCGCGGTCGGCGTCCTCGCCGCCGCCCTCCCGGCTCGTCGAGCCGCGAATCTCAGCCCCCTGGAGGCCGCCATGGACACCTGACCCGCCGGCGCGTACGAGACCGGCCGCCCGGGTGCCCCTCCCGGACGGCCCGCGGTCCGATGCGATGCCGGCGACCCCGCGCCTGCCACCGACGATCGGTGGCAGGCGATGCGGGCGTCCGCCGGACCCGGGACCGAGGACCCGGCGACGGCGAAGCCTGCCGCAGGGCCGCGATCGCCAGGTCCGGCTCGCCCGGCGCCCGCCGGTCGCGGGACCGGATGTGTGCCGCAGGCCGCGTCGGGTGTGCTGGAGGAGGTGTTCCGGGGAGCTGAAGGCGATGTGGGGGAGCCGTCCGTGTCGCAGGAGGGGCGACTCGTTTCCCGGCGGCACCCCCGGAAGTCGATGACGGGCCACATGATGGGCGCGTCCGGGGCGGTTGGCGCCATGGCCGCTCTGTTCGCGCTCAAGGACGGCACGGTGCCGGCCACGCGCAACCTCGACGAACTGGACCCGCGCGTGGAACTGGACGTGGTGCGCGGCGAGCTGCGCACCGGTCGGTGGACCGCCGCGCTCGCCAACTCGTTCGGGTTCGGCGGACACAACGTCAGCCTCGTCCTCACCGAGTGACGACGAGACCTTGACCCCCACGCCGGGCGGCACGGCGCCCACAGATCCGTTCGCCGCCCGCTCGTGATGCCGTGTCGCCGCCCGGCCCGACCACCCGGCCCGGCTCGACCACTGGCCCGACCATCGGGCCGGTCACGACATCACGGGTTCGGCCCCAGGGGGTTTTGGCCGTCGGACCCGGCAGCGAAGTCACCCGGCACGGGGCCGAGTTCGGCCGCCGCGCAACGAGCAACGCGTACAGCCGGAGCCCCGGCAGCTCCGCGGCGGCCTCCGGCCTCCGGTGCCCGTCGCCCCCGTGACCAGGGCGAGCGGGCGTTCACGAGCTGGGGAGCAATGGGGGGCGGGCCTCCGATGCCCTTCGAGTCCGCCTCCCGCGTTCTCGCCGGTCGCGAGGTTCTCCGCGTTCTCGGCTTCGCTCGAACAGGGGAGGCCGCCTTCGCCACCGCCCCCTCCTCCGCCCGGGACCGAAGTCGCATGCCGTCGCTCACCGGTCCACTTCCCATTCCTCCCCAGACCGTCAGCCCCTCCCACGTCCTGCCGACTTCCACGCGTCTGGTCACTCATGATCCTCATCGTGACGGGCCGCTCCTCGCGCAGCACCCGAATTCTTCGGGTACCCCACATCTCCAGCTCTTGAGGTGTGCAGGTCATTTCCCGTCACAATCCGATCAAGCCCGCTTCACCATCACTTACTCCACCGCGTCCGGTCTGACAACATCACCGGAAGGTCTGAGTGGCAGTGACGGCAGAGGCGTGGGGGAAGCCGAGTGGCGACGTACAGGGGGCGTTCGGGGCGTGCCATGCTCGTCCTGGCGAGGGCGCAGGCGCATCGCCCACTGATCACCGCTGCGCTTGTCATCGTCCTGCTCACCACCTCCATGCTGGCGGCCCTGGCCGCCTACTCGACCGCGATCGGCGACGCGGCCCTGCGCCACTCGCTGGCCGAGCCGCGCAACGCCGCCGATGCCGCGCTGGTCGTCAAGGCCGAGGTGGCGGCCGATCGTCGCGTGACCGTCGACACCGCCGTACGCGACGAAGCGCGCCGTACCTTCGACGGGCTGCCGGTGACCGTGCGGACGCTGGTGCGCTCCGGCCCGTACGCCCTGCCCGCAACCGCCCGGGGCGCAGCCCCCCGGCCCGGCGACAAACCCGACCTCACGCACTTCGCGGCGCTAGACCCCACGCAGGTGCGGCTCGGCGAGGGGCGTCTGCCACGTGCGGGCGTACCGGACGTCGAGGTGGCGGTGCCCGAGACCGCCGCGCGGCGGCTGCGACTGGCGCCGGGCGCCCGCCTCACCGTCACCGACCGGCTCGACGGGCCGCCGGTGCGGATCCTCGTCACCGGCGTGTACCGGCCCGCCGAACCGGACTCCCCCTACTGGCTGCTGGACGAACTGGGCGGTCGGGGCGTACGGGCGTCCACCTTCACCACCTACGGCCCCCTGCTGACGGCGCCCTCCGTCGTCACCGGTGGCCGGGTGAGCGCCGGAGGGGCGGCGTGGCTCGCCTCCGCCGATTTCACCCGCCTCACCGCCGACCGCATCGGCGCCCTGCGCACCTCCGCGCGCACCGGGCCGGCCGCCCTGCTCAAACTGCCCACCGGGAACGACGGAAAGGGCGGCACGGCCGGCGGGACGACCGCGAGCACCGCCCTTCCCGAGCTCCTCGACCGGGTCGAGCGTTCCCTGCTCGTCTCCCGCTCCACCCTCCTGATCGTCGCCCTCCAACTCGCCCTGCTCGCGGCCTGCGCGCTGCTGCTCGTGGCCCGGCTGCTCGCCGCCGAACGTACCGGTGAGACCCGGCTGCTGCGCGCCCGCGGCGCCTCCCGCGCCACCCTCGCCGGCCTCGCCGCCCGGGAGGCGCTGCTGCTGGCCGGGCCCGCGCTGCTGATCGCCCCGCTGCTGGCCGGTCCGCTGGTCCGGCTGCTGGCCGGGCAGGGGGCACTGGCCCGGCTCGGGCTGGAGCTGGAGGTACCGGCCGGCGGACGGCTCGGCGTGTGGCTGACGGCGGCCGGCGTGGCGCTGGGGTGCGCGCTGGCGGTGACCCTGTCGGCGGTCGCGCCGACCGGGTTCCGCTCGTCCCGCGCCCGCGCCCTGCCCGCCCCGCTGCGGGCCGGGGCGGATCTCGGGCTGGTGGCGGTGGCCGGGGTCGCCTACTGGCAGCTGGACCGCCGCACGTCGGGCGCGGTGAGCGCGGACACGACCGGCGCCCTGGGCATCGACCCGCTGCTGGTCGCCGCGCCCGCCCTCGCGCTGCTGGCCGGCGCGGTCCTGACGCTGCGCCTGCTGCCGTTGGCCGCCCGGCTCGCCGAGCGTCGGGCGACGGGCGGGCGGGGGCTGGCCGCGGCGCTGGCCGGCTGGCAGCTCAGCCGCCGTCCTGGGCGCGGCGCCGGTCCCGTCCTGCTGCTCGTCCTCGCCGTCGCGCTCGGCGTACTGGCGATCGGCCAGGGCTCCTCCTGGGAACGCTTGCAGGGCGACCGGGCCGACTTCGCGGCGGGCGCGCCGGTGCGGATCCTGGGCACCGGCGGCGACGAACTCGGCCGCACGCAGGACTACGCGGCTGTGCCCCACGTCCGCGAGGCCGTTCCCGCCGCGCGGACGACCCTGTCGCTGTCGGGGAATCGCACGGCGACGGTGCTGGCGCTGGACACCGCGCGCGCGGCGGACACCGTCCTGCTGCGCCCGGACCTGGCGCCCGCCCCGATGAAGCGACTGCTGGCGGAGCTGGGTCCCGGTGAGTCGGCGGGCGCGCGCGTGCCCGCCGGGGCGACCCGGCTGACGCTGACGGCGACCCTGATCAGTTCGCTGAGCGGCACCAAGAGCGCGGCGACCGTGACCCAGACGCTGGAGGACGACCACGGCGTCCCCTACTCGTTGCCGTCCGGAGCCCTCCCGGCCGACGGGCGCCCGCACACACTGTCCGTCGAACTTCCGGACAAGCACGGGCCGTTGACGCTCACCGGGGTGCAGCTCGTGCTGCCCGTGCCGTCCTTCCACGCCGAACAGCACACCCTGACCCTCGACGCCCTGACCGCGACAACCGCCGCCGGCACAGCACAGCGACTGACCCTGCCGGCGTCCTGGACGGCGACCTCCGGCACCAACGGGCCGGGCTCCGCCAACCCCAGGACCTCGCCCGCCCGCCCGCGCGTCCGCCCCGCCGCACACCCGACCGCGGTGTACGGCACGGGCTACGTCCCGTCCGACGCGCTCTGGCTCAGACCGTCACTGACGCTGCGCATGCAGGTGACACAGCCCGAAACCACCGCGGTGGCCGTCCTCGTCACCGACCGCTTCCTCGCCTCCACCGGCGCCCGTCCCGGCCAGACGATGGACATCGCCTTCGACGGGCAGAACGTGCCCGTGCGGATCGTGAGCGCCCTGCGGCAGCTGCCGACGACCCGGGGCGGGGAGCAGGACGACGACGGCGGCGCCGTGCTCCTCGATCTGCGCGCCGTGAACCGGGCCCTCCAGGCACGCTACGGGGCCGTCCTCGCGCCCACCGAGTGGTGGCTGCAGCCGGACTCGCCCTCGGACGGCGCGGGCATCGCCACCGCGTTGCGTGCCCGACCCGACCTCGATCCCGGGCAGATCGTGGTGCGCGACGAGATAGCCGCCGGGCTGCGCGACGACCCGTTTGGGGCGGGCCCGGAGGCCGCGTTCACCGCGGCGGCCGGGGCGGCGGCGGTACTGGCCGCGCTCGGTTTCGCGGTGAGCGCGGCCGGGGCGCTGCGGGAACGGAACGCCGAGTTCGCGATCCTGCGTGCCCTGGGTGCCCCACGCCGCCGGCTGGCCCGTGCCGTCACGGCCGAGCACGGCGTCCTGGTCGCGCTGGCACTGGCCGTGGGCACGGGCCTGGGCATCGTCCTGACCCGCGCGGTGCTGCCGCTCATCGTCCTGACCGGCGAGGCCACCCGACCGGTGCCGGACCTGCTGGTGGAACTGCCGCCGCTGCGGGTGGCCGCCCTGCTGGCGGCCGTGGCCGCCGTCCCGGCCGTCGTCGTGGCGCTGCTGGCGGTGCGACAGTCCGATCCGGTGCAGGTGCTGCGGGAGGGTGAGTGACGTGGTGATCCCGTTCAGGCGTGGGGAACGTGCCACCGCACCATGGGTCCGCACCCGTCTGCGGTCGGCCCCCGGTGCGGCTCTCGCCCTCGCGCTGCTGGTGGCGGTGACCGCCTGCCTGGCCGCCGCGTTCCCGCGCGCGCTGGAGCGGTACGAGGACGCGGGCCTGCGCCGCTCCGTCGAACGGACGCCCGCCTCCCAGAGCGTCGTCCAGCTGTCCGCCCCGGCACCCCTGACGGTGGAAATGCCGCAGGACCAGCGCGAGGAACTACTGCGCCCCGCCACCGTGAAGCACGACTACGAAAGCATCCTCGGCACGCTCCGGCGCCCCTTCGTCCCCGACCTCGGCCAGTCGTCGTACGGCGTGACCACTTCCGTGAACCACGAGGTGTCCGACCCCTGGCTGCCCCGGCCGAGCGGGCAGCCCGCCCGGTTCGCCCTCGTCGCGCAGGCGGGCCTGGCCGACCACGCCCGGCTGCGCGAGGGCCGTCTGCCACGCGCGTCCGGCACGCTCACCGCGACGACGCCCGAGGTGGAGGCGGCGGTCAGCGCGGACACCGCCAAGAGCCTGCACATCAGGGCCGGGTCGGTCCTGCACGTCCCCGACGCGAGCCAGGGGACGCTCACCGTCCGGGTCACCGGCATCGTCGCCCCGCGCGACCGGGACGGCGCCTACTGGACGGCGGAACCCCTGCTGCGCACGCCCGCGCTGACGCGGGTGGTGCCCGCCGACCCGGACTCGCCCCGGTACTGGCTCGGCGCCCTGCTGCTGGCACCCGAGGCAGCCCCCGTGCTCCTGCGCGTCGAGGAGCTGCCCAAGCGCTACTGGCGGCTGGCCCCCGCCCCGCACACCCTGCACCTCCGTGACCTGGGCGAGCTCGAATCCGCGGTCGCCTCCCTGGAGTCGGGCCCCAGTCTCCAGCAGGTGCGCGAGGCCGCCGACCTCCTCATGGAGTCCTCCACCGACCTCGACGACGTGCTCGCCTCCTACTCCCGTTTGCGCTCCGGCCTTTCCACGCTGATCTCGATCGCGGCGTTCGGCAGCGGTGCGGTCGCCGTCGTCGTCCTGGCCATGGCGGGCGGCCTGGCCGCCGACCGCCGCCGCACCGAACTGGCCCTGCTGCGCGCCCGCGGCGCCTCGTTGCCGGGTCTCGCCGCCCGCCTGCTCGCGGAGACGACGGTGGTCGCCGTCCCGGCCGGGGCGCTCGGCCTGGCCGTCGCGGTGTGGGCCCTGCCCGGCGCCCGGACCCTGCCCGCGGCACTGGCCGCCCTCGCCGTCACGGTCGTCGCCTGCGCCGCCCTCCCGCTGCGCGCGGTGGCCGCCCACCGGCACATCCGCATCCCCGCGCTCCGCCACGACGTGACATCCGTACGGCCGTCCCGGCGGCGTACGGTCGCGGAGTTGACGCTCGTGACGGTGGCCGTGGGCGCGGTGGTGACCCTGCGCCGACAGGGCACGTCCGGCGGGTCCGGCGATCAGCTGATCGCGGCGGCCCCCGTGCTGGTGGGGATGATCGCCGCGCTGCTGCTGGTCCGCCTCTACCCCCTTCCCCTGCGTGCCTCGGTCGGCCCGGCCGGGCGGCTGCGCGGTGTGGTGGGCCATCTGTCCCTGGCCCGGGCGGGCCGCAGTTCGGCGTCCGCGGTGCTGCCGCTGCTCGCCCTGCTGACCGCCCTCACCACTGCCTCGTTCGGCGGCTCGGTCCTGGCGGGCATCGGCGAGAGCCGGGACCACGCGGCGCTCCTCGCCGTCGGGGCCGACGCCCGACTGGATTCGACGGTGGGCACCCTGCCCGCGGGGCTGACCGACCGGGTGCGCCGGGTCTCCGGCGTGCGGGAGGCGACGGCGGTGAGCGTCGCACACGAGAAGAGGCCCGGCGACGGGCGTCAGGCGATGCCGGTGGTGGGCGTGGATCCCGGTGGCTACGCGGAGCTGACGAGGCGAACGGGGCTCGGTGCCTTCTTCGGGGACGTGTTGAAGAAGGACCGGGAGGACGGCGCCGTGCTGCCCGCCGTGGCCTCACCGGGCATGGCCGACGCCCACGGCTCGGCCCCGTTCCCCCTCACCACGGAGGACGGCAGCAGTGTCACCGTTCGCATAGTCCTCGTCCGGGACACCACTCCGGCCGTGACGGGCGCCGACTTCCTGGTGGTGGACCG
Source organism: Streptomyces sp. NPDC056061 (assembly GCF_042266885.1). Lineage (NCBI taxonomy): Bacteria > Bacillati > Actinomycetota > Actinomycetes > Kitasatosporales > Streptomycetaceae > Streptomyces > Streptomyces sp. NPDC056061. The sequence continues at coordinate 6,423 of NZ_JBHJWQ010000033.1, read as the reverse complement.
CGCCGGCCTCGGTGCTGCGGCGGCCAACCCGACGACGCTGCTGGTGACGGGCCCGGAAGCGGACGGCCGCGCCCTGCGCGAGGCGGCCGGAGACACGGTGTCGGTCCGCCTCCGCGCCGACGAGAGAGCCCGGTACGTCGACTCGCCCCTCCAGTCCGGCGTGGAGCACCTCTACATGGCGGCGGTGGCCGCGGGCGCCGGTTACGCCGTGCTGGCGCTGCTCCTGTCACTCCTGCGCGCCGCGCCCGAGCGCATCGCCCTGCTCGCCCGCCTCCGCACCATGGGCCTCACCCGTCGGCAGGGCCGCCGCATGCTCGTCCTGGAGTCCCTGCCGCAGGCCGTGCTCGCAGCGGCGGGCGGCATCCTGACCGGCTGGGTCGCGATCCGCCTGCTGTCCCCCGGCATGGACCTGACGGCGGTGGCCCTGCCGGCCTCGGTCGCCGCCCCGGAGCAGACCCCGTTGCACGCCGACGCCTGGTCGCTGATGGTGCCCGCGCTGTCCGTGGTGGCGGTGACGGTGGGAATCGCCGGCGTACAGGCGTGGTGGGCGGTCAGGCGAGGTGCGGTGCGGGAGTTGAGAGCGGGTGACACGAGGTGAGAAGGGCGGCACACCCCGTCCCCGGCGGCTCCGGCGACGGACCCCGGGGGTTTCGGCGACTCCGGCCCCCGGCCCCGGCGGAACCGGCGGCCCCGGCCCCGGACCGCGGCGGACCCGGCGGTCCCGGCCTCCGCCCCGACGGCCTCGTCCGCACGCGACAGTCCCGGCGCATCCTCGCCCGGCCGCGGCCCCCCATGGACCAAGGAGACCGATGACGACGAATCCCACCCTCGCCGACCTGGCCGACAAGGCGACCGCCACCCGCACCCGGCCCGCCTACGGCCACGACGCCCTCATCACCTGCGACCGACTCGTCCGTGTCTTCTCGACGGACGGCGTGGAGGTGCAGGCCCTCCAGGGCCTCGACCTGCTCGTCCGCCAGGGCGAACTCATGGCCCTGGTGGGCGCGTCGGGCAGCGGCAAGTCCACCCTGATGAACATCCTGGCCGGCCTGGACACCCCCACCGCCGGGGCGGCCCAGGTGGCCGGCCACAACCTGCTGACCATGACCGCGAAGGACCGCCTGAACTACCGGCGCAAGGTGGTCGGTTTCATCTGGCAGCAGACCTCCCGCAACCTGCTGCCGTATCTCACCGCGGCCCAGAACGTCGCCCTGCCCCTCCAGTTGGCGGGCGGGTGGCGCCGCTCCCGGGCCCGCACCGAACGTGCCCTGGAACTGCTGGAGTTGCTCCAGGTCGCCGACTGCCGGGGCCGCCGCCCGCACGAGATGTCCGGCGGCCAGCAGCAGCGGGTCGCGATCGCCGTGGCCCTCGCCTGCGACCCGGCGGTGCTGTTCGCCGACGAACCCACCGGCGAACTCGACTCCCACACCGCCGAGCAGATCTTCGCCGCCTTCCGCACGGCGAACGAGGAGCTGGGCACCACCATCGTCATCGTCACCCATGACCGCGCCGTGGCCACCGAGGTCCGCCGCACGGTCGCCATCCGCGACGGCCGCACCTCCACGGAGGTCCTGCGCCGCAGCGAGGTCGACGAGACCACCGGCCACGAGACGCTGGTGGCCCGCGAGTACGCGATGCTCGACCGGGCCGGCCGCCTCCAACTGCCCGCCGAGTACACGAGCGCGCTCGGCATGCGCGACCGGGTGGCGCTGGATCTGGAGCAGGACCACATCACCGTATGGCCGGACGACAGCGAGCGCGGCTGACCGTCGGCCGTGATCGGAGAGCGAGCACAGCTGACCACCGGCCACGACCGGACCACAGGTGCGGGTGCGCGGGCCGCTCGCCCCGACGACGCGCCTGGGCGGGCCCGGCCGACGGCGAACCCGTCGCTGTCGACCGGCACCGCCTCCCTCTCCGCTGCCGGTCGGCGCGCACGGCCGCCCGGAGGCGGCCCGGCAACTCGTCCATGCCGAACGGCTCGGTGACGTGGTTGCCGACGCCCGCGCCCGGCGCCGCCACCCGGGCGGTGGCCCGGCCTACCTCTCCGTCGCGTCCCGTATCTCCCCGTCGCGCAGTTCCAGCACCCGGTCGGCAAGGCCGAGCAGCGTCGCGTCATGCGTGGCCACCAGGGCGGTGACCTGTTCGCTGCGCACGACCGCCCGCAGCAGTTCCATCACGGCATGACCGGTCTCCGCGTCCAACTGCCCGGTGGGCTCGTCGGCGATGAGCAACGAGGGGTTGTTCGCCAGGGCACGGGCGATGGCGACCCGCTGCTGCTGGCCGCCGGAGAGTTCGCCGGGCCGCTGGGCCGCATGGTCGGCGAGGCCCACCAGGGACAGCAGCAGTTCGACCCGCTCCTCGCGCTCCCGCACGTCCGCCCGGCGCATGCGCATCGGCACGCCCACGTTCTCCGCGGCCGTCAGGATCGGGATGAGGCCGAAGGACTGGAAGACGAAGCCGACCCGGTCCCGGCGCAGCGCCAGCAGGCCGTCCTCGCCGAGCTCCGACAGGTCGAGGCCGTCCACGGTGACCCGGCCCCCGTCCGGTGCATCGAGCCCCCCGACGACGTTCAACAGCGTGGTTTTCCCGGAGCCCGAGCGCCCCTTGAGCGCAACGAGCTCACCCCGGGGGATCTCGAAGGAGACACCGCGCAGGGCGTGGACCGTGGCGGCTCCCCGGCCATACGACTTGTGGACGTTCTCGACGCGCACCATGGTCCCCGTGACGACCTGGCTCATGTGTCCTCCCTTGATCACGTGGGCCGGTCGTCAGTATCGCGGCCTTCCGCCCGGCCCTCAATGCTTCTACGGCCTTCACCCGACGCGGGAACCGGTTTCCGACAGGAGACACCTCGGCCGAGCCCCGACGGGAGACGCCTCGGCCGCGCCGTCCTCGTCGCCGCGAAGGGGCCTGCCGGGCCGCCGGGGGAGCGGCCCGGGGCGCCGGTCGTCGATGAACTCCGTCGGCCTCGGACCGGGGTGTCGAGGAACTGCCGAGGAGCAGCGACGTGGCGGCCCACGGGCCGACGACGAGTGCCCCCGGACCACCCGCACATTCCGCAGGTTCCGCCGTTCGGCGGTTCCACGGCGGCCCTGGTTCATCCCTGACCCGCCCCGGAACTGCCCCTGACAACGGCACCGGGCGGCCGACGGCGCACCTAGCGTGCTCAAGGAGTCCCAAGGGAGTCCCAAGGAGTCCCATCCGGGCCTGCGTCCTTCGTGAGCCCGGCTCGCACGCCCAGTCTCGTCAGGAGGACGAATCATGCCGTTCAGAGGCAGGTCCGCATTACGGCGCGCCGCCGTACGCAGCACGGCCATGGTCGCGGGAGCCACCATTGCCGCCGTCGCCGGTTTTGCCGCCGCACCCCTCGTGAACGCGGCGCCGGTGACCACCGGAGCCCTGCGATGGGCCCCGTGCGACCACCCGGACCGCCCGGGCGCCGACTGCGCCACCCTCACGGTGCCGGTCGACTGGGCCCACCCGGACGGGCCGACGTTCGGCCTGGCCGTGGCCCGCCGCCAGGCCACCGAACCCGGTGCACGCGTCGGCTCGATGGTGTTCGGTCCCGGAGGCCCGGGCGACTCCGGCGTGAAGCAGGTGGTGAGCAACATCGGCCGGTTCAGTCCCGAGGTCCGCCGCAGATTCGACATCGTCAGCTTCGACCCGCGTGGCGTGGGCCGCAGCAACCCCGTGACCTGCTCCGGCGACCTGCTCGCCCAGCGGCCGTCACCGGAGCTCGCAAGCCAGGCGGACTTCGACGCCACCCTGGCCTACAACAAGCGGCTCCGCGCCGACTGCCGGGCCCGCACAGGCCCGGTGTTCGACCATCTCGACACCGCCCAGACGGTCCAGGACCTGGACGCCCTGCGGGCCGCCCTCGGCGAGGCCCGACTGACCTTCCACGGCAGCTCGTACGGCACACTGCTCGGGGCACAGTACGCCGAGGCCCATCCGCGCCGGGTCCGGGCGATGGTGCTGGAGAGCGTGATGGACCACAGCGTGTCCACCACCCGGGAGTTCCTGCGGTCCGAGGCGACCGCCGCCCAGGACTCCTTCGACGAGTTCGTGAAATGGTGCGACGGCAACCCGGCCTGCGCACTGCACGGTCGCGACGTCCGCACGGTCTGGCAGGGGCTGCTGACCCGGGCCCGGCTCGGCGAGCTGGAGAACCCCGCAGAGCCGGGAACTCCCCTCTCGTCGGCGGATCTGGTCAACGTGATCGCCTTCAAGAAGTTCTACACGGTCGACCATGCGGGCCTGGCGGAGGCCATCGCCGCGATGGCGTCGAGCAGCCCGATCCCCGCCTCACCCACCTCGGTGTCGCCGCTGCCGCCGACGACCCCCGTCTTCTGCGCGGACTGGCGCCTGCCGGTGCGCGACCACCAGGAATACGCCTCACTCGTCGGCGTGATGAACAGGACCGCACCCGACCTGCCCTCCCTGCTGCCGATCCAGATGACAACGGCGTGCCTGGGCGCGCCGACCGCCAACCCGCAGCACCGCCTGACGGCCCACGGCGCCCCGCCGATCCTGGTGTCCAACGCACTCCACGACCCCGCCACCGGCTACCCCTGGGCGGTCTCGGTGGCCCGGCAACTCGGCCGCAGCGGCGTCCTCCTCACCTACGAGGGCCGGGGCCACGGCAGCGTCACCAGAGGCCCCTGCATGGAGCACACCGTCGACGGCTACCTGACCGACCTCACCGTGCCACCACGCGACACCAGGTGCCCGGCCGTGCCGTCCTGAGCGGACCGGACTCCCGGCAACCCGGGACGGCACCGACCGGCGGGAAGGGCCGGCCGGTGCCGTCCGCCGGCAGATCGCCGACGATCCCGCCGTCGTGCGAGTACTGCCGACAGCCGCCGCCCGGCAGATGGCCGGGTCCGGGCGCACGCCGGAGGCGGGGGTGTCCTCCACTGCTCGTAGGATGAGACGTTCTCGCGCAGGCACGGATTGGCGGGACAGCCCTGGGAAGGAGACTGCCGATGCCGGCCGCCGTCGCCGGCTCTCCCGGCCGGATCGCCGATGTCCTGACCGTCCGGGACGTGGGCGATCCCCCCGTTCCCGGCGCGGGCGAGGTCCTGGTGCGCATGCTCGCCTCGACGGTCAATCCCTCCGACGCGGTCACCGTCTCGGGCGCGTATGCGTCACGGATCTCCTTTCCCATGGTCCCCGGGTTCGAGGGCATCGGTGTGATCGCATCCGCCGGGCCGGGGGTGCCTGCCGGAGCAGTGGGCCGACGGGTGCTGCCGCTCGGGACGGCGGGCAACTGGCAGCAGTACAAGCGGCTCGGCCACTCCTGGTGCGTTCCGGTGCCGGACGAACTGCCCGACGAGGTCGCCTGCTTCGCCTACATCAATCCGCTGACGGCCACGTTGATGGTCGAACGGTTCTGCCGGCCCGGCATGCGGAATGTGGTGGTCACGGCAGCCACGTCGGCCATCGGCGGGCACCTGGCGGAACTCCTTGCCCGGCACGGCATCAGGCCTGTGGGGGTCGTCCGCGGAACGCCGGGGCGGACGGTGGCCGGCTGGTTGCCACCGCCTCCACCGCCGCTACGAGCGCAAGGCGGAAACACTTCCTGGCCTTCGCCGGGATCGCCGCGGCGCTCATCTGCCTCCGGCGCTTCTCGCGGCAGGGGTGGGGCAGCGGTCTGCCGCTACGGAACGTTCCAGGCGGCGATGAAGGGCTGCTCGTCCTCGGCGGCCAGGAAGCTGAGCGTGCCTGGATGCGGGTGGCCGAGCAGTCGGCCGGCGGACGCGTCCAGGCCGAGCCAGCGCACGGTGAGCACGCGCGCCAGATGACCGTGGGCGACGACGGCGACGTCGCCATCGGCCAACAGTGGCCGGATCCGGTCCAGCACCGCGTCCGTGCGCGCAGCCACCTGTTGGAGCTCCTCGCCGGGAATCACGCCGTCCCGCCACAGGTCCCAACCTGGCGTTGTCTCCTGGATCTGCGCCGCGGTCAGACCCTCATACCCTCCGTAGTCCCACTCCATCAGGTCGGGATCGGGCTGGACGCCGGTCAGGCCGGCCAACTCGGCCGTCCGCATGGCGCGGCTCAGCGGGCTGCTGAACACGGCGACCAGATGGCGTCGGGCAAGCCTCGGAGCGAGCGACTCGGCCGCGGCCTCGCCCGCGTCAGTCAGCGGGATGTCGGTGCGGCCGGAGTGTTGGCCCGACAGGCTCCATTCGGTCTGGCCATGCCTGATCAATATCAGTTCACCCATGGCTGCGCGCGATATCTGATCGAGCGAAACCTCCGGATGCTTCCTCGCCGCCATCGGCTGCACTCTCATCTGCTACCGGGGCTAATCGCAGTGCTCCCCCCGTTCACGGGGGAGGTGAAGCGATTCTCAAGACTGCTCTGACCCGCAGGTCACAGCGGACGATTCTGCTGTTCGATGTACTGGCGGACAGT
>NZ_JBHJWQ010000032.1:0-74271 GCF_042266885.1 Streptomyces sp. NPDC056061 | reverse complement strand
CTGGAGTGGGCCACCTCCTGCCCGCCGCCGCGGCACAACTTCCTCACGCTGCCGCGGATCCGTTCCGAATCCCCGGCCTTCGACCTGCACCACCCCTCGCTCCGTGCCCTGGACGAAGCCGTGAACCGCCCCGGCACCGGTACGACACCGATGTCACCGGGCGGCGGGTCCTGAGGGCCGCTGGGGCGGTGGGGACGGACCGCGGGCGCGACGGTGCGGAACACGCCGGCCCCACCCGCCGAACCGCCGGGATCGTCCGTCCGCCGTTCCCAACAGGCGAAGTCGGGCACGGCTCGTGAAGATGGGTAAGGACGGGCGCGTGAGACAGGGCAGGCGCACGGACGACCGCGCATGCCCCAGAAGGGACGGACACTGTGGCACGACCCAGGATTCTCGTTGTCGGCGCCGGATTCGCCGGGGTGGAATGCGTACGACGCCTGGAGCGCAGGCTCATCCCGGGCGAGGCCGAGATCACGCTCGTCGCCCCGTTCTCGTACCAGCTCTACCTTCCCCTGCTGCCCCAGGTGGCGGCGGGCGTCCTCACCCCGCAGTCCGTCGCCGTGTCGCTGCGCCGCAGCCGCAAGCACCGCACCCGGATCATTCCGGGCGGTGGCATCGGAGTGGACCCCGAGGCGAAGATCTGCGTCATCCGCAAGATCACCGATGAGATCGTCTACGAACCCTACGACTACATCGTGCTCAGCCCCGGAAGCATCACCCGTACCTTTGACATCCCGGGCCTGCTCGAACACGCCCGGGGCATGAAGACGCTCGCCGAGGCGGCGTACGTGCGCGACCACGTGATCGCCCAGCTCGATCTGGCGGACGCGAGCCACGACGAGAACGAGCGGGCCTCGCGCCTCCAGTTCGTGGTGGTCGGCGGCGGGTACGCCGGGACCGAGACGGCCGCCTGCCTCCAACGCCTCACCACCAACGCGGTCAAGCACTACCCCCGGCTCGACCCCCGCCTGATCAAGTGGCATCTCATCGACATCGCTCCGAAGCTGATGCCCGAACTCGGCGACAAACTCGGGCGCAGCGCACTGGAGGTGCTGCGTGCACGCGGCATCGAGGTGTCGCTCGGCGTCTCGATCGCCGAGGCCGGTCCGGAGAAGGTGACGTTCACCGACGGCCGGGTGGTGCCGTGCCGCACGCTGATCTGGACGGCCGGGGTCGCCGCGAGCCCCCTGGTGTCCACCTTCGACGCGGAGACGGTGCGCGGCAGGCTCGCGGTGAACGCCGAGATGCGCCTGCCGGGCTTCGACGGCATCTTCGCGCTCGGGGACTGCGCGGCCGTGCCGGACCTCAGCAAGGGTGACGGCGCGGTCTGTCCGCCCACCGCACAGCACGCTTCCCGCCAGGGCCGCAGGCTCGCGGAGAACCTCATCGCCACGCTGCGGCACCAGCCGTTGATGCCGTACGTCCACAACGACCTCGGCCTGGTCGTGGACCTCGGCGGCAAGGACGCGGTCTCCAAGCCCGTCGGCTTCGAGATGCACGGAATCGCCGCCCAGGCCGTGGCCCGCGGTTACCACTGGTCGGCGCTGCGGACGAACGTGGCCAAGACCCGGGTCCTGACCAACTGGGTACTGAACGCCGTCGCCGGGGACGACTTCGTGCGCACCGGATTCCAGGCCCGCAACCCTGCGAAGCTGCGCGACTTCGAATACATCAACTCCTATCTGACGCCTGCTCAGGTTCGTGAGCACACAGCCGCGTTGCGTACGGCCACCTGATCCGGGGGCAGTGCCACCACCGGCCGGGGGCGTCGGCCGCCAAGTGTGCTCGTCATGGGCGTGGCTCAGGCGTGCGGAACGGTGAGGTGGACCGTGCGCAGGAAGGCCGCGTTGTCCGGGGTGCGCCGGAGCCGGTGCAGCAGCGTTTCGAGTGCGCCGCGCGGATCGTTCCTGGCCAGCAGGGCGCGCCGCAGCCGGCGTACCGCACGCAACTCCGCCTCCGGTAAAAGGAGTTCCTCGCGCCGGGTGCCGGAGGCCCGGATGTCGACGGCCGGATGGACGCGCCGGTCGGCAAGTGTGCGGTCGAGCCGGAGTTCCATGTTGCCGGTGCCCTTGAGCTCCTCGAAGAAGTAGTCGTCGGCGCGGGAGCCGGTGTCCACCAGTGCGGTGGCCAGGATGGTGAGGGAACCGCCCTCCTCGGCGAGGCGGGCGGCACCGAAGAGCCGCTTGGGGCCGGTCAGGGCGGCCGCGTCGACGCCGCCGCTGAGCGTGCGCCCGCCCGCCGCTGCCGCGTGGTTGTGGGCACGGCACAGCCGGGTCAGGGAGTCCAGCAGGACGACGACGTCCTTGCCCTGCTCGACCAGGCGCTTGGCGCGTTCGATCGCGAGATCCGCGAGCGCGACGTGCTCCCGCGCGGGACGGTCGAAGGTCGAGGCGAGCACCTCGCCCCGCACGGACCTGCGCATGTCCGTCACTTCCTCGGGGCGTTCGTCCACCAGCACCACCATCAGTCGGCACTCGGGGTGGTTGGCGGCGACGGCCTCGGCCATCTGCCGCAGCAACACCGTCTTGCCTGCTTTCGGCGGTGCCACGACGAGCCCGCGCTGCCCCTTGCCGATCGGCGCGACGAGATCGACGAGCCGGGTCGCCGGGCCGCCGGTGGGCGTTTCCAGGCGCAGCCGACGCCGGGGGTGGAGCGGGGTGAGATCGCGGAAGTGGGGGCGGCCGCGCAAGGCGTCGGGGGAACGGCCGTTCAGCCGTGCCACCTCGGCCAGGACGCGGGGCCGGTCGCAGGCGCCTTCGATCATGTCGCCCCGACGCAGGCCGTGACGGCGGATCAGTTCGGCGGGCACCTGGACGTCGGTGGCGGAGGGGGCGTCGGCCCGGCCGCGCAGAGTGCCGCGTCCCTGGGGTGTGATGTCCAGGACGCCTGCGGCGTCGGTGGTCAACCGCCTTTGATTCAGCGGGAGTTCGAGAGTGGTGGTCATGCGGGTGGTCCTTTCGCGGACATGGCGAATGAAGGGCCCGGACGACGGGGCGGCGGATGGGAGCACGCCCCCCGGTCGACGGGCGGAGAAGCCCGGGCGGCAGGCGCCGTACCGGACTGGAGAAGTGGTGCGAGAAAGTTGGAGCGCCGGTCGCGGGGGAACGGGCTCGGCAACTGATGAAGACGGGATCGGCACCAGGAGCCCCGAACCGGGGCAAGAGCATGAAAAGGGTGCCGAGGGAACCGTACCACGTGATTGTGCACCCGGTCAGTGGTGCGCGACATCTGCCCAGTGTGACGCCCGCGGCCGGCCTCCGGCCGGACGGGCGGTCCGTAGGTTCTGCCTTCCTGCGGGTCCGCGCCCGGAAGGGCCGGTACTCCTCCTCGGACGCCGCGGGCGTGGTCCCGGGGGTGAGGCGAAGGCGCGGGCCGTCCTGTGCGGGGCAACGAACGGTCCCGGCCCGCGAGGAGTTGACGAACGGACACCGCCGGGAACAGCAGGTGCCCGCGGGACGCGACGGCGCGCCCGGCCGCGGGCCGAGGGCACCCGGCGGTCGGGTACCGGCCCGGTCCTCGGGCGGCGTCCGGACCGAACGGCACCCGGCCCCGTCGGCTGTCGACGACGGGGCCGGACAGCGTGGCGGACCCCGCCCGTCAGTCCGCGACGCCGTTGCCCTCCGTCGCCGGGAGCGTGTCCCGGAACGCGCCGAGGATCTGCTCGGCCGCCAGCGTGGCCGTCAACTCACCGTTCCGTACCCGCTGTTCGAGACCAGGGGTCAGGGACCGTACCCCGGGATGGGCGCGCAGACTCTCCAGCAGCTCGTCCCGGACCATCGTCCAGGTCCAGTCGACCTGCTGGTCACGCCGCTTCGCCGTGAGCCGCCCCGTCGATTCGAGCAGCCCGCGGTGCTGCTCCAGCCGCTCCCACAAGGTGTCGAGGCCGGTCGACTCGCGGGCGCTGCACGTGAGGACCGGGGGAGTCCAGGCCGCGTCCGCCGGATGCATCAACCGCAGCGCGCCGGCCAGTTCGCGCGCGGCGGCGCGGGCGTCCCGCTCGTGCGGACCGTCCGCCTTGTTCACCGCGACGACGTCGGCAAGCTCCAGGACACCCTTCTTGATGCCCTGGAGCTGATCGCCGGTGCGGGCCAGCGTCAGCAGCAGGAAGGTGTCGACCATGTTGGCCACCGCCGTCTCCGACTGGCCGACGCCGACCGTTTCCACCAGCACCACGTCGTAGCCGGCGGCTTCCATCACCACGACGGACTCCCGGGTCGCCTTGGCCACCCCGCCGAGCGTCCCGGCGGAGGGCGAAGGGCGTACGAACGCCGAGGAATCCACCGCAAGGCGTTCCATCCTGGTCTTGTCGCCCAGGATCGAACCGCCGGTCCGCCGCGAGGAGGGGTCCACGGCCAGCACCGCGACCCGGTGGCCGAGCCCGGCGAGCATCGAGCCCAGGGCATCGATGAACGTGGACTTGCCGACCCCCGGCACACCGCTGATCCCCACGCGCCGGGCATTGCCGGAGTGGGGGAGCAGCTCGTGCAACAACCGCTGGGCCAGTGCCCGGTGATCGGGACGGGTGGACTCGACGAGGGTGATGGCGCGCGCGACGAACGCCCGCTTCCCGTCGAGCACACCCTTGACATAGCTGTCGATGTCGATCTTCGGAGGCATCGGTCAGCGGCTCACAGCTCGTGGCCGAGTGCGGTACCGAGCCGCGCGACCAGATCGTGCGCGGCGTCCGGGATCACCGTGCCGGGCGGGAACACCGCCGCCGCTCCCGCCTCGTGCAACGCCTCGACATCCTGCGGCGGAATGACTCCGCCCACCACGATCATGATGTCCTCGCGGCCCTCGGCGGCCAGTTCCTCGCGGAGCGCCGGAACGAGCGTGAGATGCCCGGCGGCCAGCGACGAGACGCCCACGATGTGCACGTCCGCCTCCACCGCCTGCCGCGCCACCTCGGCAGGCGTCTGGAACAGCGGGCCGACGTCGACGTCGAAGCCCAGGTCGGCGAAGGCCGTGGAGATCACCTTCTGGCCGCGGTCGTGGCCGTCCTGCCCCATCTTGGCGACCAGGATGCGCGGACGGCGTCCCTCGGCCTCCTCGAACCGGTCCACCAGGGCCCGGGTGCGTTCCACGGAAGGGGATTCACCAGTTTCGTTGCGGTACACACCGGAGATGGTACGGATCTGGCCCGCGTGCCGGCCGTACACCTTCTCCAGGGCGTCCGAGATCTCGCCCACGGTCGCCATCGCCCGCGCCGCGTCGACGGCGAGGGCCAGCAGATTGCCTTCGAGCCCGGGGCCCGGGGCCCGGCCCGCCGCCTCGGTCAGCGCGTGCAGCGCCGCCCGGCAGGTACGGTCGTCGCGCTCCTCGCGCAGCCGGCGCAGCTTCTCGATCTGCTGGGTGCGCACCGAGGAGTTGTCGACCTTGAGCACGTCGATCTGCTCGTCGCTCTCCACCCGGTACTTGTTGACCCCGATCACCGGCTGGCGCCCGGAGTCGATGCGTGCCTGGGTGCGGGCCGCGGCCTCCTCGACCCGGAGCTTGGGGATGCCCGCGTCGATGGCCCGCGCCATGCCGCCCGCCGCCTCGACCTCCTCGATGTGCTGCCAGGCCCGGCGCGCCAGGTCGTACGTCAGCTTCTCCACGTACGCGCTGCCGCCCCACGGGTCGATGACCCGGCCGGTGCCGGACTCCTGCTGGAGCAGGAGCTGGGTGTTGCGCGCGATCCGGGCCGAGAAGTCGGTCGGCAGGGCGAGGGCCTCGTCGAGCGCGTTGGTGTGCAGCGACTGGGTGTGCCCCTGGGTGGCGGCCATCGCCTCCACACAGGTCCGGGTGACGTTGTTGAACACGTCCTGCGCGGTGAGCGACCACCCGGACGTCTGCGAATGGGTGCGCAACGAGAGGGACTTGGCGTTCTTCGGCTCGAACTGCCCGACCAGTTTGGCCCACAGCAGCCGGGCCGCCCGCAACTTCGCGATCTCCATGAAGAAGTTCATGCCGATCGCCCAGAAGAACGACAGCCGCGGCGCGAACGCGTCCACGTCGAGACCGGCCGCCTGCCCGGCCCGCAGGTACTCCACCCCGTCGGCGAGGGTGTACGCCAGCTCCAGGTCGGCCGTCGCACCCGCCTCCTGGATGTGGTAGCCGGAGATGGAGATCGAGTTGTAGCGCGGCATCCGCTGCGAGCTGTACGCGAAGATGTCGGAGATGATCCGCATCGAGGGCTTGGGCGGATAGATGTAGGTGTTGCGGACCATGAACTCCTTGAGGATGTCGTTCTGGATGGTCCCGGCCAGCTTCTCCGGCGCGACGCCCTGCTCCTCGGCGGCCACGATGTACAGCGCCAGCACGGGGAGCACCGCGCCGTTCATCGTCATCGACACCGACATCCGGTCCAGCGGGATGCCGTCGAACAGCTGGCGCATGTCGTAGATCGAGTCGATCGCCACGCCCGCCATGCCGACGTCCCCGGTCACCCGCGGATGGTCGCTGTCGTAACCGCGGTGGGTCGGCAGGTCGAAGGCGACCGAGAGGCCCTTCTGCCCGGCCGCGAGGTTGCGGCGGTAGAAGGCGTTGGACTCCTCGGCGGTGGAGAACCCGGCGTACTGCCGGATCGTCCAGGGCTGGTTGACGTACATCGTCGGGTACGGACCCCGCAGGTACGGGGCGACCCCGGGGTACGTGCCGAGGAAGTCGAGCCCCTCCAGGTCACGTCCGGTGTACAGCGGCTTGACCGGGATGCCTTCCGGGGTCTCCCACAACAGATCGCCGTCCGAGCTGCCGGAGGACTCCTTCACGGCGGAACGCCACTGCTCCTCGGACACCCCGGCGTCGCCGCCGGACCCGAGTTCGATGCCGGAGAAGTCGGGGATACCCATCACGCCACACCCATACGGTCGAGAACGGAGGAGAGGACGGCCACCACGTCGCAGCCCGCGAAGACGTACGCGTCGACGCCGGAGTACTCGGCGGGCCGGCCCGCGAGGAACACCTGTCGCGCACCGGCCGACCGCAGGGCGGCGGCGACCGCCCCGGCCTGCTCGGCGTAGAGCGCGTCGCCGGAGCACAGGCACGCCACGGTCGCACCACTGGCCCGGAACGCGTCGGCGGCCGTCGAGGCGTCGACCGTCACCGGGTCGTGGACCGGTTCGATCCCGCCCGCCTGGAACAGGTTCGAGGCGAACGTCGCCCGCGCGGTGTGGACCGCCGCCGGGCCGAGCGCGGCGAGGAACACCTTCGGGCGTCGGCCGGTCGCCGCGAGGTGGGCGTCCGACCGGGCGCGCAGCGCCTCGAACGCCTCGTCGCGGCGAACCCGGGGCAGACCGCCGCCCGTCGCGGCGGACGGTTCGGCGGGCGCCGCCTCGCGTTCCACCGGACGCTCCGCCAGCTGCGGGAACTCGCTCACCCCGGTGATCGGCTCCTTGCGGCGGGCCAGATCCCCGCTGCGCGCCGCCCAGGTGGCCGCGAGACGCTCACCGATCATCCCGGAGCGCAGCGCGGCCGCCTGGCCACCCGCCCGCTCGATCTCCTGGAAGAACGCCCAGGCGCTGTCGGCGAGTTCGGCGGTCAGCCGCTCCACGTACCAGGAACCGCCCGCGGGGTCGATGACCCGGGCCAGATGCGATTCCTCCAGCAGGATCGTCGACGTGTTGCGGGCGATGCGCCGGGCGAACGCGTCCGGCAGCCCCAGCGCGTGGTCGAAGGGCAGCACCGTGACGGACTCGGCCCCGCCGACCCCCGCCCCCAGGCACGCCAGCGTCGTCCGCAGCATGTTCACCCACGGGTCGCGGCGCGTCATCATCACCGGAGAGGTCACCGCGTGCTGCCGCTGCGCCCCGCTCCCGGCAGCCCCGCACACCTCGGCCACCCGGGCCCACAGCCGTCGCGCGGCCCGCAGTTTGGCGATGGTCAGGAACTGGTCGGCGGTGGCCGCGTACCGGAACTCCAGCTGCGCACAGGCATCCTCGACCGACAGCCCGGCCTCCGTCAGCTGCCGCAGGTGGGCGACGCCCGTGGCCAGTGATGCGCCCAGCTCCTGTGCGGCCGAGCCGCCCGCCTCGTGGTACGGCAGCGCGTCGACCGTCAGCGCCCGCAGCCCGGGAAGCTCACTGGCGCATCGCAGCGCCCAACGGACGGCGGACTCCGGATCGGGGGCGCCGCCGGTGCGGGCGGCCCGCCCCAGCGGGTCGGCGCCGAGATTGCCGCGCACGGCCGACGCGTCGACGCCCCGCTCTGCGCAGAGCCGCAGCAACTCCGTGGCGGCGGCGTCGAGTTCGTCCCCCGCGTCGAGGACCAGCGGAGCCAGGTCGAGATAGACGCCGTCCAGCGCCCGGGCCAGGTCCGGCACCGGCACACCGGCCGTACCTCCCACGGCCAGCCACAGCGAGGTGGTGCCGTTCTCCAGATCGGCGAGCAACGCCTCGTTGAGGCGCGCGGGATCGGTCTGCGCGTGTCGCTGCCGTACGTCCCAGCCGCCCGCCGCGTTGCCCTCCGCCCTGCCCCCGCGTGTGTACGGGGCGAAGCCCGGATATCCGGCATCGGGGGCGCTGTCGCGCGAGGTGTACAGGGGACGGGTGCTGAGCCCGTCCTCCACCGTGGTGGACAGTGCTTCCTCGGCGGCCGAACCCGCGGCCTCCCTGCCCGACTTGCGCAGTACACCTTCGACGAGGTGCTGCCACTGGTCGTGGGAGGGGTGCGGGAAATCGGCGGCCAACGAAAGCCCGTCGGCAGGCAGGACCGTCATGCCCAGATGCTAGGGCAGGTCCCGCATGTGCTGCAGGGACTGCCTCTGTGACCTTGCCCTCTCCGGAAAGCGCCCGGACGCTCACGCTCGGTCGCGCGGGGAGACACGGGGACTCGGACGTTTCTCCGCCCCGCCCGGCAGATGCCCCATAAATCGCACAGATGAATTGTAGATGCCAGGAGAATCCGAATATCTTGGCGCACATGCAGTCCTACACAATCGGGCAGGCGGCGCGCCTGCTGGGGGTAAGCCCCGACACGGCCCGCCGCTGGGCGGACGCCGGAAGAGTCGCGACGCATCGCGACGCGGCCGGCCGCAGACTCGTCGACGGCCGGGACCTCGCCGCCCTCGCCGTCGAGGTCGGCCAGGGCGGCGCGGACGACGACGAGCCCTCGTACACCTCTGCGCGCAACGCCTTCCCGGGCATCGTCACCGGGGTGAAGCTCGGTGACGTCGCCGCCCAGGTCGAGATCCAGGCGGGGCCGCACCGGCTGGTCTCACTGCTCACCCGCGAAGCGGTCGAGGAACTCGGACTGGAGGTCGGCATGCGGGCCACCGCCCGCGTGAAGTCCACCAGCGTGCACATCGACCGCGTCTGACGGTGTCTCACCCACGACGCGCACTCTTCCCAAGGAGCCCTGGTCACATCATGAAGACCGTTTTCCCCACGCGTCGCACCGCCGCCGCGCTGGTGACCGCCGCCCTGCTGCTCCCGCTCGCCGCGTGCGGGAGCGGCGACGGCGAGAAGGAATCCGCCGGCACGTCCACGGCGCCCGCCGGCGCCCGGCTGACCGTGCTGGCGGCGGCCTCGCTCACCGACGTGTTCAAGACCGCGGGCGCCGCGTACGAGAAGGCGCACCCGGGCACGAAGGTGACATTCTCCTTCGCCGGTTCCCAGGAACTCGCCGCCCAGGTGAAGCAGGGCGCGCCCGCCGACGCCCTGGTCACCGCGGACACGAAGACGATGGACGGGCTGAGGTCCGACACCGGCACCCCGACCGTCGTCGCCAGGAACCGTCTGGTCATCGCCACCGGGGAGGGCAACCCGGAGAAGATCACGAACCTGAAGGACCTGTCCAGGAGCGACCTGAAGGTGGTTCTGGCGGCCCCCGAGGTCCCGGTCGGCAGATACAGCAAGCAGGTCCTCGACGCACAGCACCTCACCGTCCGACCGGTCTCCCAGGAACCCAACGTCCGCGCCGTGCTCAGCAAGGTCGAACTGGGCGAGGCCGACGCGGGCATCGTCTACCGGACGGACGCCGCGACGGCCACCGGCAAGGTCGACGCCGTCGACATCCCCGACGCGCAGAACGCGGTCGCCTCCTACCCGGCCGCCACCCTGCGGCAGTCCGCACACGCCGAGGCCGCCAAGGAGTTCGTCGGCTGGCTCAGCGGCCCCGAGGCGCAGAAGATCCTGCGGGCAGCGGGCTTCCAGCAGCCGTAGCACCCCTCCCGCGCACCGCACCGCGCACCCGCATCGGTGTCGCCCCGCTCCCCGTCCGGGACGGGGCGGCACCCCGCACGAACCGACCCCGGGAACCCCGATGAGAGCCCTCCGCAGCCGTCCGCCCGGCGCACGCACCCCCGTCGTCCTGGCCCTGCTCGCGCTGCTGGCCGTCGCGTTCCTGCTGACGCCCCTGATCGGCATCCTGGCCCGCACCTCCTGGGCCGATCTCGGCACCCATCTCACCGCCCCGGGGGTCACCCAGGCCCTGAGGCTGTCCCTGCTCGTGTCGTTCTGGGCCCTGGGCCTCTCGCTGCTGCTCGGGGTGCCGCTGGCCTGGCTGCTGGCCCGGGTGGACTTCCCCGGCAAGGCGCTGGTGCGCTCCCTGGTCCTGCTGCCGATGGTGCTGCCGCCCACCGTCGGGGGAGTGGCGCTCCTCCTCGGCTTCGGCCGCCGGGGCCTGCTCGGTCCCTGGCTGGAGGACACCTTCGGCATCACCCTGCCGTTCCACACCTCGGGCGCGGTGGTCGCGGCGACCTTCGTCGCCATGCCGTTCCTCGTCATCAGCCTCGAAGGGGCACTCGCCGGGCTCCGGCCCTCGTACGAGGAGACCGCGGCCTCCCTGGGAGCGTCACCGCTGCGGGTGTTCCTCACGGTCACGCTCCCGATGGTCGCCCCCGGGCTCGCCGCCGGGGCGGCGCTCACCTGGGCACGGGCACTCGGCGAGTTCGGCGCCACCATCACCTTCGCGGGGAACCTCCCCGGCACCACCCAGACCCTGCCCCTCCAGGTCTACCTGCTGCTCCAGGAATCACCGGAGGCCGCCACCTCCGTCTCGCTCCTGCTGCTCGCCATCGCCATGACGGTGCTCGTGGCCCTGCGCGGACGGTGGACCGGCACACCCCGAGACCGGTCCCGAGCCGCCGGTCCCGCGGTGGACGACACCGCCGACGGTGCGCGCCCGGCCGCCGCCGCGGACCACGGGACGGCCCCGGCGCCACGGGAACCCTGCTCGCTGCACGCCGAGGTCACCGGGTTCAACCGGCTGACCCTCGACGCCGGTCCCGGGACGACGATCGCCGTCGTCGGCCCCAACGGGGCCGGCAAGACGACCCTGCTCCGTGCCCTTCTCGGCCTGACCCCGCGCTCCCGGGCACTGCTGCGTCTCGGCGCGACGGACGTCACCGCGCTGCCGCCGCACCGCCGCCACGTGGCCTGGGTGCCGCAGAGCGGTGCCCTCTTCCCCCACCTGACCGCGCTCGCGAACACGGCGTACGGGCCCCGGGCCCGCGGCGTGCCCCGTGCCGAGGCCCGGCGCCTGGCCCAGCAATGGCTCGACCGGCTGGAGGTCGGCCACCTCGCCCGGCGTCGGCCCGCCCAGCTCTCCGGCGGCCAGGCCCAGCGGGTGGCGCTGGCTCGGGCACTCGCCACCCGCCCCCGGCTGCTCCTGCTCGACGAGCCGCTCGCCGCTCTCGACCAGACCACCCGTGCGCGCGTGCGCCACACCCTGCGCACCCATCTCGCCGGGTTCGGCGGCGTCTGCCTGATCGTGACCCACGACCCCGTCGAGGCGGTGTCGCTCGCCGACCGGGTGCTCGTACTGGAGGAGGGGCGCGTCCTCCAGTACGACGAGCCGGCCGAGGTGACCCGACACCCGCGCTCGCCCTGGGTCGCCCGGATGCTCGGCCGCAACGCCTGGCCGTGCACCGCGGCGGCCGACGGCACCCTCGACCTGGTGGACGGCGGCCGGCTGGTCGTCGCGGACCCGCTTCCCGAGGGGACGCGCGCCCTCGCGGTCATCGCACCCGAGGCGGTGTCCGTGCACCGCGACCGGCCCGGAGGCAGCCCCCGCAACGCCTGGCCGGGAACGGTGCGCGAACTCACCGTCGTGGGCAGCCGGGTCCGGCTGGTGATCGGCTCCGAGAAGGTGCCGGACCTGGTCGCCGAGATCACCCCCGAGGCGGCGACCGAACTGGGGCTCGGCGAGGGGGCGGCCGTGTGGACCGGAGTCAAGGCGACCGAGGTCACCGTCGTCGGTATGTGACGGGACGGCACACGACGGGCGCGGGTACGGGGCGGAACCCGGCGCACCGGGCGGCACGACGGGCCGACGGCCCGTGGCCGGACGAGGTGTTCGTCCTCCTCCCGTGCCGGCCCGCGGACCCGAACCCCGGTCGGAGGAACGGAGCGGCGACAGCGGCGCACCGGTCCTTCCCGTCGCCCCCGTCGCCCCGCTCGTTCCGGAGCCGGAGCCCCTGGCACCCGAGCGCTCCCGCATCCCCGATCGGCGTCCCTGCGGCGTTTTCCTTTGTCGATTCCCCGGCCGCATGCGACGTTGGAAACGATCATTTCCGATCAATTCCGAGTATGCCGGGCGAAGGGGATGTTCATCGTGCAAACCGCCAGTGCCGTCCCGGCGTCCACCGTCTTCCATCTGCGGGACCTGGGCGGCATCGCCCTCGGGCCCGGCCGGTGCGTGCGGCCGGGAGCCGTGCTGCGTTCCGGTGGACTCGGCGGACTGGACATCGAGCGGGACGCGGCGGTGGCCGCGCTCGGCATCCGTACCGTCGTCGACCTGCGCACCGCCGACGAACGCGCGACGGCGCCCGACCGGCTGCCCCCCGGTGCGCGGCTGTTCGTCGCCGACGTGCTCGGTGACAACCCGGGAGTCACCCCCGCGAGGATGCGCGCGCTGCTCGCCGATCCGGTCGCGGCGCAGCGGCTGCTGGGAAACGGCAGGGCGGAGGGGGTGTTCGCGGAGACCTACCGGCGGATGGTGCTCTCGCCGTCCGCGGCCTCGGCCTACCGGGCGTTCGTGGAGACGGCCGCCGACGACGGTGCCCGCCCGGTGCTGTTCCACTGCGCGAACGGCAAGGACCGCACCGGCTGGGCCGCGGCCCTGCTCCTCATGCTGATCGGGGCGTCGCGCGACGTGGCGCGGGCCGAGTTCCTGGCGGTGAACCAGGAGGCGTCGGGGGTACGAGCGCCGTACGTGCAGGACTTCCTCGATGCGGGCGGCGATCCGGAGATCGCGGCGGCGATCGACGAGGTCCGCCCCCGGTACCTCGACATCGCGCTCGACGCCATGGACGAGCGCTGGGGCGGGCTGGAGGGATACGTGCGCGACGGGATGAGGGTGTCGTCGGCCGCGGTGGACCGGTTGCGAAGCGGGCTGGTCGTGTCGGTCTGAGCCGGCCGCGCCCGAGGATCACAACGCGCTGCGGATAGCCGCCTTCGCCACCGCGCTCGCCGCGGTCTTCGGGGCCGCGTACGGCGTGGGCAGGGGCGTCGACCCGCTGGTGGCCGCCGAGGGCCACGCGGCACGACCGCACGCCGGGCACGGCGGGGGAGAGGGGCCGGGCGGCGTGGGCCGGGCCGCCGGCGGGCTCGGCATCTCCGACGGGGCCGGCGGGCGCGCGCACCGAGGTCCCCCGCCGGGACCCGGCAGATGTGTGGCGAACGGCCAAGTGGTGGTGTGTCGGGGCTTGTTGAGGTGGGCCGACGGACCGCGCGTATCGTGGGATCCGGACCACGAATCCTCCGGAAGGGGAGTGCGTTGACCGACCGCAAGCCTGCGGGCATGAGCTTCGAGTCCTGGGTCGACAAGCAGATTCGCGAATCCGAGCAGCACGGCGACATCTCGAAGCTGCCGGGGTTCGGCAAGCCGCTCGAGAGCATCGAGGCCCCCTACGACGAATCCTGGTGGATCAAGCGGAAGATGCAGCGGGAGGGCGTGTCGGTGCTCCCGCCCGCACTGGCGCTGCGCAAGGAGGCGGAGGATGTGCGCGCGGCCGTTTTCGAGGCGCGGACGGAGGGTCAGGTGCGGCGCATGCTGGCCGAGGTCAACGAGAAGATCGGTGCGGCCGTCAGGATGCCGCCGCCCGGGCCCGTGCTGAACATCAGGCCGTTCGACATCGACGCCGTGGTCGAGGAGTGGCGCGCGACGCGTCCGTCGTGACCGGGCGGGCAACCGCGACCGCAACGGATGCGTAATACTCGCTTCATGGAATCGAGCATTACGCATCCGGTGAATGGGACGCGCGGGGGCCTGCTGATCAGGCGCGCGACCGCGCGCGACGCCCAGCGGCTCAGCCGGCTGGTCAGGAGGTCCCGTGCCTACGAGGGGCACTATGCCGCCATGGTCGCCGGATACCGGGTGGGGCCCGACTACATCGAGCACCATCGGGTCTTCGCCGCCGTCGAGGCCGCGACCGACCGGATTCTCGGCTTCTACTCGCTGATCCTCGCCCCGCCGGAGCTCGACCTCATGTTCGTCGCCGACGACGCGCAGGGACTCGGCGTGGGGCGGCTGCTCATCGGGCATCTGCGCGCCGAGGCGAGGAGTGCCGGCCTGACCGGAGTGCGTGTCGTCTCGCACCCACCCGCGGAGGGGTTCTACCTGAGTGTGGGAGCCCGGCGCACCGGCACGCTCGCGGCGGCTCCGCCCGCCGTGATGTGGGACCGGCCCGAACTGGTGCTGCCGGTCGACTGACCGGGCGTGGCGCGTGCGGCGCGAAGGGGCCGGGGCGCCGTCCGCGTGTCCCGTTCCGTGTGCGACGGCGCGCCGGGCGCCGTGCGCGCCCTGAGGGGGTTCCGCACCGGCGGTGACCGGGCCGGTGGGCGGGGGTCCGGCCGGAGCCGCGGGGCGGCCCGTAGAGTGTGCCTACGTACTCCGCGTATTCGGATGGTGTCCCACGGTGAGCTCGACATCCCGCCCTCCCGGGGGCAGCGGCACGGGCCGTCGAGAGACGTCCCACGAGCGCGCGGACCGGCAGTGGACCGAGCTTCTCCAGGAGCTGAGGGTTGCCCAGACCGGGGTCCAGATTCTCTTCGGCCTCCTGCTCGCCGTCGTCTTCCAGCCGCGCTTCGCCGAACTTTCGGACGCCGATCGCGCCATCTACGTCGTCACGGTGATGCTCGGTTCCGCCACCGCCGCCGCCCTGATCGGCCCCGTGTCGTACCACCGCCTGCTCTCGGGGCGGAGGCTCAAGCCGCAGACGGTCGCGCTGGCGGCGCGGCTCACCCTGGTCGGGCTCGTCCTGCTGTTCTGCACCATGTGCTCCGCGCTGCTGCTCGTCCTGCGGGTGGCGCTGCACGGCAGCTTCGCGCTGTGGCTGGTCGGCGCCATGGCGCTGTGGTTCCTGATCTGCTGGTTCGTCCTCCCGGTCTGGCTGCTGGCCCGTTCCTCGTCGGAGCGGGCGTCCGGGCGAATCGGACCGGGGCGCGGACACGACGGATGACCGCCGTGCGCGGCGGCCCGTTCAGTCGGTGTCCGGGTTCCGGACGTCCGTCACGGTGAAGAGCCCGCCGTCCGGGTCGAGCAGGGTCGCCTCGCCGCCGTGTCCCAGCGGACGCCGTTCGATCAGACAGCCGCCGTGCTGCCGCGCCGCCTCGACCGAGGCGTCCAGGTCGGTGACGGGGAAATGGACCTGCCAGTGCGGGCGGACCAGCGGATCCGGGGCGGCCTCCACCGCGCCGGAGCTGATCCGGGCCAGTCGACGGCCGCCGCAGTCGACGACCACCTCGTCCTTCTCGTACGACACCTCGCAGCAGCCCGGCCGTCCGCTCGCCCAGCCGAGCACCCCGCCGTAGAAGATCGCCGCGTCGAAGGCGTTCCTGGTGTGCAGGCGCAGCCAGGCGTGCGAGTGCCCGTCCGGTGCGGGCGGCGAGGTCGCGGGTTCGGTGCGCTCCCAGATGCCGAAGACCGCGCCGTCGAGGTCCGCCGCCAGTGCGCCGCGGCCCTTTCCCAGCGTGAGCGGCCCCACCGCGACCGTTCCGCTGCGTTCGCGGATGCGTGACGCCGCGGCGTCGGCGTCGGACACCGCGAAGTAGGGGGTCCACGCCACCGCCACGCGGTAGGCGGTCGCCACCGCGCCGATGCCCGCGACCGGCACGTCCCCCCGGCGCGCGACGGAGAACTCCTGCCCCAGCCTGCCCGGTCGGAAGCTCCAGCCCAGCACGGCGGCGTAGAAGTGCTGTGCCGACTCCAGGTCGCGGGTCATGAGGTTGACCCAGCAGGGTGCTGCGGACCCGGTCAACGGCGCCGGCATCGACACCGCGCCGGGACGGCTTGCGGTCATGGTCCCACTGCCTTCGTCGGTCGTGCGGCCTGCGCGTACCCGCGGCCGTCGGGGCCACACCAGCCTCACCGCGGGCCCTCATGTCCGCAACACGCACCGGCCCCGGACACCGCGTGTCCGCGCGCCGACCGGCCCACAGGGCCGTGCGCGCGGCGTTCCGACGGGGGTCAGTCGCGCTGTTCGCCGGTCTCCCGGTGGATGGTCTCGCTCCCATGGTCCCCGAGCTCGTACGGGGACAGGCCCCTGCCGTCGGCCGGGAAGGTGTCGTCCCCGTGCACGTCGCGCTGCTCGACGTGGCTGCGGTGGTCGGGCCGGGGCGGCTGTTCCTCGGGGCGCGGCGGCGGCAGTTCCTGGGCCCTGCGCCGCTTGCCCAGCCAGAAGGCGCCGATCAGCATGCCCACCAGTGCGATTCCGACGATGCCCAGCACCGCACCGATGGCCCCCCGCCCGGCGGCGAGGAAGAGGGCAAGTGAACCGAGGTCTCCGTTCGATACGTCCATGCCTCCCGGATACCCCGGGAGGGAGCCCTCAGTCGGTCATGGCGCCGAATTCATGTTTTAAGTGGATATAAACCTTAAAGGAGTTTCGCTGCCGTGGTGCCGACGAGGCGCGCTCCGCCCGACACGAACCGCCGCCGGCCGTCGGCTCGTGTCGCCGTCCTCCGCCGACGGGGCGAGTCTGGAGGCATCCCCGGATCCCCGGCAGCGGGGCGACGGGGGCACCGCGCGACACGGAGCAGAGGGAGTCACGGTGAACGGCATCGAGGAGAGGCGGACGGTCGAGGGGCCGCACGGTCAGGACGTCGCGGTCGTCATCAGCGACTGCGACACGGCCGACGCGCGCATGGTGTTCGACGCGTTGCGGGCCGCCTTCACCACCGACCGGGCCTCGGCGGACGTGCCGAGGAAGCTCGCGAAGAAGCGTCCCACCGTATGGGCGGCGACCGTCGACGTCGCCGAGGAACGGGTGGTCTCGGGGCCGACACCGCTCGGTGCGCCCCTGTCGATCGACGTGCAGGGCGGCTACTGGGCGGTCGAACGGCTCCGCCGGAGTCTCGCGCACGCCTTCGACGTCCGGGTCGTCGGGACGGTCTCCGGCGACCAGGAGGAAGAGGTGCGCCTCCGCCTGGACAACCGGAGCGGCGGGTAGGCGCCGACGGCCGGGCCCCGGGCCGCGGACGGGGCGGCCCGGCAGTGGAGTGGTGAGGCGGCCCGGCAACGGGGCAGTGCGCCGAAAACGATGCCGCGACCTGGTAGAAAACGGACAAAATTCCACCCTGAAAGGTACGAGCGAGTGGACCCCTCATACGGGCCGGACGACGCGCGGCAGCCGGGAGCAGTCGGCGCAACCGGTGACCGATCCACCCTGACCCTGCACGTCAACGGCGCCGAGCGGACCCTCACGCTCGACCACCGCACCACCGTCCTCGACGCGCTGCGCGAGCACCTCGACCTCACGGGCACGAAGAAGGGCTGCGACCACGGACAGTGCGGGGCGTGCACCGTCCTCGTCGACGGGCGGCGCGCCAACAGCTGCCTGCTGCTCGCCGTGGCACACGACGGCGCCCGCATCACCACCGTCGAGGGACTCGCCGACGGCGACCTGCTCCACCCCCTCCAGGAGGCATTCCTGGACCGTGACGCCCTCCAGTGCGGCTATTGCACGCCCGGCCAGATCTGCTCCGCCGTCGGCGTGCTCGACGAGGCGGCGCGCGGCTTCCCCTCCCACGTCACCGCGCGCACCGCACCCGTGACCGGCCCCGTCCCGCTCGACGCGACCGAGATCCGCGAACGGATGAGCGGCAACCTGTGCCGCTGCGGCGCCTACCCCCGCATCGTCGAGGCGATCGAGGACGTGGCGCCGTGAAACCCTTCGCCTACCTCCGCGCCCGGACCACCGCCGAGGCCGTCCGGGCGCGTTCCGCCCACCCCGGCGCGGCCTTCCTCGGCGGCGGAACCAACCTCGTCGACCTGATGAAACTCGGGGTCCAGGCCCCCGACCTGCTCATCGACATCAGCGGGCTGCCCCTGGACGAGGTGACGGAGACCGATGACGGCGGCCTGCGCATCGGCGCCGCCGTGCGCAACAGCGACCTGGCCGCCCACCCCGCCGTGCGCACCCGCTACCCCGCCCTGTCGCAGGCGCTGCTGTCCGGGGCCTGCGGACAGCTCCGCAACACCGCGACGACCGGCGGCAACCTGCTCCAACGCACCCGCTGCCCGTACTTCCAGGACGTCTCCAAACCGTGCAACAAGCGGGCCCCCGGCACCGGCTGCCCGGCCCGCGAGGGAGCCCATCGCGACCTCGCCGTACTCGGCCACTCCGAGCACTGCGTCGCCACCCACCCCTCCGACATGGCCGTCGCCCTGTCCGCCCTCGGCGCCACCGTCGAACTCCGCGGCCCGGACGGCGAACGGGCCGTGCCGGCCGCCGAGTTCCACCGCCTGCCGGGCGACGCCCCGCACCGGGACACCGAGATCCGGCCGGACGAACTCGTCACCGGGGTCACCCTGCCGCCCCTCCCGGACGGCGCGGACTCCCTCTACCGCAAGGCCCGTGACCGCGCCTCCTTCGCGTTCGCCCTCGCCTCCGTCGCCGCGGTGCTGAGCGTCCGCGACGGCCGTATCGCCCATGCGGCGCTGGCCTTCGGCGGACTCGCCCACCGGCCCTGGCGGGCGCACGGCGCCGAGGAGGTGCTGCGGGGCGCCCCCGCCACCCGGGAGACCTTCGCCCGCGCCGCCGACGCCGGACTCGCCGCGGCCCGGCCGCTGCGCGACAACGCGTTCAAGGTCGGCCTCGCCCGCAGCCTTGCCGTCGACGCGCTGTCCGAACTCGCCGTCGGCGGTGGGAACAACCGCAGCCACACCGACCCGCAGACGTGAGGACCCCGTCATGAGCCAGGCCCCGTCACCGCTGGGCAGCCCCCTCGTCCGCCGAGAGGGCCGGGACAAGGTCACCGGACGTGCCCGCTACGCCGCCGAGCACACACCGCCCGGCTGCCTGTACGGCAGGCCCGTGCCGGCCACCGTCGCCCGCGGACGCGTCCGCGCCGTCCACACCGAGGAGGCCCTGGCCCTGCCGGGTGTGCACGCCGTCCTCACCCACGACAACGCCCCGGCGTTGAAGGAGCCCGACGACCCGGTCCTGGCCGTCCTCCAGGACGACCGGGTCCCGCACCGCGGCTGGTACGTCGCGCTGGTGGTCGCGGACACACCCGAACGGGCCCGCGCCGGGGCCGCGGCCCTGCGCATCACCTACGAGACCGCCGCGCACGACGTCCTGCTGAGCGCGGACCGCCCGGGGCTGTACACCCCCGTGACGGTCAACGGCGGCTACCCCGCCGTGCGGGAGCGCGGCGACGCCGAGCGGGCCTTCGACACGGCACCCGTCCAGATCGACGCCACCTACACCATCGGCCCCCTGCACAACCACCCGATGGAGCCGCACGCCACCACCGCGTGGTGGACGGACGACGGCCACCTGACCGTCCACGACTCCAGCCAGGGTTCCACCACGGTCCGCGACAGCCTCGCCGCGGCATTCGGACTCCGCCCCGAGCAGGTCACCGCGGTCTCCGAGCACGTGGGCGGCGGTTTCGGCGCCAAGGGCACCCCGCGCCCGCAATCCGTCCTCGCCGCCATGGCCGCGCGGCACACCGGACGCCCCGTCAAGATCGCCCTGCCCCGGCGGCAGATGGCCGCCGTCGTCGGCCACCGCGCGCCCACCGTCCAGCGGATCCGGCTCGGCGCCGAGGACGACGGCACCCTCACCTCGATCGTCCACGAGGCCGACACCCACACCTCCACCGTCAAGGAGTTCGTGGAGCAGGCCGCCGTCCCGACCCGGACGATGTACGGCTCCGCGTGCAGTCGCACCGCCCACCGAGTGGTCGCCCTCGACGTGCCGAGCCCGTCCTGGATGCGCGCACCGGGCGAGGCCCCCGGCATGTACGCCCTGGAGTCCGCCATGGACGAACTCGCCTCGGCCCTCGGCATGGACCCGGTCGAACTGCGCCTGCGCAACGATCCCGTGGACGAACCCGATTCCGGCCGCCCGTTCAGCAGCCGCGGCCTCGCCGCCTGCCTGGAGGAGGGAGCGGAGCGCTTCGGCTGGCGCGACCGCGACCCGCGCCCCGCCATCCACGAGGAGGGGCCGCTGCTGATCGGCACGGGCGTCGCCTCCGCCACCTACCCCGTGTACATCGCGGCCTCCGGCGCCTCGGCGCACGCGGCCACCGACGGTTCGTTCCGCGTCCGGGTGAACGCCACCGACATCGGCACCGGCGCCCGCACCGTGGTCGCGCAGATCGCGGCCGCCGCGCTGGACACCCCGGTGACGAACGTACGGATCGACATCGGCAGCAGCGATCTGCCCGACGCCTCGATGGCCGGGGGCTCGTCCGGCACGGCCTCCTGGGGCTGGGCCGTGCACAAGGCGTGCACCGGCCTGCTGCGGGAGCTGCGCGAACGCACCGGGCCGCTCCCGCCCGAAGGGCTGACGTTCGCCGCCGACACCCGGCGGGAGACCGCCGAGGAGCCGCCGTACGCCCGGCACGCGTTCGGCGCCCACTTCGCCGAGGTCGCCGTCGACTCCCGCACCGGCGAGACACGGGTGCGCCGGATGCTCGGCGTCTTCGCCGCCGGACGCATCCTCAACCCCCTTACCGCACGGTCCCAGTTCATCGGCGGGATGACGATGGGAATCGGCATGGCCCTGACCGAGGCGTGCGCCCTCGACCCGGCCTTCGGCGACTTCGTCGAGAACGACCTCGCCTCCTACCACGTGCCGGTCGGTGCCGACGTGCCGCGGATCGAGGCGCACTGGATCGACGAGCACGATCCGCATCTCAACCCGATGGGCAGCAAGGGCATCGGCGAGATCGGCATCGTGGGTGCGGCGGCGGCCGTCGGCAACGCCGTCCGGCACGCCACCGGCGCCCGGTTGCGCACCCTTCCGCTCACCCCGGACACGCTGCTGCCCTATCTGCTCTGACCCGGCAGCCCATGTCATGTGATCGGCGCCACATTCCCGTGTTGCGAGAACCGCTCGACCGGGTCACTCTGTGGAGTGACCCAGACGTGACATCTGCTCACTCTTCGTGTTCGGGGGTCGTTGGTTCGATGAGGCGAAGTGAGTGGGCCTCGATGTGAGGAGCCTCGACGATGACCGTTCCACTCGACCGGCACTATCTGGTCGAATTCCAGGTTTCGGCAGAGCGTGTTTCGCAACTGCGGCGGATCATCGCCGCGCACCTCCGCCACTGGAGTCTCGAACTCCACGTCCGGCCGGTGTGCCGGGGAGTGGAGGAGCTGCTGACCAACGTCCACCGGCATGTCGGTGACGACAACAACTGTGTCGTCGAACTCCGATGGTCGGGGCGGCATCTCACGGTCTCCGTCGCCGACAACAGCGCCGAGATGCCGCGGCTGCTCGGCAACGGGGGCGGAGGTCTCAGCCGCATCATGGCGCTGAGCGACAGCTGGGGGACCTGCCGCACCACCGAGGGCAAGGTGGTGTGGTTCACCCGGTACGCGAAGGAACCGCGCACCGCGGACATGGTGCCGCCGGCCCCACTGCCCGGAGGGCGGGAGTTCTGCCGAGCCCCCGTCGCCGTCCCGGACGCGGCCACCGCGACCACGGCGTCGCCGAAAGCCGCTCCCGTCCTCGTGTGAGCCGGGCCACCGGCCCGGCCGACCCGTCCGGGACGCCCACGCCCCACCGGCGCGGCCCGCGCGTGCCACACCGCACGCACGGACCGCGCCGGTCCGGTGCCGGGGCGGAGCCCGCGTTGCGGCGCGGCGCACGGCGCGGCACGGTCGAAGTACCGAGGCAAGGAGAGCACAGCCATGCCCATCGCGACGGTCAACCCCGCGAACGGCGAAACCCTCAGAAGGTTCGACGCACTGGGGACGGCGGAGATCGAGCAGCGGCTCGCCGCCGCCGCCACCGCCTTCCGGCACTACCGCACCACCGGATTCGACGAGCGGGCCCGCCTGCTCGGCCTGGCCGCCGATCTGCTCGACGAGGACCGGCAGGACATCGCGCGCACCATGACCACGGAAATGGGCAAACCCGTCACGGCCGCCCGCGCGGAGGCGGCCAAATGCGCCAAGGCGATGCGCTGGTACGCGGCCCACGCCGAGGAACTCCTCGCGGACGAACACCCCGCACCGGCCGACGTCGCGGACTCCGGGGCCCTGGCGGCCCGCGTCCACTACCGCCCGCTGGGCGTGATCCTCGCCGTGATGCCGTGGAACTTCCCGCTCTGGCAGGTCGTGCGGTTCGCCGCCCCCGCCCTGATGGCCGGGAACGTCGGCCTGCTCAAGCACGCGTCCAACGTCCCGCAGACCGCCCTCTACCTGGAGGGCCTGTTCCGCCGGGCCGGGTATCCGGCGGGGTGCTTCCAGACCCTGCTCGTGGGCTCCGGCGCCGTCGAGGCGGTCCTGCGCGACAGCCGGGTCGCCGCCGCCACTCTCACCGGCAGCGAGCCGGCCGGGCGCTCCGTCGCGTCGATCGCCGGCGACGAGGTGAAGCACACCGTCCTGGAACTGGGCGGCAGCGACCCGTACCTCGTCCTGCCCTCGGCGGACGTCGCCCGCGCGGCGCGCACCGCCGTGACCGCCCGGGCGCAGAACAACGGCCAGTCCTGCATCGCGGCCAAACGCTTCATCGTGCACACCGAGGTCTACGAGGAGTTCGCCGAGCGCTTCACCGTGGGCATGCGTGATCTGACGGTCGGCGACCCGATG
The DNA here is from genome assembly GCF_042266885.1 of Streptomyces sp. NPDC056061. Taxonomy (NCBI): domain Bacteria; kingdom Bacillati; phylum Actinomycetota; class Actinomycetes; order Kitasatosporales; family Streptomycetaceae; genus Streptomyces; species Streptomyces sp. NPDC056061. The sequence continues at coordinate 51,303 of NZ_JBHJWQ010000032.1, read as the reverse complement.
CAGGACTCCACCGACGTCGGGCCGCTCTCCAGCGAACAGGGCCGCGCCGACCTGGAGGAACTGGTCGAGGACGCGGTACGGCGGGGTGCGGACGTGCTGTGCGGCGGCGGCAGGCCCGAGGGGCTGGGCCCGGAACTGGCGAACGGCTGGTTCTACGCCCCCACCGTCCTCACCGGGATCACCCCCGCCATGCGCATCCACCGCGAGGAGACCTTCGGCCCCGTCGCCACGCTCTACCGGGTGGAATCACTGGACGAGGCCGTGGTACTCGCCAACGACAGCCCGTTCGGCCTCAGTTCCAACGTCTGGACCCGCGATCCCGACGAGACCCGCCGCTGCGTGCGCGACCTGGAGGCGGGCGGCGTCTTCTTCAACGGCATGACCGCCTCCCATCCCGCCCTGCCGTTCGGCGGGGTGAAGCGCTCCGGCTACGGACGCGAACTCGCCGGCCACGGCATCCGCGAGTTCTGCAACGCGACCACCGTCTGGTATGGCCCCGAAGCCGCCGGCACCCCGTCCCAGGAGACCTGAGAGGCAGCCAGGATGAACCACGCCGCCCACCCGGCGACCGCGCCGGCGCCCTCGGACGAGGAGATCGCCGCCCTCGACGCCCACTGGAGGGCCGCCAACTACCTGGCCGTCGGCCAGATCTACCTCAGGGCCAATCCGCTCCTGACCGAGCCGCTCACTCGTGAGCACATCAAGCCGCGCCTGCTCGGCCACTGGGGCACCTCACCCGGACTCAACCTGGTCCACACCCATCTCAACCGGGTCATCAGCTCGCGCGGCGTGCGAGCGCTGTGCGTCTGGGGCCCCGGCCACGGCGGACCCGCCGTCCTCGCCAACTCCTGGCTGGAGGGCAGTTACTCCGAGACGTACCCGGACGTCGGCCGGGACGCCGACGGGATGGCGAGGCTGTTCGAGCAGTTCTCCTTCCCGGGCGGGGTGCCCAGCCACGTGGCGCCCGAGACCCCCGGTTCCATCCACGAGGGCGGCGAACTCGGCTACGCGCTCACCCACGCCTACGGTGCCGCCCTCGACCACCCGGACCTGCTGGTCGCCTGCGTCATCGGGGACGGCGAGGCCGAGACCGGCCCGCTCGCCGCTTCCTGGCACTCCAACACGTTTCTCGACCCGGTGCACGACGGCGCCGTCCTCCCGATTCTCCACCTCAACGGCTACAAGATCGCCAACCCGGCCGTCCTCGCCCGCCTCCCGGAGACCGAACTCGACGCCCTGCTGCGCGGATACGGACACGACCCCCTGTACGTCGGCGGCGACGACCCGCTCACCGTCCACCGGGCGATGGCCGCCGCGACGGACCTGGCCCTCGACCGCATCCGGGGACTCCAGGCCGCCGCCCGCGCCGGGACCACCGCCGGACGCCCGCACTGGCCGATGATCGTGCTGCGCACCCCCAAGGGCTGGACCGGACCCGCCGAGGTCGACGGCGTACCCGTCGAGGGCACCTGGCGTGCCCACCAGGTGCCGCTGCCCGGCGTCCGCGACAACCCCGACCACCTGCGGCAGCTGGAGGCGTGGATGCGCTCCTACCGGCCGGAGGAACTCTTCGACGCGGCGGGGCGCCCCACCGCCCGGGTGCTCGACTGCGTGCCCGAGGGCGAGGCCCGGCTCGGGGCGACCCCGTACGCCAACGGCGGTCTGCTCCTGCGCGAGCTGCCCCTTCCGCCGCTCGACGAGCACGCCGTCGACGTCGACCGGCCCGGCACCGTGTTGCACGAGCCGACCCGGGTGCTCGGCGGACTGCTGGAGGCCGTCATGGCCGCCACCGCCGAACGCCGCGACTTCCGCGTGGTGGGCCCCGACGAAACGGCGTCCAACCGGCTCGACGCCCTCTACGGAGCGACCGGCAAGGCATGGCAGGAGCGACTCCTGCCCACCGACGAGCACCTCTCCCGCGACGGGCGCGTCATGGAGGTGCTCTCGGAACACCTCTGCCAGGGCTGGCTGGAGGGCTATCTCCTCACCGGACGGCACGGCCTGTTCTCCTGCTACGAGGCGTTCGCCCACATCGTCGACTCGATGGTCAACCAGCACATCAAGTGGCTCAGGACCGCCCGCAGGCTGACCTGGCGCCGCCCCGTCGCCTCGCTCAACTACCTGCTCACCTCGCACGTCTGGCGCCAGGACCACAACGGGTTCTCCCACCAGGACCCCGGCTTCGTCGACCACGTCCTCAACAAGAGCCCGGAAGTCGTCCGCGTCTATCTGCCGCCGGACGCCAACACACTGCTCTGCGTCGCCGACCACGCCCTGCGCAGCCGCGACCACGTCAACGTGATCGTGGCCGGCAAACAGCCGACCTTCGACTGGCTCACCCTGGACCGAGCCCGTGCGCACTGCGCCCGCGGAGTCGGGGTGTGGGAGTGGGCGGGCACCGAGGACGGCAGCCGGGAACCCGACGTGGTGCTCGCCTGCGCCGGTGACGTGCCCACCCTGGAGACGCTGGCCGCCGCCGATCTGCTCCGCCGCCACCTGCCGGAACTTGCCGTACGGGTGGTCAACGTCGTCGACATGGCGCGGCTGCTGCCCCGCGAGGCGCATCCGCACGGCATGCCGGACCCGGAGTACGACGCGGTGTTCACCAGGGACGTCCCGGTGATCTTCGCCTATCACGGCTACCCGTGGCTCATCCACCGGCTGGCCTACCGGCGGGCCGGTCACGCCCACCTGCACGTGCGGGGCTACAAGGAGGAGGGCACCACCACCACGCCCTTCGACATGGTGGTCCGCAACGACCTGGACCGCTTCCGCCTGGTCATGGACGTGATCGACCGGGTGCCCGGACTCGGGGTCCGGGCCGTTGCCGTGCGCCAGGCGATGGCCGACGCCCGCACCCGCCACCACGCCTGGATCCGGGAACACGGCGTGGACCTGCCGGAGGTGGCCGAATGGACCTGGGGCGGCTGAACCCCGGCATCGCCCGACCCGGGTGCCACCGGCTCCCGGACCCGTACGGTGGTCCGGGAGCCGGTGGAGCAGGGGGCGGTCGCGGGACGGGAGGTCAGCGGCCGAGTGCGCGGGCCAGCTGACCCTTCGTCATGTTCGAACGACCGTGGATGTTCTTCTTCCGGGCCTCTTCGTAGAGCTGGTCGCGGGTGGGGCCCCCGGCCCCGCGGTGCGAGCGGAGCCCGCCGCGCCGTGAAGAGGACATGTCGTCGAGGGACGTGCGGCTCGCGGTCCTCGACTCGCCGGCGCGGGCGCGCTCCTTGTTGACCGTACGCGCGGCGATCGCCTCCGCCCGGTCCTCGCTCACCCCGCGCTCCTGCGCGCTCTCCTTGATGTGTTCGTACTGCCGTTCCCGTTTGGCGTTCGATCCACGTGGCACGGTGCGATCACTCCTCTCCGCGGGATCGTCCCCCGGAGCCCGTTCCCGACTCCGTCGGGGTCCACTCCAGTGTCCCAGCGCCCCCGCGGGCCCGCATGCCTGACGCACGACGACGGGTGGGTGCCGGCCCGCCCCTCGCGGGACGGCGGCACCCACCCGTACGAACCGCGTCTACCAGATGGACTCGACCCACTCGGGGTGGTCGATGAACGGGTTCCTGTTGTGCTGGTACTTGTCGAATATGACGTCGTTGCGCCGCTTCTCGAAGGCGTCCGGCGGGTCCTCCTGGCTCCACGCCTTCAGGACCGAGAGACGGCCGATGTTCGGCGCCGACCCGTTCGACACCCGGTCGTTGGGCTCCAGGTCGGCCCAGCCGTCGCCGCCCTCGTAGCGCACCGCCATGTAGAGGATCATGCGGGCCACGTCGCCCTTGACCGCGTCGCGCGGTTCGAAGGAGTCGCTGTCGGTGTAGTTGCCCGGCGCGCCGCTGACCGCGCTGCCGCCGTTGTCGAAGTCCTTGTTGCCGCGGATGGAGTTGACCTGGACGTCCTCCGGCCGCAGGTGGTGGACGTCGGTTCCGGGTCCGGTGGCGGTGCCGAAGTTGCCGTGGGACTTGGCCCATACGTGCTCGCGGTTCCACTGGCCGACCGAGCCGCCGCTGTTGTTCTTGGGCACCGAGCGCCCGGAGTAGAGGAGCACCACGTTGGAGGAGTTGGCGGGGTCCTGGTCGGTGTCCTTGATGGCGTCCCAGACCTGGCTGTAGGAGATCTTGGTCTGGTTGCTGATGATCGTGTGCAGGGCGCTCTTGAGCGCCGTGCCGGACTTGCCGATCGCGTCCTGGTAGTAGGTGTCGTCGAGAGTCCCCAGCGGCGTGGCGGAGGCGGGAGCGGTCCTGGCCGTGGCGGCGGGGGCGGCGGCCGCGGTGCCGGCGAGCACCGCGAACGCGGCAAGTGTGGCCAGGAGCGGGCGCCGGTGACGCGGGTGAAGACGGGACATGTGGGGGTGTCCTCTCCGAAAAGGCGGGCGCCGCGACACCGGTCACATGGTGGGGGCGGCGCCGCGGCGGTCCAGTGGTTCGTGGTCAGCGGGAGCCTTCCACACGCACCGTGACCAAGGTGTGAACGCTGCGTACCTATCATGTGCAGGTCAAGTGACGATCCGTTCCCGGTGCCGGAACAGGACGCGGAGGCATCGGATGCGGCGGTGCGGGCGCGGGGCGAGAATGACCGAAAGGACGAGGAGGCGGCATGAGTGACGAGCCCGAATCCATATCCGCAGCCCGGGGTGTGACCCCCGACAGCCTCTTGCACACGGGTGGCAACGACCATCCGTCGGCGGAGGACCTGGTGCTCGCCTCCGGGCGGGACCTGACTCCGGAGAACCTCCGGTGGGCCGAGCGCAGGCTCGCCAGAGAGGGCCGCTCGGCCATGGAAAAGACGCTGCCGTAGCGCAGCGGTGCCCGGCGACCGGCGGCGGGGAGCGTGTGGGCGCTCCCCGCGGCTCGGCTAGCCTGGGTGCACGATGAACCGTTTGACGACGTCAGGGGCCGGGTACGAGCTGGCCCGATTCCCCGAGCACCCGCGCGACCCGTTCCGTGCCTGGGACGCTGCCGACGAATACCTGCTCCGGCGGCTGGAGGGGGCCACGGACGACTCGGAGCCGGTCGACCTGTCGGGAACGGTGGTCGTGGTGGGCGACCGCTGGGGTGCCCTGAGCACCGTTCTCGCGGAACACCGCCCCGTGCAGATCACCGACTCCTACCTGGCGCAGCGGGCCACCCGCGCCAATCTGGAGCGCAACGGTGCCGCCCCGGACGCGGTACGCCTGCTGTCGACGAGGGACACCCCGCCCGACCGGATCGACGTCCTGCTGGTGCGCGTCCCCAAGAGCCTCGCGCTCCTGGAGGACCAGCTGCACCGGCTCGCACCGGCCGTCCACGCCGGCACCGTCGTCATCGGCACCGGCATGGTCAAGGAGATCCACACCTCCACCCTCAGGCTCTTCGAGCGGATCATCGGTCCGACCCGCACCTCCCTCGCGGCCAAGAAGGCCCGCCTCGTCTTCTCCACCCCCGACCCCGCGACGGCCCGCACGCCCAGCCCCTGGCCCCACCGGTACGACCTGCCGGGCGGTGTCGGCCCGGCCTCGGGTCGGACGGTCACGAACCACGCCGGGATCTTCTGCGCGGAACGCCTCGACATCGGCACCCGCTTCTTCCTCGGCCACCTCCCGGAGCGCAGCGGCCCCGAGCGGGTCGTCGACCTCGGCTGCGGCAACGGTGTCGTCGGCCTGTCCGCCGCACTCGCCAACCCTGCGGCGCGGGTCACCTTCGTCGACGAGTCGTACCAGGCGGTCGCCTCCGCCGAGGAGACCTTCCGGGCCAACACCGGCCCGGCGGCCGAGGCCGACTTCGTGGTCGGCGACGGATTGGCGGACATGCCGCCCTCGAGCGTGGACCTGGTGCTCAACAACCCGCCGTTCCACTCCCACCAGGCCACCACCGACGCCACGGCCCGCACCATGTTCCGCGGCGCGCACGCCGCACTGCGACAGGGCGGCGAACTGTGGGTCGTCGGCAACCGGCATCTCGGCCACCACGTCCGGCTGCGCCGCATCTTCGGCAACTGCACCACTGTCGCGGGGGATCCGAAGTTCGTCGTCCTGCGAGCCGTCAAGCGCTGACGGGAGCCGGTGGCGGTCCGCCCCTTCCAGATTCTTGCAACACGTTCTACCGTGTGCGCCGCCGCACACGGGCGACGCGAACGCGAGACTCCTGGAGGGGCCGTGCACCTCGAATACACGCCTGAGCAGCAGCAGTTGCGTGCCGAACTGCGCGAGTACTTCGCCGCGCTCATCCCCGACGACGCCTCCGTCCGGTACGCCGATCCCGCCGCCCAGAAGGTGTTCTACCGCGAGACGATCCGGCGCCTGGGCGCCGACGGCAGGCTCGGAGTCGGCTGGCCCGAGGAGTACGGCGGCCGGGGCATGTCCGCGATGGAGCAGTTCATCTTCTTCGACGAGGCGGCCCAGGCGGGCGTGCCGCTGCCGCTGATGGCCCTGAACACCGTCGGCCCGACGATCATGCGGTTCGGCACCGACGAGCAGAAGGCGTTCTTCCTGCCCAAGATCCTCGCCGGGGAGATCGACTTCGCCATCGGCTACAGCGAACCCGACGCGGGCACCGACCTCGCCGCGCTCAGGACCAGGGCCGTACGCGACGGCGACACCTACGCCGTCGACGGACAGAAGATCTGGACCACCAACGGCGACACCGCGGACTGGGTCTGGCTCGCCGTCCGCACCGATCCCGACGCGCCCCCGCACAAGGGCATCACCATGCTGCTCGTCCCGACCACGGACCCCGGATACTCCTGCACGGTGATCAACACCCTCGCCTCCCACGACACCACCGCCAGTTACTACGAGAACGTCCGCGTCCCCGTCTCCCACCGGGTCGGTGCCGAGAACGGCGGCTGGCGTCTGATCACCAATCAGCTCAACCACGAGCGCGTCACGCTCGCCGCCCACGGCACCATGGCCGTCCGCGCCCTTCACGACGTCCGGCACTGGTGCGCACGGACCCGCCTCGCCGACGGCCGGCGCGTCATCGACCTGGGCTGGGTCCGCACCCTGCTCGCCCGCACCCACACCAGGCTCGACGCCATGAAGCTGCTGAACTGGCAGATGGTGTCCGCCGTCCAGGACGGAACCCTCACTCCGCAGGACGCCTCCGCCGTCAAGGTCTACGGCTCCGAGGCGCGACGCGACGCCTACGCCTGGCTGATGGAGGCCGTCGGCTCGGCCGGACCGCTCAAGGAGGGCTCCGCCGGCGCCGTGCTCCACGGCGAACTGGAACGCGGCTACCGGTCCGCCGTGATCTTCACCTTCGGCGGCGGGAACAACGAGATCCAGCGCGAGATCATCTCGTGGATCGGCCTGGGGATGCCACGCGTACGGCGGTGAGACGCATGTGACGCCGACGCCCCGGGGAACGATCCCCGCCCGGCGCGGTTCGGGGACGGCCGGAACCGGGAACAGCGGCCGCTCCCGAGGATGCCGGGCCCGGGGCCGCCCCGATGAACCCGACGCGAGCGGGCGCCTTCCTGACATGCTGGGCGGCATGGCGACACTCGATGGAAAGCCCGTATCCGCCGACGACCTGCTCCCGCTGGCCCTGACCAACCTGGGCCACTTCACCTCGATACGCGTCGACGCCGACGGCACCATCCGCGGACTGTCACTCCACCTGGAACGCCTCGCACGGGACTGCGAGGCCGTCTTCGGCGCCGACCTGGACACCGGACGCGTCCGCGAATTCGTCCGACGGGGCCTGGCAGGGCGGGCCCTGCCCTGCGTCGTCCGCGTCACGGTCTACGACCCGGGCGCGGAGCTGGGACACCTGGCGGATGCCGACGATCCGCATGTCCTGGTGTCGGTGCGCGCGGCCGGCGCGATGCCCCCCGCGCCGCTGCGCGCCATGAGCGTCACCTACGAACGCGACCTTCCCCACGTCAAGCACGTCGGGCTCCTCGGTGCCCTGCACGCCCGCCGCACGGCACAACTCGCCGGGTACGACGACGCGCTGTTCGTCGACCGCGACGGGCGCGTGACCGAGGGCAGCACCTGGAACGTGGGCTTCGTCGATCGGGACGGTGCCGTGGTGTGGCCGCGGGGCGACGTGCTGCCCGGCGTCACCATGGCGCTGCTCCGGGAGCGCGCCGAACACCGGTTTGCCACCGTCACCTTGGAACAGGCCAAGGGCATGGCGGCCGCGTTCGCGACGAACACGAGCATCGGCGTCCGCGCCCTGGCGGCGATCGACGAGACCGGACTCGCCGCCGCGCACCCGGTGTTGGACGGACTCGTCGAGACGTATCTGTCGATTCCCGGCGAGAGGCCCTGAGGGCTGTCCCGTAGTCCGTCGGGGATTGCGGGACAGCCCTCGGGCGACACCCCGGGGCGGCCGCACCCGCACCGGGGGAGGCGGCCCGTGCCTCCTGGGCGGCAGGCAAGCCCCGGCGTTCCGCACGGGCGGGGGACGCGGGCGGGTGCGGCCCCGATCGGGCCCGCCGGGCTTCACTTCCGCAACGTCACCCCCCGCGTCCGGAGGCCGGCACCACCCCGGGACCGCGGCCCGCGCCGCCCCGGTCCGGCGCGCCGGACCGGGGCGGGCAGGAGGTGTCACGTGGGCCGTGTCCGGGCTTCACGAGGCGGATAGGCGCAGGTCACACAGGTTCACGACCAGCAGTCCATGCCAAAGCTTTACCTTTTATCACAGGCGAGATAGAGTGTGATCAAGTCGCCGGTCGGGGGGCGGTTCGAGGGGAATTCGCCAATGGGCGTCCACGTATGCACGCATTTACCTTGTTCTTGACCAAAGGATCGCCACGGAAGTGGTGAAGGGGGCGTGTGAGAATGCAGTCTGTACCGCCAAAAAGCGAAATCAGAATGTACCGACCACAAGTTGATCCGTCCTCGCTGGAACGTCTCCGAGAGGTTCTGGAGTCCGGCTGGATCGGACTCGGGCCCGTTACGAAGAAGTTCGAACAGGAGTTAGCGCACTCGGATTTGGTCGGCAAGCATCCGGTTGCCGTGAATTCCGGTACCGCGGCTCTTCATCTTGCGCTGGTAGTGGCGGACGTGCCCAAGGGCAGTGCCGTGATCGTACCCGCCAATACATTCGTCTCGACCGCGGCCGTGGCGCTCCAGCATCAGTGCCGCGTGATACTTGCCGACATCGAGCGCACAACGGGCAACATCGACCTGGATTCGGTGCGCGAAATCCTGGACACCGAGCCGGACGTCAGCGCCGTCATCGCCGTCCACTACTCGGGGATCCCCTGCGACATAGCGGGCCTGAGCGAGATATCGGACACATACGGAGTGGTGGTCGTCGAGGACTGCGCCCATGCCATCGGTTCGATGTGGCAGGGACGTCCGATGAGCGAGTCGCCGCATATACAGGCTTATTCTTTCCATGCGACGAAAGCCCTCGCCATCGGTGAAGGCGGATGCGTCACCTTTCCCGACGCCGCCTCCGCCGAGCGGGCCACGCGGCTGCGCAGGCTCGGGATCGACATGGGCGCTCGTTCCTGGTCGAATCCTTATGACATCCCCGAGCTCGGTTTCAAGTACAACATGGGCGACATCGCGGCAGCGGTCGGCCTCGCCCAACTGGAAGGTCTGCAGGAGAAGCTGCAGAAGCGCAGGTCGATCGTGCGCCGCTACCGGGAACGACTGGCCGACTCGCCGGTGGAACTCGTGCGTGAACCCCACGAGTCCGATCGCTCCGGAGGCTTCGCCGTGCCGGTCCTGGTCGACGATCGGGAACGTGTCCGGAAGGAACTCGACGCCGCCGGAATCGAGTCCGAGATCTATTTCAGGCCACTCGGCAAGTTTCTGCTCGACGCGCCGCGTCCCACACCGGTGGCGGAACGCTTCGCCCGCGACGTCATCTGCCTCCCCATCCATCCGCTGATCAGCCTCGACGAGATCGACTACGTCTGCGACCGGTTATGCGAATGCGTGGCATGAACGCATACGTGACGGGGATCTCACAGGACATCAGAAAATCCGGCACACAGGTCATCGACACCGTTCGGGAACTCCGCTCGGAGTGCCTGCGCCGACGTCATTCGCTCACCGCGCGGGTCCTCCCCGTGCCGCTGGCCGAATTACGCTCCTGGGCCGTGACCGATGGCGGGGCGTTGGCGCATGAAACCGGCCGTTTCTTCAGGATCGTCGGTGCCAGAGATCTGACGGATACCCGTCGGCCTCTGGAGCAGCCGCTGATAGAGCAGCGCGAAGTCGGAATGCTGTGCCTGTTCGTCGCACGGTTCGACGGTGAGTTCCATGGCTTGATCACGTTCAAATTCGAGCCGGGTACTCCCGATGGCATAGAAGTCGCGCCGACCGTGCAGGCCACCCGTAGCAACTACGAGGCCGCGCATGGCGGAAAGCGGGTGCCTGCCGCCGAGATCGCACTCTCGGAGGACGTGTGCACGCTCGCCGATGCCGTGCAGCGCGAGCAGGAGTCGTGGTTTCTCGGAAAGGTCAACCGAAACCGCATCGTTCTGCTCGACGTGGCCGAGGCGGTCGACATTGCACGGAGTGTTCCGGAAAGCCGATGGGTACCGATTCCGGTTCTGCTGGAGGCGGCACTGGAAAGCCGCCTCCTCAATATGGATCTGCGGTCGGTCCTGTCGATGTGGCCGCTGGAGGCCACCGCGGTCCCGGAGGCATTCGTGCCGCCCGGGAGACGACCGCGCAAGGACGGTCCGGATCCGGTACCGACGGGCTCGGCTCCCGAGATCGTTCCGCTGGACCGGCTGTCGCATTGGAAAATGGCGGAAAGCATCGAGCACCGACAGCGTCGGTTCTTCTCCGTCGTGGGCTGCCGCGTCGAAGGGCAGGGCCGTGAGGTCGCGTCCTGGGACCAGCCGCTGCTGGCACCGGCCGGCATGGGCCAGTGCACGCTGCTGATCCGGCCGGGCGCCGACGGACCGGAGCTGCTCGTCGCGGAAAGAGTCCGGATCGGATCCGTCCGCGGACCAAGCCTTGAGGCCCGGTTCCAGCGGGGTGACATCGCCGACCACACGACGGAGTCCCGGCGCCGATCGATGATCGCGGAGTCGTCGGCTCTGGCCCACTGCCGAGAAATCCATTCCGCGGTACACGCCGAGGAGGGCGGCCGGTTCCGCGGCGCCATCGCCACCTACCACGTGGGACTGCTCGCCGACGCCGTCGAGGAGCAGTCGGCCGACCGATGGATGGCTCTGAACGAGGTGGAGGCGCTCGACCAACGCGGGGACCGGCTCAGCGTCGAATTACGCACCTGTCTGACGATGATCAAGGGCCTCATCGCGATCGGATCCCTCAAACCGTGATCGCGGCGATGGGGAATTCCGAGTACTTGGCCCGACGGACCGCGCCACTGCTCCGGCAGTTGAACCGCACCGACGCCCCGCTCCTCGTGGGTACCGACCATCCCCGCGGGACACGTGCCGCCGTACCGACCGAAGGGATCGAGTTCACCGATCGCGACGCGGTGCTGGCCGACCGGGACGTCGACATCGTCTACATCTCCAGTGCGACCGGCCGTCACTTCGCCGACTGCCGGGCGGCGTTGGCCGCGGGGAAGCACGTGCTGGTGGAGAAGCCGGTCTGTCTGACAGCGGCGGAGGCTCGTGAGCTGGACGCGTCGGCACGTGCCCGCGACCGCACGGTCTTCGAGTGTCTCTCCTACCCGTACCACCCCGCCTGGAACGATTTCCTCGCACGGGTGCGCGCCGCCGACCGGGCGGGCCCCGTGTCCGTCTCCGCGGTCTTCCGCATACCGGGGCGCGAACCGACGGACTTCCGTCGCCGCCCCCAGCACGGCGGGGCGGCCGCGGACCTGGGGACCTATTGCGTCGACGCGCTGGTGAGGCTCGGCGCCGTCGCCGAGGACCTGAAGTTCGGCGCGGTGCTGCTCGGAGGCTCGGAGACCGACGGCGGCGCGGCGCTCACCAGTCGCGTGATCGACGGGAACACCGTCACCTACGCCGGATCGTGGGCGATCGGCGACTCCTACGCCAACGGCGTCGTCGTCGCGGACCCTCGGCGGCGTCTGGAACTGCTCCGTGTGTTCTCCCCGCCGGTGGACACCCCGGTCGGGGTCGTCGAAAGAAGACCCGGCGAACCCGGGCAGGCCGTCGCCACGGCCCATGGGCCGGCCAACGCGACGCGCGCGTGCCTGACCGCGGGAACGCGGTACGCGCGGGACGCGAGGACGGCGGGCCTGGTCGATCGTTCGGCCATTCTGCGCCGCATCGCCGTGCTGGAAGAAGCAACGGCAGCCCTTTCCGCGTAACCCACACCTCTCGACCGTAGATCGACCACGGCCCCGCTGCGGGCCGAGAAGGCGGTAGGCCATGGGGGCAACGAACCCTGTCAAAGAACGAGTCGCCGGAATCGTGCTGGTAGGAGGCACCGGATCGCGGCTGTTTCCGGCGACCCGCGTTGTCAACAAGCATCTGCTTCCGGTTTATGACAAGCCAACCATCGCATTCTCCATGGATGTGATGACAGAATGCGGCGTCGATACTCTGGTCCTCGTCTGCAATGCGGCGGACGAAGAGATATACCGGAGTATTCCGGCCTGGCTCGGGTACTCCGACATCGAGATCCGGACGGTTGTCCAGGAAGAACCGAACGGCATCGCCGGCGCCATCGCCTGTGCCCGGGAGTACCTGGAGCCCGAAGGATACGAGCGCATCGTCGTCGCGCTCGGGGACACGCTCTACGTGTACAGCTCGACCTGGGCCGGAGACATCCTCAAGAAGACCGAGGCCACCGGGTGCAGCGCTGCGGTCGCGGTCATCGAGCACCCCGATCCGAGGGACTTCGGGGTCGTCGAGAGCACCGAGAGCGGGACGGTCGTCCGGGTCCGCGAAAAGGTCGACGTGCGTCGCAGAAGTCAGGTGTGCACGGGCCTCTACTCATTCGACGGCTCGATGTGGAAGCGGCTGGAGTCCATTGTTCCGTCGGGCCGGGGGGAATTGGAAATTACCTCCCTGCTCGAGTCGTACATCGACGACGGGGGCCTCGCCGCCGTGGCCGTGCCCGAGGAGGCCGGGTGGTTCGACGTGGGCACCCCCGACCGTCTGGTCGATGCCGCGGTCGCCCGTCGGCGCCTGCTCGCCTGATTCCCACCAAAAACCAAGGGAGTGGAAATTGACCGTTCAGCAGGAAAACAACGACGTGTCGGCCGACGAGATCGTCATCAGGGATGCCACGGAAGCGGACCGTGCCGTCATCCAAGGGCTTCTGCACGGATCCCTGAGGAGGAACTACGACGGTGATCACGTCGCCCAGGCCGACCGCATCATCGATGCGCATCTCGGCGGCGGCAAGGATCCCGTGGGCCACTTCTCCAAGACGCAGCACGTCTACGTCGCCGAGGCCGGCGGCGAGGTGGTCGGCGTCATGAACATCGCCGAGAAGCGCCAGGGCACGATGAAGATCAGCCCGCTCATCGTCGACCCCGACTTCCGTGGCTCCAAGGGCGCCGGATCCGCGCTGCTCGCGAAGTCCGTCGAGGTGGCGAGGGCCCGCGGCGTCCGGCAGCTCTACGGCACCGTCGCCGAGCCGAGTTCCTGGATCGAGACGTTCTACCTGAACCGCGGCTGGACCTGCGGGTCGCAGTCGAACAGCCAGTACCGTCCCGATGTCGTCGAGCACGCGATCTACTACAACGTCGACAGCGGCGAGTCCGATCCCGTGAGGGAGCCGCTGAAGTTCGAGGAGTACTCCCCGTCGAGGTACGAGGAGCTCGCGCAGTTCCTCATCTCCCGCATGGACGTCTTCGTCGACGGAATAGACGAGGACTTCGTCCGGGCCCTGGTGGCGGGGCATGAGCGGCGGAACTCGCGCGAGGTGGAGTCCAAGTACAAGGAGATCTACCTCGGTTACGAATCCGACGTCCTCAGCTCGGTCATCGCGTTCGGTCCGAAGAAGGGCGGTGCGGTCAAGCTCATGCCGCTGAGCGCTACCTCGCAGCGCGCACTTCAGGAGACCCTCAGGTTCGCACAGTCCTGGGCGGAGGGGCGAACACACAAGCTGTACACGCACCAGCATGTGGATCCGGCAGTGGTGACCGCGTTCCAGAGCGAGATGTGGACGCTCGAGGGCCTGCTCCCGGAGGCGTATTCGGCGGGAAGGGTGGCCGCCCAGTGGGGCTGGCTCCCGGGTGAGACCACCCACCTGGGACGCAATTCCGATCGCCTGAAGGCATACACCGAACGTTTCTTGACGTTCGTCCGCGAACGCGGCTGGGACCAGTTCGAGGAGGCCCGCAGCCTCGCAATGGCGGTCGGCGGCGAGGCCGGCGAGCTGCTGGCCGAACTCCAGTGGCTCAGCGAGCCCGAGGTGGTCGAACTGCTCCGCACGGACCGGGAGTTCAAGAACAACCTGTCGTTCGAGGCGGCGGACATCCTCAACTACCTGATCCGCCTCGCGCGTTACTGCGATTTCGATCTGATCGAGTCGGCGGACAAGAAGCTGGCCGTCAACATCGACCGATTCCCGGTGGAGGAAGTGCACGGCTTGAAGGGGAAGCGGTACAAGGCCGACCACTGAGCCCGGGAAGGCCGAGCGCGGGACGAGGAGTCGAAGCCAGTGAACATTCTTTTCGTATGCAGCGTGTACTACCCGGTGACCGGTGGGGCACAGGATCCCGTCGACCAGCTCGGGGCCGAGCTGGTCGCACGCGGACACAACGTGGACGTGCTCACCAGGCATGTTCCCGACACCACACCGAAGGAGGAGGTACGCAATGGGGTGCACATACACCGGATCCCCAACGCGGTGCTGCCCTCCGACTTCAGGGCGCTGACCGGCGAACTGCAGGAGTTCGTCCGGAGCGTCCGGAAGCCGGACGTCATCCATGTCATCGGCCTGCGGCGGCCGCTTCCGATGATCGCGGAGCTGCTGGCCTGTCTGTGGCACGTACCGGTCATCCAGACGGTCGGCGGCTACGACATCCCCGATGTGGTCGACCCCGACCCGCGGCTCGTCTGGCTGACCGGCCAGGACTTCGTGCTCCCGGCCATGCGGCGGGCGGACCTGCTGAACGCGGCGTCGGAGGATCTCGCCCGGCAGACCGAGCTGCTGGTCGGTGAGAAGGCCCCGGTGCCCACCCTCTACGTGGGGATCGACCACGACCTGTTCAGCACCGCGGAACCCCACGGGAGCGCGGCCGCCCGGGGCCCCTACGTGCTGTCGCTGCGGCGACTGGAGCCCGCCAAGTCGGTGGACAGGACGATCGAGGCGATCGGTCTGCTGAAGGACGAGATCCCGGAGCTCCACCTGGTCGTGGCCGGGGACGGCAGCGAGCGTGCCGCCCTTGAGGAGTACGCCGGCCGACTCGGCCTGACCTCCCGCGTCCACTTCATCGGGGAGGTGCCGATCGAGGAGGCGGCCTCCCTGCTGAAGGGCGCCTTTGCCACCGTCGTGGCCTCGAAGTCGGAGGGCGGCGGCCTGGTGAACGTCGAGGCCCAGGCGGCCGGTTGCCCGGTCATCGCGACCCGGGCCGGGGGCATCGGCGAATATCTGGGAGGCGAGTCGGGCGCGCTGTACGTGGACGCGCCTGACGGCGGACTGATCGCGCACGCACTGCGCACCCTGTGGTTCGACCCGGAGGCCAGGGAACGGCTCGTCGCGGCCGCGCGCCCGCTGTCCGAGCGTCTGTCCACACGCTCGCTGGCCGCGGAGTACACGGCGGTCTACGCGGACGTGGCGGAGGCATACCGGCCGCGGGAGTTCGTCCCCTGGGACACGATCACCGCGGCGCTCTGGGAGGACCTCTCCGTTCCCGCGGGGCGCAGTCCCACCGTGGACGACCCGTGGCGAGCTCCGCAGGCGGTCGAGGACCTGCTGCTGTCGACGGCGGACGAGGAGTTCCGCGCCCTCGGGCACGGTGCGGACGCCTTCTACTACCTGGCCTGGTCCAGTGGCGTGCCGGTCGAGCAGCTGCGGAAGGTGTGCGAATTCGTGCTGCGGGCCACCGGGGAACTGCCGAAGCACACCGTTGCTGCCGGCCTGGAGCACGCGGCGGACTGGGGGCGCTTCGACACCGAGAGCTGCCTCGGATACATCCGGAATTAGGAGACCTATGTCCAAGGGTTCCACACCGCAGGCCACCTCGGTGACGTCGAAGCGGTTCTACGACGTCTACGCGCATGGCTACGCCACCTACCTGGAGCGTCATACCCGGTACTTCCGTGCCGTGGAGGAGGAGATAGCCGCAGCGGCCGGGAACCGGAAGGGTCTCGCGTTGCTGGACGTGGGCACCGGCACCGGCGAACGCCTGCAACGCGTGGTCGCGGAGATCCGCCCCGATCATGTCGCCGCCATCGACGAGAGCCCCGAGATGGCCGCCCTCGCCCGGCGCAACTGCCCCGGAGCCCAGGTGTTGGCGCTGCCGCTCGCGGCGCCGGAGCTGTCGGCCGCGCTCTCGGCGAAGTTCGACCTGGTGACCTGTTTGTCGAATGTCCTGGGCCACATCCCGCGGACGCAACTGGTACCGGGGCTCCGGCAGATCAGAAGCCTGCTGAAGCCCGGCGGTGCGTTCGTGTTCGACGTCAACAACCGGTACAACGCGGTCACGTACGGTCCGCTCAGCGTGATCCGCAACGTCGTGAGGGACCGTGTGCTGCCCGGTGGGGGTGATTTCACGGCGTCCTACCGCAGCGGCGACGAGGTCCTGCACACCCCGGTCCATCTGTTCAGCCCGTCCGAAGTGGCCCGGTTGCTCGGGGAGTCCGGGTTCGAGGTGGTGAGCCTCGGCTTCCGGGACTACGTCACGGGGCAGGCACGCGGACGATTCGGCGGGAGCATCGTAGTGAAGGCGGTCAGCGCATGAGCGGTTCCATCGTCCACGGTCCGAAGGTGTTCCTCGCGGCGCCTTTCGGGAACTACGTACGCGGTGAGGTGTTCCTGCCGGAGAAGAAGGCCGAGATCCTCAGCTATCACACACGGCTCCGCGAACTGGGTGCCTCGGTGTTCAGCTCCCACATGAACGAGGAGTGGGGCGCCGCGGGGCTGCCGCCGGAGGACTGCATGCGCGACGACCTCCGTGCCCTGCACGCGGCGGACAGCCTGTGCGCACTCGTCGGCGACGAGCCGTCGGCCGGAGTGGCGTTCGAACTCGGTTACGCGGCCTCGGTCCGCCGGCCCACGGTCCTCGTCACCTCGTCCTTCCACTCGCTGTCGTCCATGATCCGCGGCATGGGGACCCTGCTCGAACTCGAGGTGGTCGAGGGGGACGCGGGCAGTCCGGCGGTCGTCGAGAAGGCATGTTCGGCAGCGTTCGACCTCGGTGCGGAGTACCGGCGGTCGGACCGCTTCTGGGAGAGCCCGGACGTCGCACGCGCGCTCAAGTTCCGTACGCCGGGAGGAGCGGAGTGAACGCACCGGCCACAGCCTCCGGCGGAGTCCGGATCGGCATCCTGGGCGTGAACTTCGGCTGGGGGCCGCACGCCGCGCTGGAGACCGTCATCAGCGAGATCCGGCGGACCGCGCCGGAGGACTGCCACATCGTCGCCTTCGGGAGCGAGTACGGGCGGTCCCTCATGGACGGCGTCGTCGACGAGTGGTGCGAGTTCGACGGTTCGGACTACCAGGCGCTGACGCGGGCCGCCGCCGCGAAGAACCTCGACGTGGCGCTCGTGACGCTGGAGGGTTTCGCCGCCCGCGCCTTCGAGGCGGCGGGCGTGCGCACCGTCTTCGTCGACCTCATGCCGTTCCTGTGGCACGGCGCGGACCTCGCCGTGCCACCGCTGGAGGTGAGCCACTACCTCGCCCTGAGGCTTCCCGGGCTGTCCCGGGAAACCCTCGGCTGGATGCGGGGCATCCGCAATCTGAGGTGGATCGGCGCGGTGGTGCCCTGGCAGCCGCTCGCGGCGACACGACACTCGTACGGATACGCCGACGGCAACCGGCGGGCGATCGTCACGCTCGGCGGGATGCTCGGCCTGACCACGCAGGACACCACGACCTACCCGTCCCTGGTGCTCCCAGGAGCCATCGAGGCCCTGATCGCAGCCGGATTCGACAGCATCCACATCGTCGGCAACACCCCTCGGGCGGACCTGGACGCCATCGTCGCGCCGTACCGCGGGCGTGCGGAGTTCCGTTCCGGTCCGCTGCCCCGTGCCGAGTACCGCACGCGCATCGCGGAGAGCGCGCTCTGTCTCAGCCAGCCCGGACTCATGAGCCTCCTGGAGGCGAGCTCCTGCGGGACGCCGCTGATCCGTCTGCCACCGCAGAACGTCTCGGGGTTCCCGCAGGCGGAGATCCACCGAATCGCGACCGGGGCCGACACCGGAATGACGTGGCCCACCGACGTGGTCGACGAAGCGGTGGTCGCGCGGAAGGCCGCGGAGACCGAGGCGGCCGGGAACGGCTACGTCTACGGGGCGATCGCGGACGGCCTCCGCCTGCGCAGCGAGTCCACGCGCCGGTCCTTCCGCGCGCAGTTGGAGCGGTTGATTCCGCAGTGCCTGGCACTTCCCGCCGACGTCTGGACCGGCCTGGTGGAGAAGGTGGGGGAGGACGGCGCGAAGGTGGCCGCGGAGGTCGTGCTCGATACGGCCCGTGCCACCGCGCGGAAATGACGGGGTGCCAGGGTGTCGACGGATGTGATCGTCTTCGGTGCCAAGGGGTTCATCGGACGGTACGTGTCCGCGGCGCTCGCCGCGGATGGGTGGCGCTGCACGGGGGTGGACCGGTACGGGCGGGCGACGGGCGGCGCCGGGGGGGTCGGCGGTCCCTACTACTCGGGGAACGACTGGTCGTCCGCCGCTCTGTCCCGCTTCCTGCGGGACCGGGGTCCCGTCGTCGTCGTCAACGCCGTGGGTGCGTCCTGGTCCACCGACCCCTCGGTGGTGCGTCGGGACAATGTCGTGTGGCCGTGCCGTCTCGCGGAGGCGTGCGAACGGTCGGGGACGACGGAGTCGATCCTGCACCTCGGGTCGTCGCACGAATACGGGGACACCGTCCCGGACGTGCCGGTGAGCGAGTCGAGCGTGCTGGCTCCCGTGACGGAGTACGGGAGGTCCAAGGTCGTGGGTGCCTCCTACCTGGTGCGCGCGGCCTACCGGATGAACAGGCCGGTGACGCTGATCCGCGCCTTCAACGTGATCGGACCGGGTCACGGCACGCAGGGCATCTGGGCCGTGGCGGCCGGGCTGTACCGGGCCGCGGCGGAAGCGGGCTCGGCCCGGGTGGTGGCCAACGTTCCGCTGCCGGAGACGGCGCGGGACCTGGTCGACGTCCGGGACGTGGCCGGCCTGGTGACCCTGGCCGCCCGCCGTTCGGGACCGGCGGTGGCCGCCTACAACGCGGCATCGGGGACCGCGACGAGTATCGGGCAGCTCTTCGAAGGCTTCGCGGAGCAGACCGGAATCCCCTATCGGTTCGTGCGGAACCCCGACGGCCTGCGCACGGGATCGACGTGGCAGCGCGCCGACATCGCACGCGCGGCAGCACACCTCGGCTGGGCGCGGCGGTTCACCCTGACCGACTCCATACGCGCGGCCCTCGCCCCTGACGCGGCGACGCCGGTCGCGCTCGGCTGAATCTGCCCGTACCAGGGCATATCCATGGAACCGGGAGATCCATGAACAGCGATGCATCTCTTCTGGCCGCGCGTCTCGCGGACGGGGGCGGCTGGACGGACATGGCCGCCGTCATTGACGAACAGACGGGTGAAATCCATCGGCACGGGGATGTTCACGCCCGTGCCCGGATTCTCGTCGATGAATTCCTCGAACATGGGATCGGTGCGGGTGATCACGTCGGATTCCTGGTGGGTGACCGGCCCGAATGGATGCCCGCCTTCCTCGCCCTGAACGCCATCGGAGCCGTTCCGCTGGTCGTGAATCCGGACCTGGACGAGCACGTGCGGTCGAGGATGCTGGGAATTCTTCCCACCGAGTTCGTGCTCTCGTACCGGGAGCGCGGGCTGCACGTCGAGCGCCGCGGTACGAGAATTCCGGCCGGTCACGACGACCACGGGAGCGGGACGGCGGACTTCCGCTACTACCTGTACAGCTCTGGCACGACCGGGATTCCGAAGGCCGTGGCACATACGAGTGCCGATCTGCCCTTCTTCTACGATGCGGTCGGCGGCGTGAACGGATTGGACATACGGGCGACCGACACCATCGTCTCGCTCTCGCAATACTATTTCACGTACGGGTTCAACAATCAGTTCGTCTATCCGCTGTTCAGCGGCGCCGCGGTCGTACTCAGCCCACAGCGCAGGAACGAGGAGAAGTTCGCCGACGCCCTGCATCGGCATGGCGCCACCCTGGCGTTCTCCGTCCCGTCGGCGCTCGCCAGGCTCGCCGACCACATCGAGCGGGCGGCCGTCGAACGTCCGGCGGGACTGCGGGCGATCGTCTCCGCGGGCGAACCCCTTCCCGACGCCGTCGCCGGCCGCCTGGAAGACCGCTGGCAGGTCCCGGTACTGAATCAGATCGGCTCCACGGAAGTGGGCAACGCCTTCTGCGCGAACGGAGTGACGCGCCGGGCCGCGGGCACCGCCGGTCTCGTCTGTCCCGGCTATGACGTGGAACTGCGCAGCGACCCCGATTTCCCGCTTCCGGCGGCCGGACCGGAACACAAGATCGGCGCGGTGTGGGTGGCGGGACCGACCGTCCCGCACCATGCGGTGACCGCGGACGGGACGAAGGAGCTGCTCGTCGACGGGTGGCTGGAGACGAAGGACTACGGATACTGGGCCGACAACGGCGGGCTCGTGGTCGTCGGCCGCACCGACGACTTCCTGCACGTCGGCGGCATCTCCATGTCGGCGGTCGAGATCGAAGCGGCCATCGGCAGCTGTGCGGGCGTCGCGGACTGCGCCGTGCTCGCCCCCCTTGCCGACGGCGTCTCCACACTCTGCGCACTCGTGGTCCTCGCCCCGTCGGCCGGGGACCCCGAGGAGTTCTTCACCGCGCTGCGGACGCACCTTCGCCGGAATCTCGAACCCTTTCGCGTTCCGAAGCGATGGACGCCCGTGGCGGAGATCCCGCGCACAGGAAGCGGAAAGATCATGAGGCACGAGCTGATTTCTGCGCTCGGCCGCGAAAAACCTGGAATGGTCCGATGACTCGTATCCTTCTCGTCGACAACTACGACTCCTTCACCTACAACATCTGGATGTATCTGAGCGAGCTCCCGGATGTCGAATGCGTGGTCGTCAAGAACGACGACCCGCTGTCGTCGATACGCCTGGAGGAGTTCGACGGCATAGTGATCTCGCCGGGTCCGGGAAGCCCCGACGTACCTGCCGACGTGGGAATCTCCCGCACACTCGTGACCTCCGTGGACCTGCCGATTCTCGGCGTCTGCCTCGGACATCAGCTCATCGGCAGTGTGCACGGCGCAAAGGTCGGACCGGCGCCGAGGATCATGCATGGCAGGACGTCCCGAATCCGCCAGAGAGGTGACCGCCTGTTCCGCGGTATGGCCGAGGAGTTCGCCGCGGTCCGGTACCACTCCCTGGCCCTGTCGGGCATCGAGGAGCCGCTGCGGGTGATCGCCGAGGACGAGGACGGTGTCGCCATGGCGATCCGGCACGGCGACAGACCGGTATGGGGTGTCCAATTCCATCCGGAGTCGATTCTCAGCGAGGACGGAAGGACTCTGCTGCGCAACTTCGCCGAGATCGTGGAGGAGAGCCGTGGCACATCGCCCGACCGTGCCGTCCGCACCGGTGCGATCGACTGCATGTGGGTGTGCGTGGACGCACAGGCCGACGGCCGGGACCTCTTCGAAGCGTTCTGCGGTTCGTCGACGGAGAGCTTCTGGCTCGACAGTTCCGACACCGGTCGGGCGCGGTTCTCCATCATCGGCGGGTTGCCGGGCGCCCGGTCGACCACGGTGAGTTACCGCGTGGCCGACGGTCGCACCACGGTGACGGAGCCCGGCGGTTCGGTGCGGTACGTCGACGCCGACATCTTCAGCTTTCTGAAGGACCAGCAGCGCATCGTCTGCGTGGACAGGGAGAAGCTGCTGCCGTTCCAGTTCCGCCCAGGTTTCGTCGGCTACTTCGGATACGAACTGCGAGCGGATACGGAGAGGATGACCGTCTCCCGGCATTCGCGGCTGCCCGACGCGCGCTTCCTGCTCACCGATCGCTACGTGGTCGTCGACCATCGTGAGAGCAGGGTCTATCTGCTGTTCGCGTGCGGCCCCGGTCTCGGGGAACGCGCCGATGCGCAGGAGTGGTTCGAGAGCGCGTCCCGCACGGTGGCGCGGGCGGGCGCGTCGCATCCCCGTGGCAGGGCGGCGACGCCCCGTGCCAAGCCGGGCGATGTCGTCTTCCGGGACAGCAAGGAGGCGTACCTGGCGAAGATCCTGAAGTGCCAGGACCACCTGAGCACCGGTGACTCATACGAACTCTGCCTGACCAACACCGCCTCGATATCGGGTGAGTTCGACGCCGCCGAGACCTACACCCGGCTGCGCGCCGCCAGCCCGGTTCCCTACGGCGCGTTCCTGCGGACGCCGGAATTCTCGGTGCTCTCCGCCTCGCCGGAGAGGTTCATGACCATAGACGGCGACCGGTTCGTGCGGGTGAGTCCCATCAAGGGCACGCGCCGGCGCGGCGCGACCGAGCACGAGGACGCGGCACTGAAGCGGGAGCTCGCGAGCGACGAGAAGGAGATCGCCGAGAATCTCATGATCGTCGACCTGATGCGCAACGACCTCAGCCGTGTCTCCGAGATCGGATCCGTGCGGCCCGTCGAGCTGTTCGGGGTCCACACCTTCGCGTCGGTCCACCAGATGGTGAGCACGATCGAGTCGAGACTCCGGGACGACGTCACGGCGGTCGACTGCATCCGCAGGGCGTTTCCGCCCGGGTCGATGACCGGCGCGCCGAAGCTGCGCAGCATGGAGATACTGGCCGCACTGGAGGGTGAGCCGAGAGGCATCTACTCCGGCGTGCTCGGATGGGTGTCCCTCGACGGACGCACCGACTTGAGCGTGGTGATCAGGACCCTGGTCCTGGAGAAGGACTCCGCGTCGTTCGGAGTCGGGGGCGCCATCACCCTGCTGTCGGACCCGGAGGCGGAGTACGCCGAAACCCTGGTGAAGGCGACCGCCCCGAAGTCCGCCTTCGGGGGCCTCGATTGACCGAGCACGTCCGAGACCGCACAGGTGACCCATCAGGAGGCAGTGTGTCCGCCGGCAGCGACAAAGACCAGATTCTTGAGCTCACCCGCACCTACCACCGGACCGGTGTCACGGAGGAATTCGTTCCCGGCGTCACGCCCATCTGGCCCTCCGGCGCGGCCCTCGACGAGGACGACCGTGTCGCCCTGGTGGCCGCGGCGCTGGACATGCGCATCGCCGCCGGTGTCACCGCGAAGAAGTTCGAACGGGGCCTGGCGCAGTACCTCGGGCTGCGGAAGGCGCATCTGACCAACTCGGGATCGTCCGCCAACCTCCTTGCCGTGTCGGCGTTGTCCTCGCGGCAGCTCGGCGAGCGGCGGCTGCGCCCCGGCGACGAGGTCATCACGGTGGCCGCGGGATTTCCGACCACGGTGAACCCGATCGTCCAGAACGGCCTGGTTCCGGTGTTCGTCGATGTCGAGCTCGGCACGTACAACACCACGGTCGAGCGGGTGGAGGCGGCCCTCTCGCCCCGTACCCGGGCGATCGCGATGGCCCATACGCTGGGCAATCCGTACCAGGTCGCCGAGATCGCCGCACTCGCCGAGGAGCACGACCTCTACCTGATCGAGGACAACTGCGACGCCCTCGGCTCGACGTACCGGGGACGGCTCACCGGAACCTTCGGCCACTTCGCCACGGTCAGCTTCTACCCCGCCCACCACATCACCACGGGGGAGGGTGGCTGCGTGCTCACCAGCGATCTCGGACTGGCACGGCTCGTGGAGCAGTTGCGCGACTGGGGCCGGGACTGCTGGTGCGAGCCCGGCCAGGACAACACCTGCTTCAAGCGTTTCGACTACCAGCTCGGAACCCTCCCGCACGGCTACGACCACAAATACATTTTCTCCGAGATCGGATACAACCTGAAGGCGACCGATCTTCAGGCGGCGCTCGGCCTCAGTCAGCTCGGCAAGCTGACGGAATTCGGCGAGATTCGGCGCCGGAATTGGAATCACCTGCGGAAGGCCCTGGACGGGCTGCCCGGCCTGCTGCTGCCCGAGGCGACCCCGGGGAGCGATCCCAGCTGGTTCGGATTCGTGCTGACCGTGCTGCCGGACGCGCCGTTCACCAGGCAGGAGTTGGTGGCCTTCCTGGAGAATCGGCACATCGGGACCCGGCGGCTGTTCGGCGGCAACCTCACCCGGCATCCCGCGTACATCGGGCGTGACCATCGGATTTCCGGTGAGCTGACCAACACCGATGTCATTACCGAGCACACGTTCTGGGTGGGGGTCTATCCCGGACTGAGTATCGAGAAGATCGATTACGTGGCGGAGAGCATCATCGAGTTCGTGAGGTTGCGCGGAGGCGGGGCGGCGTGAAACCGGAGCATCTTCGTATCACGCCCGTGATAAGATCGCGTCCGTGGGATATATCGACGTCAACTCTGTTTCTTACGGACTGCCGGACGGCCGGGTGCTGCTGGACGAGATCTCGTTCCGGGTCGGCGAGGGGACGAAGGCCGCGCTGATCGGTGCAAACGGGTCCGGGAAGACCACGCTGCTCCGGATGATCGCCGGAGACCTGGCACCTCATGACGGAGCGGTGAACCGGAGCGGAAGCCTCGGCGTCATGCGGCAGTTCATCGCCCGTGAGGGTGACCAGGTGCGCGATCTGCTCCTATCCGTGGCGGACCCGCGCATCCGGCGGGCGGCGGCGACCGTGGACAAGGCGGAAGCGGCCATGGAGGCGAAGGGGGACACCGCGGCGCAGATGGCATACGCCGACGCGTTGACCGAATGGGGGGACGCCGGGGGCTACGACGCCGAGGTGCTGTGGGACGTGTGCACCACGGAGGCCCTCGGCATGCCCTTCGACCGGTGCCAACGGCGAGCCGTGGACACGCTGTCGGGCGGCGAGCAGAAGCGGCTCGTGCTCGAGGCGCTGCTGCGCGGACCCGATCAGGTGCTGCTGCTCGACGAGCCGGACAACTTCCTCGACGTCCCCGGCAAGCGATGGCTGGAAAACCGCCTGATCGAGGTCCCGAAGACCGTTCTGTACATCAGCCACGACCGCGAACTGCTCGCCCGCACGGCGCAGAGCATCGTCACGATCGAGCTCGGTGCGGCGGGCAACACCGCCTGGGTGCACCCCGGCGGTTTCGACACCTACCACCAGGCCAGGGTCGAGCGGTTCGAGCGATTCGACGAGCTGCGCAACCGCTGGGACGAAGAGCGTGCCAAGTTGCGTGCCCTGGTGCAGATGTACAAGCAGAAGGCCTCCTACAACTCGGACATGGCCTCCCGGTACCGCGCCGCGCAGACCCGGCTCGACAGGTTCGAGAAGGCCGGACCGCCCCCCGCGCAGCCACGCGAGCAGCATCTGTCGATGCGGCTGCGCGGCGGGCGTACGGGCAAACGGGCTGTGGTCTGCGGAGGTCTCGAACTCACCGGTCTGATGAAGCCGTTCGACCTGGAGGTCTGGTTCGACGACCGGGTCGCCGTGCTCGGTTCCAACGGCTCGGGCAAGTCGCACTTCCTGCGGCTGCTCGCCGGCGGCGGCAGCGTCCCCGAGCCCGAGCACGAGCCGGTGGGTGACCTGCCGGTCGAGCCCGTGTCGCACACGGGGGTGGCGCGTCTGGGTGCGAGGGTGCGCCCCGGGTGGTTCGCGCAGGTGCACGGACGGCCCGATCTCGCCGGCCGCACGCTCGTGTCGATCCTGCACCGCGGCGACGAGCGCCGAGAGGGGCTGCCGCGCGAGGAGGCGTCGCGGGCGCTGGCCCGATACGAGTTGGCGGGTGCGGCCGAGCAGACCTTCGACTCCCTGTCCGGGGGGCAGCAGGCGCGTTTCCAGATCCTCCTGCTCGAACTCGGGGGCACGACGCTGTTGTTGCTGGACGAGCCCACCGACAACCTCGACCTCGTCTCGGCCGAGGCGTTGCAGCATGCCCTCCGCGGCTTCGAGGGGACCGTGCTCGCGGTCACCCACGACCGGTGGTTCGCACGGGACTTCGACCGGTTCCTGGTCTTCGGCTCCGATGGCACCGTCTACGAGTCGCCCAAGCCGGTGTGGGACGAGAAGCGTGTGGCCCGGCGCCGGGGGTGAGTCCTCGGCCGGGCGGGGTGGCGGGCGGTGGCTCCCGTGCGGTGCGCACGTGCTCCGCCGGTGATTCCCGTCATCCCGTGCCGAGTTCTCGTGATTCCGGGACGGAGATCATCTGTGGCCCGGCCCGGGGGCTTGTGAGGCCCGGCCGAATTGCCGGCGCACGCTCGCCCCCCGTTGGTGTCACACCTGTGATACTGTTTGGCAATGCCAGCTCGGATTGACCTCGAACAGCGCCGCAAGGACGTTATCGAGGCGGCTTTTCGCCTCTTGGTCGCCGAAGGCCTCAGCGGCTTGTCGCTGCGGAAGGTCGCTGCCGAATCGGGATTGAACATCGGTTCGGTGCGCCACTACTTCGATGATCACCGCAATCTTCTTGTGGCGGCTGTGACCGAGGTCGGTAATCGCATGGGGAAAAGGCTCACCCGGTATCCGACCGACGCATTGGCCGGACTCACGGGTGAATCCGCCGTGGATGCCCTGCAGGAGCGGTTGGAGGAACTGCTGCCGATCGACGAGGAACGTCGCGTCGAATCGATCGTGCTCACGGAGTTCATCGTCGCCTCCCGGGTGAATCCGATTTTCCGCCCGGTGACCGAGCAAATGGCCGCCGATATGCGCCTGGTCATCACGGATGCCCTGCGCGTTCTCGACGTGCACGACCCGGCCGAGGAGGCCGAACGGCTCATCGCGCTCCTGGGCGGTCTGGTCCTGGACTCGGTGACGCCGCACGGCTCGCTCAGCGTCGAGCGCCTTCGCGCGACGCTGCAGGCGCACCTGCGATCGGTCCTGGTGACCGCCCCCGGTGCCGACGCCGCACCGATCCACGACTGACCCGACGTCTGCGTGTCGGGCACGGTCGAAGTACCTAAGGAGACCCGTTGTGCCCGCGTGGCTGTTCGCGCTGCTCGCTGCGGCTTTTGTCCTGTACACCGATGATTATGTGATCGCTGGGGTCCTGCCGGAGATCGCGCGAGATCTGGACGTCAGCGAGGCGCACGCCGGTCAGCTGGTGACGGTCTTCTCGCTCACCGTCGCCGTGGCCGCGCCGATCGCCGGAGTCACCTTGGCGCGGGTGTCCCGCCGTTACCTGTTCACCGGCACGTTCGTGGTCTTCGTGGCGGCGAACCTGGTGGCTGCCACGACGACGAGCTTCGGGCTCCTGGTGGCCCTGCGGATCGTGGCGGCGCTCGCGGCGGCGTCGTCGACTCCGGCGGTGTTCGCCTTCGCCGCCGAGCACGCTCCGGGAAGCCACATCGGACGGTACGTCGCCGTCGTGGCCCTCGGTGTCACGGGCTCGATCGCGGCCGGAGTGCCGATCGGCACCTGGATCGGCGGCCATTACAACTGGCGGGCCACCTTCGTCGCCATGGCGGTGGGCGGGGTCCTGGCCCTGGCCTTCCTGCTCGCGACCCTGCCTCGCAAGGGCACCGAGGCGGGCGAAGTGCCCGGCATCCGGGAGCAGTTGCGCACCCTCGCCGCGCCGCCGGTATCGCTCGGGCTCCTGGCGAACTGCGCGCTCATGACCGGTTCGATGATGATGCTCACGTACATGGCCCCCTATCTCGCCGCGGTGAGCGAGGCCAGTGTGGACCAGCGCGCACTCGCGTTCAGCCTGTCGGGGCTGGCCGGCATCGTCTGCATCTGGGCCGGTGGGAAGGCCACCGACCGATGGGGGCCGGACCGCGCCCTGGTCATCGGAATCAGCGTCTTCACCGGAATCATGGTGACCCTCGGGCTCCTCTGGTTCGTACGTCCCGTGCCCTTCTCCGTCCTCCTCGTGGTGGGCACGATCTGGGGAGGCATGGCCTTCTGGAATTCCCCGGCCATCCAGGCGCGTCTGTATCTGCTCGCCGGACCGGTCGCCGCTCAGGCACTGGCGCTCAACACGTCGAGCACGTACCTCGGGGTCTCGCTGGGCGGGGCCCTCGGCGGACTGGCCCTCGGCAGCCTGGGTGCCGGAGTGTTGCCGGCCGTCGCGGCCGTACTCGGACTCAGTGCATGGGCGCTGCTGGCACTCGCCATCGGCGCATCGAAGAAGACACCGAGCAGTGCGGAAACGGTGGTGGGGCTCTGATCTCCCGCACGGCCGAAGATTCCCGCAGGAGCGAAGGGTGGAGTTTCCATGACGACGTTCATATTGTTCGGCCCCGCCGACGCCGCAGTGGATTTCCGCGGATACGAGCCGATGCTGCGCAGCTCGGCGGTCGCGCAGTCGGTCTACCGCGAGTTCGCCGGAGCGGTCGATGTCCCGGTGGACCACCTCATCGAGGGAGAGGTGCCGCACCTCCATCCGGTGCTGCTGCGCTGGATCCGGCAGACGGCCGCCATGGTCGGCGTGGGGCGGATCCTGGAGCACCGGCACGGGGCGGCCTTCGCGTACGGCGGTATCTCGTTGGGCGAGCTCGCCGCCCTGCGCTCCTCCGGAGCGGTTTCGACCGAAATGGTCGTCAACTTCCTTCGCGAGAGGCACCTCCAGGACACCGACCGGGACGAGGCCATAGGCTTCGCGTTCGTGCCCGCGCCGGTGGACTGGCGCTATTACGAGCAGCCCGGACGGATGACCATCTCCTGCGACTTCGGTCCGGTCCTCGGCGGCGCCGGCCGCATGGTCATGGTGTCCGGCCTGCGTTCGGCGCTGGAATCGGCGCGTGCCGAGGGTCCCGCCGATCTGCAGGTCGTGGAGCCGTCCCTCGCGCATCAGGCGTATCACTCGCCGTTCCGTGAGCCCAGTCGCCGACGTCTCGAATCGCTGCTGAAGGAGCACCCGCTCAGCCGCCCGCGAACTCCCGTGGTCACCGCGATTCCGGGGATGTACACCCTGTCCTCCGCCGCGGAGGCCGCGCAGGCCCTCGTCGTGAGCGAGACCCATTCCCTCGACGTTCCGGGCCTGGTGGCGGCGCTACGGAATTTCTCACCCAGCAAGATGTATGTGATCAGTTCCTTCCTGCGTCAATTGGAGATTGATTTCCATGCGGCGACCGAATATGTTGATGATTCCTGGCTGAAGCAGAATTTCGGCTAGTTTCGACCCGCCCGGCGTGAAAGGGCGCACTCGGCTTCGTGCCGGTCCGCGAAAAACGCCGTACAGCCCGTGAAGGGCTTCTCTCGGCACCTCTGCGTGGCCGAGAAGATCCCAGTAATGGATTCCCTGCCTTATTCGGCGCGACCTGCACCGCGCGATCGCACTTAAGGAATCTCCCGTGTTTGAATCTGGGCAACCGACAAACCCTACGACCAGGTCCATCGCCGAGCTGGGCTGGGATGTGCTGACGCGAGACGATCCGGATCTCGGGGCGCTCCTCGACGCCGAGGCGCATTACCAGACCGCAAGCCTGTCGATGGTCGCCTCGGCCAGCATGGCCCCGCCGTCCGTGCTCTGCGCGCATGGCACGGTCCTGTCGAACGTCACCGCCGAGGGCTATCCGGGGGCGCGCTACCATCCGGGCGCCGTGCACTTCGACGCGATCGAGACACTGGCCGTCGAACGCGCCAGGCGTGTCTTCGGCGCCGAGTACGCGAACGTCCAGCCGCACTCCTGCTCATCCGCCAATCTGGCGGTCATGGGGGCGCTGCTGCCCCGTGGTGGCAGGATTCTCTCGTTGGATCTCGATTCCGGCGGACATCTGACACACGGCGCCGCCGCGTCGGTCAGCGGCACGTACTACGACGTGGCCCACTACGGCGTCGGACCCGACGGACACCTCGACTACGGCGCGATCCTCGACCGCGCGCTCGAACACCGCCCCAACGTGATCATCGCCGGAGCGAGTGCCTACCCCCGGTGGATGGACTTCTCCCGGTTCAGGGCCATCGCGGATCGTGTCGGCGCCTATCTGCTCGCCGACATCTCCCATATCGCCGGACTGGTCGCCGCGGGGCTGCACCCGAGTCCGGTCGACTACGCCCACATCACCACGACCAGCACCTACAAGCAGCTCGCGGGCCCCAGAGGCGGGCTGATCCTGCTCGGCAAGGACCACCGTCGGACCGCGCCGGACGGACGCACCGAACTGTGGAAGCTGATGCAGCGCGCCGTGTTCCCCGGGTTCCAGGGAACGCCAGACCCGTCCTCGATCGCGGCCAAGGCGCGCGCCCTGGCCATCGTGTCGAGCGGCGCCTTCCAGGCCACGATGAAACGCGTCGTGGACAACGCGAAGGCGCTGTCGGACGAACTCGTGGCGCTCGGGTACGACGTCCTGACCGGCGGCACGGACAACCACATGGTCCTGGTCGACGTCCGGAGCGCCGGGCTCACCGGCATCGTGGCGGAACGGGCGCTCGAGGAATGCGGAATCCTGGTCAACAGGAACAAGATTCCGGGAGATCCTTTCCCGCCCGCGGTGGGAGGCGGCCTGCGTTTTGGTACCAATGTCCTTGCGCAGCGTGGAATGGGGCCGTTCGAGGTTCGCGCCTGCGCGGGAATCATTCATGACGTACTCTCCGGAATCGACGTCCGGGATTCCAGTCATTACGCAATGGACGGGGCGCTCCGTGATGCGGCGCGCGAGCGCGTGAAAGTGCTCTGCGCGCGTTTCCCGCTGCAATTCGATGACAAGTAGCCGACCCGACCCGATCGGAAGGTGGCACAGGGCATGAATTTCGCCGGTTCCATGGCTCAGTCGGCGTCTCGTTTCTTTCCTCCGGGGCCGGGATTCCGTTCGGTGCGGAACCGGGGGCTGCCGGGCGAGCGCCTGGAACGATCGCTCGACGTCGTGTTGCCGCCGGAGAGCCGGGAACCCTCCCGTGCCTCGATCCTGACGGTGGCGCTGGCCGTTCTCGTCCATCGGTACACCGCCCTCGACCGGGTCCCCGTCGACGTACTCGACGGAGGGGACGCACTCGTTGTCACCCTCACCGACGAGTCGAGCACCGCCGATCTCGTGGCAGGGCTGAGCACCGCCCCGCGACCGGATCGCGAACCCGCCCCCTTCGCCCTCTCGTTCACCGGCGACGGCGGCGGCGACGGCGGCGACGACGGTGGCGGTGGCGCGAGTGGGGACGCCTCGGCCGCACGCGGGCCGGGCCCCGCCGCCGCGCGCGAGCTGGTCCTCCTCGCGGACCCGGGGGCGTCCACGGTGACGCTCAGTTTCGATGCCGCCGGATTCGACGACGCCTACGCCGACCGGGTCGCCGGTCACTACGGGGTGCTCCTGGACCGGATGGTGCGCGACCCGGACGCCCCGGTCGCAGGGCTGGACATCCTGACGGCCCGGGAAGCCGACACCATGCTTTGCGCATGGAACGACACGGACACACGGCTGACCGAGGACATCTGCCTCCACCAGGCGTTCGAGGCCCGGGCCGCGAAGGATCCCGACGCGGTGGCCGCCGTTTTCGGAGCCGCCTCGTGGTCGTTCGGCACGGTGAATCGACGGGCCAACGAATTGGCCCACCGCCTGATCGAACACGGAGTCGGGCCGGATGCCAGGGTGGGGATCCATCTCGAAAGGACCCCTGATCTCCTCATAGCGATCCTGGGCGTACTGAAGGCCGGAGGGGCGTACGTACCCCTGGATCCGCAGTACCCGCAGGACCGTCTGGAGACGATGGTCCTCGGCACCCGCTGCGAGGTGGTGATCAGCAGCCGGGCACTCGACCGGACCCTTGCCGCACAGGTGCGCCACCGGCTGCTGGTCGACGACCCCGCAAGCCGGTCCGGCGCGCCCGCGGAGAACCCCGTCACCGGGGTGCGCCCGGACAACCTCTGCTACGTCATCCACACCTCGGGCTCCACCGGAGCGCCCAAGCCGATCGCCCTGTCCCACCGCGGCGTGCTCAACAACCTCGCGGATCTCAACGCGAGATACGGGGTGGGCCCCGACGACGCGGTCCTCGCACTGTCCTCGCCGAGTTTCGACATGTCGGTGTACGAGTTCCTCGGCATCACCATCGCGGGCGGCACGGTCGTCATCCCGGAGGCGGAGGCCGGACACCATCCGGCTTCGTGGTGGGAGCTCGTCGACCGGCACGGCGTCACGGTGTGGAACACGGCACCGCCGCTGATCGAGCTGTTCCTGGACTTCGTCGAGGTCGGCGGCAGCCGCCCGCTTCCGCTGAGGCTCTGCATGACCGGCGGGGACTGGGTGCCGGCGGCGATGCCGGAGCGGTTCCGGAAGGTCGCCCCCCGTCTCAGGTTCGTGGCGTTGGGCGGCGCCACGGAAGC
This sequence comes from Streptomyces sp. NPDC056061, assembly GCF_042266885.1. NCBI lineage: Bacteria > Bacillati > Actinomycetota > Actinomycetes > Kitasatosporales > Streptomycetaceae > Streptomyces > Streptomyces sp. NPDC056061. The sequence goes on along the minus strand of NZ_JBHJWQ010000032.1, from coordinate 19,018 downwards.
CTCCATCCACTCGACCGCCTACGAGTGGGACGCGCCCGAGCAGTGGGGCGGCGGCCACCTCCCGTACGGTCGTCCGCTGGCCAACCAGCGGACGTACATCCTCGACGAGCGGATGATGCCGGTACCGGTCGGCGTCCCCGGAGAACTCTGTCTCGCCGGGGCCGGCCTGGCCCGCGGGTACCTCGACCGCCCGCAGGAGACACGTGCGCGGTTCGTCCGGTGGTTCTGTGGCGACCGGCTCGCGGAACGTGTGTACCGCACGGGGGACATGGCGAGGTTCTGGCCCGACGGGCTGATCGAGATCCTCGGGCGGAAGGACTTCCAGGTCAAGATCAACGGGATCAGGGTGGAACTGGGGGAGATCGAATCCGCCCTGGCCGCGCATCCCGGGGTCAAGCGTGCGGTGGTGGTCTCCCGGACGGCTGCGGACGGGCATGCGACGCTGGTCGCGTACGTGACCCCCGGGCGCGGCGCGGCGCTGGACTACACGTCACTGTTCGACGCGCTGCACGCTCGGCTCCCGAAGCACATGATTCCCGCGTCGATCGAGATCGTGGACGCGCTCCCGCTGAACAGGAACGGCAAGGTGGACCGGCGCGCGCTGAGTTCACCGGCGCGCGAGAGTGCCACCGCCCCGTCAGCGCCGCGGCGGGACCCGGAGCGGGCCGGGGGCTGGTACCGCGTGGTGCTCGATGCGTGGCGTGACGTCCTGGGCTCCGACCGTCTGGACGGTCACGACAACTTCTTCGAGAGCGGCGGTGATTCCATGAAGGCGATCAGAAGCATGGTGCGCATCGACCGACGGTTGCGCGTCTCCGACATCTACAAGCATCCGACCGCCGCCGCCCTGTCGGATCACCTGACCGAACGCTACGGCGAGCACTGAGGGCTGTCCCAGAGTCGTCCTACCTCCGGAGTGACCATGTCCGTCTACCTCGTGACCGGCGCCGCGGGTTTCATCGGCGCGAACTACGTACACCACCTGCTGGAGTGGGAGTCGTCGGATGTCGAAGTGATCGCGGTGGACCATCTGGGATTCGCAGGCAACCGGGCGAACCTGGACCCCGTGTCCGACCGTGTCGTGTTCGAGAAGGCCGACATCGCCGACCTCGACGTCATGGAGGAGATCTACCGCCGGTACCGGCCGGACCATGTCGTGAACTTCGCGGCGGAGTCGCACAACGACCGCGCGATCCTGGGGCCGAGTGCCTTCATGCGGTCCAACGCGCTCGGGGCGCAGGTGATGGCCGAGTGCAGTCGGCTGGTGCCGGTCCGGTCCCATGTCCATGTGTCGACGATCGAGGTGTACGGCGAACTGTCCCCCGGGGACAAGTGGTTCACCGAGCGCTCCCCGCTGAACGCGAAGACGCCGTACAGTGCGGCCAAGGCCGCCGGGGACCAGATCGTACGGGCCTACATGCAGACCTATCCGGAGCTGAACATCCGGATGACGCACTGCGCCAACAACTACGGCCCGTACCAATTGCCGGAGAAGCTGGTTCCGCTGGCGGTGACGAACGTCCTGCGCGGCCGGAAGGTGCCGGTCTACGGCGACGGGTTGCAGAGCCGCGACTGGCTGCACGTGGCCGACCACTGCGCCGCGGTGCACCGGGTGCTGCACGCCGATCTGGGGCCGGTCCCGCCGCGGGCGGCCACGGAACCGGAGCTGCTGCCGATCTTCGACGTGTCCGCCCGCTGCGAGGTCACCAACCTGGACATCGCCCGTCGGGTCGTCACGGCGCTCGGCCTGGACCCGGCGGAGTGGATCGAGCACACTCCGGACCGGCCCAACCACGACCGCCGGTACCTGATCGATCCGGAGAAGATCGAGACGCAGCTGGGCTGGCGGCCGGTGCACGACTTCGCCGCAGGCATGGCCGAGACGGTCGACTGGTACGTGGAGCACCGCGACTGGTGGGAGCGGATCCTTGAGGAGAAGGGCGAACTCGGCTTCGACTGGGGTGCGATGGGCCCCGGGTCCACCGCATCCCGGTAGCAGGGGACGAGTCGAGGGGCCGGTCGGGCGTGGTGCTCTCCGCGGCGTGCCGCGCTCGACACCGCCACGCGGGCGGACCCCACCCGTGCTCCCGGAACCCGAGCGGGGGACCGGGGCAGGGCGCGGGGTCGGGCCCCACCCGCCGACGGCCGGGTGAATCGGCTTGCGGCGGGACCGGTGGGCCGGGTGGGGTACCTCCATGGACGGTGCCGCGGAGCAGCCGCAGCGGGCGAGGGCCGGAAGAGACCGTGCGATCGACGGGCAACCGGCGCCGCGGCACGGGCCGGCGGTGCTCGCGGCCCTGATGCTGGCCGCCTTCACCTTCAACACCGCGGAGAACCTGCCGGTCGGCCTCCTGGAGCTCATCTCCGCGAGCCTGCGGGTGTCCCTGTCGGCGGTCGGCCTCCTGGTCACCGGCTACGGCGTGACGGTGGCCGTCGCATCGGTGCCGCTCGCCCACGTCACGCGGGACGTGCCCCGACGCCACGTGCTGACGGGGCTGCTGGCCGCACTCGTCGTGTCCAGCCTGATCGCGGCACTGGCCACCTCCTACTGGCTGCTCCTCGTGGCGCGGCTGCTGACAGCGCTCGCCCAGGCCCTGTTCTGGGCCGTGATGGGACCGGTGGCCGTGGGGCTGTTCCCGCCCGCGGCCCGTGGGCGGGTGGTCGGGGCGCTGTCCGTCGCCGGTTCGCTCGCCCTGGTGCTCGGTCTTCCCGCCGGTGCCTGGCTGGGTCGGCACGGCGACTGGCGGGTGTCCGTCGCCGTGCCGGCGGCGTTGGGGCTCGTCTCCCTGGTGACTATCGCCGTCCTGCTGCCGACCTCGCGTCCGCGGGAGGAACGCGCCGCCTTCGGAACCGGTCCCGATGCCCGCCGGTTCGGGATCGTGCTGGCGGCCGGGGCCCTGTCCGCCACCGGGGCGTTCACGGGATACACCTACATCGTGAAGTTCCTGGGTGACGTGAGCGGGTTCCCTCCGGGCACGGTCGGCGTCCTGCTCGTGGCCTTCGGCGTGGCGTGTCTGGCCGGAGTGGGCATCACCGGCTCGTTGCTGGACCGTTTTCCGCGGTCCGCGCTCACCACGGCCGTCGTCGTTCAGACAGTGGGCATGCTCGGCCTGTACGCGGCCGGTGCCCATCGGGCAGCGGCGGTCGTGTTCCTGATGCTGGTGGGCGGTGCGCTCGGGCCGGTGTTCATGACCACCCAGCACGCCATGCTGCATTGCGCACCGGGCCGCACCGACATCGCCCTCGCGGCGAACTCCGGTCTCTACAACGCCGGTATCGCGGCGGGTGCCGCGCTCGGGGGACTCGTCCTCTCGCTGGTCGGCGTACGGGGCACTCTTCTGGCCGGTGGGCTGGTGACGCTGGGCGCCTGCGCGGTGCTGCTCGGCGGGCGGTCGCCCGCCCGACCGCGACGGCGAAGTACCACGCCCGAGAACGGAGCGCCGTAGCGGCATGCGGCGCCACAGGACCGCGGAGCGGGGGCTGCGGACGGCGACCGCGCCCCCGGCGCGTGGTCTACGGCGGACCGGTCGCCCGGTTGCCCGGCGGCAGCCCGCGTCCGGCCCCGGCTGCCGCCGGGCGGGGCCGGACCGCGCCCCGGGCGGGGCGGCGCAGACGGGTCGGCGGGACGCTCACAGGGAGCTGCCGCTGCCGTGCGGCGCGTAGAGATCGAGCAGACGGAACCGTGCGGCCTGCAGCCGGTGAGCGAGGACCTGCCCGACCCAGTGGCCGATGGCGGAACCGAAGGCGGGGTCCGCGTCCATCATCATCCGTATCGTCGCGGCATCGAACTCGTGGGTGCGGACCGGAGTCATCGTCTCGGCACCGAGGTGCCAGAGATAGGGCTCGAAGAGCCAGGACCAGCCCACCAGCTCACCGGGCCCGAGATTCTCGATCGTCGCGGTGCGACTCCCGGGGACGCGGAAGTCCAGGGTGACGGTGCCCGAGCGCAGAATCCAGAAGCGGTCCGCGACGTCTCCCTCGTCGAAGAGGCGGACGCCCTGGTCGAAGTTGGTCTCCCGGCCCACACGCAGGAGCCGGGTGCGGTACTGGGTGGGCAGAGCGGTGACACGGGTCGGAGAAGTGCTCATCGACAGCCTCCTGTGGATCGGGGTCCGCGGCCAGCATCGCCGCGCGCCCGGGCAGCGCACATGGGCCGACCGGCCCCCGCCGTGGTCCCGTCCGGCCTCTCCTTCCCCGGCCGGACCGCACGGCCGATGCCTCCGCGGCGGCGGGCCGGGGCCCGTTCCCGACGGGAGGCGAATGACGACCTGGGGAGAGTCGGCGCGGGACAGCGGTGTGTGGGTCCTCCCACTATCGGTCCCGTGCGCGCCGTGGGCCAGCCGGGTTCCCCATGCGGCGACGTGGATTCTGGGGTACTTGTCGAAGGCGGAGGACTTGCACGCGGCGGCACGCCGGTCGATGCCCCGCGGCTCCGGTCGTGCGCACGGGACGGCGGCATCGGCGGAGCGACGGTCCGCCCGCACCGCCGACCGGGCCCCGCACGAGAGGGAGGCAGCCGCCATGGAACCAGTCGTGACCGTCGGTCTCGACGGGTCGTCGGAGAGCCTGGCCGCGGCCCACTGGGCCGCCGACGAGGCCGAGCGGCGCGGTCTCGCGCTGCGTCTGCTGCACGCGTGGCCCCTGCTGGTGCCGGAACCGACTCGCGTTCCCGCCGAGATGGACCAGAACTACTGGGCCCGGCGGATCGTGCACAAGGCGAGGGCGGAGCTCCAGGCTCACCACCCGGGCCTGACGGTCATCGGCAGTCTGGTCGCCGACGACGCCGAGCACGCGCTGCTGAGCGCGGCACAGGAGTCCGAGATGGTCGTGCTCGGCTCGCGGGGACTGATGTCCGTCCAGAGCTACTTCCTCGGGGACATCAGCATGCCCGTCGTGGCGCGCGCCGAGGGACCGGTGGTACTGGTGCGGGCGGGAACGGGGGAGGAGAGCGGGCGGCCCGCCCCGGGCGCGACGGGCGACGTGGTGGTGGCGCTCAAGCTGCACGGCCCCTGCGACGAGTTGCTGGCCTTCGCCTTCGGGACGGCCGCCGCGCGGGGCACGACGCTCCGGGTCGTCCACGGCCGGAGCCTGCCGGTGGACGCGTACGTGCCGTGGGGTGTGGACCACGACGTCGCGGAAGAACTCGCCCGGGACGCGCAGCAGCTCCTCGACCAGACCCTGGGCCCCTGGCGCGACAGATTCCCCGGGGTGGAGGTGGACGGCGGCACCGCACTCGTGAGCCCGTCCAGGGCCGTCGCACGGGCCGCCGAGGGCGCCGCACTGCTGGTCGTCGGCCGACGGCGGCGCCGCCGCCCCCTGGCGCCGCACCTCGGACCGGTGGCCCAGGCCGCGGTTCACCATGCGCGCTGCCCCGTCGCCATCGTCCCCCACGAGTGACGCCTCCGTGCCGTTCGACCACGGCCTGCCTGCCCCGGCCACGGGCCGTGCGCCGGCCGCGCCTCCCGGTCTCCGGCCGTGTGGCAGGGTGGCCGGGTGATGGTGGAGGATCTCGTCCGGCTGCGCCGGGCCCGTGACCTGATGGACCGCGACTACGCGAAGCCGCTCGACGTCCCGGCGCTGGCGCGCGTGGCGCTCATGTCGCCGGGCCACTTCTCGCGCAGCTTCCGTGCCGCCTTCGGGGAGACGCCGTACAGCTACCTGATGACGCGCCGGATCGAACGGGCCAAGGCCCTGCTGCGGCGGGGCGACCGGACGGTGACGGAGGTCTGCTTCGAGGTCGGCTGCACATCGCTGGGGTCGTTCAGCTCCCGCTTCACCGAGCTCGTCGGCGAGAGCCCGAGCGCGTACCGGGCCCGCCGCCACGACGAGGGAGCCGCCGTCCCGGCCTGCATCGCCAAGATCTACACGCGACCGGTCAGGAACGGAGAAGCGAATCCCGACCCGCGCCCGTAGCGTGAAGCACATGGAGATCAACATTTCGCAGTGCTTCATCGCCGTCGACGACCACGACAAGGCGCTCGCCTTCTACCGGGACGCCCTGGGCCTGGAGGTACGCAACGACGTCGGGTTCGAGGGGATGCGCTGGGTGACCCTGGGCGCGGCTTCGCAGCCCGGGGTGAGCGTCGTCCTCGAACCGCCCCTCGCGGACCCGAACGCCTCGCCCGCCGACAGGCAGGCCGTGGCGGAACTGCTGGCGAAGGGGCTGCTGCGCGGCGTCATCTTCGGCACGGACGACTGCGATGCCGCCTTCGAGCGCGTCCGCGCCGCGGGAGGCGAGGTGCTGCAGGAGCCGGTCGACCAGCCCTACGGTGTCCGCGACTGCGCCTTCCGCGACCCCGCCGGCAACATGGTGCGCCTCACCCAGACCCGCAAGCGCTGAGACCGGGACCCGGGGACGCGCACCGGCCCGCCGAGTCGATCCGTGCCGTCCCCGGACCCGGCGAACCGCGCACGGCCGGGCCCACCGCGGCCCGGAGCACGACGGCCACTGATCGGCCCGGCCCGCCGGGACCGCACCGCCCCCGCGGGGGCCGAAGCCGCACGGACATCCCGGTCCCCGTACCCCGCGTATCCTCGGTCGGCACGCCCGGTGGACATGTGCCGGGGCGCCACCGCCCGGACCGCAGGTGGCGCCGATGCCGCGAGCCCGCCGACGCCGGACGGCCGGGCACACCTCGCAACAACGGTCGGACCGCACCGACCGGCGCCGACGGGCACGGCACGCAACGGACGGGCGCCGCACGACCGGGACGCCGCACGAACGGATGGAGAGACGATGAGCACGGCCACGACGCCGGACGCACAGCCGCCCACGCCGCACATCGCGGACAGCCACGAGATGATCCGTGTGCACGGCGCACGCGAGAACAATCTCAAGGACGTCGGCATCGAGATACCGAAGCGTCGGCTGACGGTGTTCACCGGTGTCTCCGGCTCGGGCAAGAGCTCACTGGTGTTCGACACGATCGCTGCGGAGTCGCAGCGGCTGATCAACGAGACCTACAGCGCCTTCGTGCAGGGCTTCATGCCGACGCTCGCCCGGCCCGAGGTCGACGTGCTCGACGGGCTGACGACCGCGATCATCGTCGACCAGCAGCGCATGGGCGCCGACCCCCGTTCCACGGTCGGCACCGCCACCGACGCCAACGCGATGCTGCGCATCCTCTTCAGCCGGCTCGGCGAGCCCCACATCGGCCCGCCCGGCGCGTTCGCCTTCAACGTCCCCTCGGTCAGGGCGAGCGGGGCGATCACCGTCGAGCGCGGTGCCAAGAAGGCGGTGAAGGCGACGTTCAACCGCACGGGCGGCATGTGCCCGCGCTGCGAGGGCCGGGGAACGGTCTCCGACGTCGACCTCGCCCAGCTCTACGACGAGTCCAAGTCGCTCGCCGAGGACGCGCTCACCATCCCCGGGTACAAGTCCGGCGGCTGGAACCACCGCCTCTACAGCGAATCCGGACTCGTCGACCCGGACAAGCCGATCCGCGCGTACACGAAGAAGGAATTGCAGGACTTCCTGCACCGCGAGCCGACCAGGATGAAGATCGCGGGCATCAACATGACCTACGAGGGGCTGATCCCACGGCTCAAGAAGTCGATGCTCTCCAAGGACCCGGAAGCGATGCAGCCGCACATCCGGGAGTTCGTCGCCCGGGCGGTCACGTTCACCACCTGCCCCGAGTGCGACGGCACCCGGCTCGCCGAGCCGGCCCGGTCGTCGAAGATCGAGGGCATCAGCATCGCGGACGCCTGCGCGATGCAGATCAGTGATCTGGCCGCCTGGATCCGCGGCCTCGGCGAGTCCTCCCCGCACACCACGAGCGGGGGCTACGCCATGGTGGCGCCGTTGCTCGCGTCGCTGCGCCGGACCCTGGACTCGTTCGTGGAGATCGGGCTGGGCTATCTGTCGCTCGACCGCCCGTCGGGCACGCTGTCGGGCGGCGAGGCCCAGCGCACCAAGATGATCCGCCACCTCGGCTCCTCGCTCACCGACGTCACCTACGTCTTCGACGAGCCCACCGCGGGCCTGCACCCGCACGACGTCCAGCGGATGAACGACCTGCTGCTGAGGCTTCGGGACAAGGGCAACACGGTGCTCGTCGTGGAGCACAAGCCGGAGACGATCGCCATCGCCGACCACGTCGTCGACCTCGGCCCCGGCGCCGGAACGGCGGGCGGCACCGTCTGCTTCGAGGGCACGGTGGCCGGGCTGCGGGGCAGCGGCACCGTCACCGGCCGGCACTTCGACGACCGGGTCGCCGTCAAGGAAGCGGTGCGCGAGCCCATCGGTACGCTGGAGATCAGGGGTGCGACGGCGAACAACCTGCACGACGTCGACGTCGACATCCCGCTCGGCGTGCTCGCCGTCGTCACCGGCGTGGCCGGTTCCGGGAAGAGCTCGCTGGTGCACGGTTCGATCCCCGCCGGCGCGGAGGTCGTGTCGGTCGACCAGAGCCCGATCCGCGGTTCCCGGCGGAGCAACCCGGCGACCTGTACCGGGCTGTTGGACCCGATCCGCAAGGCGTTCGCGAAGGCCAACGGCGTGAAGCCGGCCCTGTTCAGCGCCAACTCCGAGGGGGCCTGCCCCACCTGCAACGGCATCGGCGTCGTCTACACCGACCTGGCGATGACGGCCGGGGTCGCCGCCACCTGCGAGGAGTGCGAGGGCAGGCGTTTCCAGGCATCGGTGCTCGACCACCACCTCGCGGGCCGCGACATCAGCGAGGTGCTCGCCATGTCGGTGACCGAGGCGGCGGAGTTCTTCGGCGGCGGCGAGGCGCGGACACCGGCTGCGCACCGCATCCTCGAACGGCTCGCCGACGTCGGGCTCGGCTATCTCAGCCTCGGCCAGCCGCTCACCACGCTCTCCGGCGGCGAGCGGCAGCGGCTCAAGCTGGCCACGCACATGGCCGACAAGGGGGGTGTCTACGTTCTCGACGAGCCGACCACCGGCCTGCATCTCGCCGATGTCGAGCAGCTGCTCGGCCTGCTCGACCGGCTCGTGGACTCCGGCAAGTCGGTCATCGTCGTCGAGCACCACCAGGCGGTCATGGCGCATGCCGACTGGATCATCGATCTCGGCCCCGGCGCCGGTCACGACGGCGGACGGATCGTCTTCGAGGGCACGCCCGCCGAACTCGTCGCCGCCCGTTCCACCCTCACCGGCGAGCACCTCGCGGCCTACGTCGGCGGCTGACCGGGGCGCCCGCACGGCACCGTGGGGGCGAGTCCTGCTCCGTGCGGACCCGCCCCCACGCGGTGGCCGACACGCGCGGGCCGCACCGGGCACACGGCCCCGGGAGCCCCGGGAGAAGGGCGACGCGTCCGGATCGGGTATCGCCGGGATGCGGGTCAAAGGGACAATGAGTTGATCATGAGTCTCTGAATGCGTCCGGGTTCACTCGGTGTCCTCGGCGAGGATGCGGTGGACGGGGGCGGGGGAGGGCCGCTCGCCCTGGTTCTTGCCCGAGGCGATGAGCAGCTTGCGGGCGCTCTCGGGGACCGGGGGTTTCGGCGACGCCGCGTCCCGGGCGCTTCATCTCGTGCACCGTGAAGATCACCCGTGGGTGGGGGACGGCCTTCCCGATGGTGCGGGCGAGGGCCATCGGCTTGACGAAATCCGGCCGCACCTTGACCCGGGTGCTGATCTTCTCCGAGAAGACCTTTCCTGTGAGCACGAAGCGTCACACCCCTCGCCGAGGGCGATCAGGCGCTCGGGGTGGCCACCGTCTCCCGTTCCGGCTCGGCGACGGCTGCGGCGGTGTCGCTCAGGCCGAGCCGGAGGTGCTCGACGTGGTACGGGGCCCGGTCGAGCGGTTCGCAGACGTGTCTTGTCGTACAGGGAGGAGACCACCGAGCGGCCCTTGCGCGTGCCGACCACCGGGTCGAGATTGCGCAGCAGGCGCAGATGGTGGGAGCAGGCCCACTGTTCCGGTTGCGGGCCCGTGCCGCTCCGGACGTCCGGGGCCGGTCCGCCGTGCGACGCCGACCGGGACGCGTCGACCGTGCCCCGGCCGGACGTCACCGGGCGGGCAGGGAACGGGCCGCCGCGGCGAAGGCACGGATCTGCTCGCTCTCGTGCGCCGCGGACCACACCAGGGCGAAATCGGCGGGGGCGCCGTCGAGGATCGGGACGTAGACGATGTCGGGGCGCCGGAAGTACTGGCCCGCCTGGGCCGTCGCCACGGCGATGCCCAGCCCCGCGCCGATGAGGGTGAGCGCGGCCTGGACGGTGTCGACGGCCGGTCCCCGGTGGATGGGGCGGCCTGCGGGAGTGCGACTGGGGTGGTGGTACTCCTGCCAGTACGCCGGTGCCGGACTCGCGGCGTGGATGACGGTCCGGTCGGCGAGGTCCTCCAGCACGACATGCTCGCGCTCCGCGAGGCGGTGGCCGCTCGGCACGGCCAGGACACGTCCCTCGCGCAGCAGGACCGGACCGGTCACCAGGTCGGGTTCCTCCACCGGAAGCATGGTCGCCATCACGTCGACCTCGCCCTCGCGCAGCGCGCCGACGTGGTTGCTCAGCGGCGCCTCCATCGTCACCCGCACCTCCAGGCCCGGATGGCGGTCCCGGTACACGCCGATCACACGGGAGAGCACGGCGCCCGTCGCGGGGCCCAGGAACCCCACCCGGAGCGCGTCGCGGCCGACGTGCGCGGCGGACGCGGCCCGCGCGAACGCCTCACCGATCGCCCGGTGATGCGGCGCGATGTCGTCGTACAGACGGCGGCCGATCTCGGTGAGCCGCACCTGGCGGCTGCTCCGCTCGAACAACGGCGAGCCGATGCGGCGCTCAAGCTTCGCGATGGTCTGACTGATCCGGCCGCTGCTGAGGTGCAGCCGTTCCGCAGTGCGCCGGAAGTGGAGCTCCTGCGCGAGAGCCAGGAATGCCTCGATCTCGTGACGCTCCATCAAATCCCCGTCATTGCTGAGTTCTGCTAAGCAGACGCTTCGAATTCGGGCATTGTCGCAGATCAGGCGAAGAGCCCATGCTGGGCAGCGACTGACGCCCGACCGGGCGCGGTCGCACCTCGCCGCAGCCCCTCGCTGCCCGGCCACCCCTTTCAAGGAGCAGCTCCTCATGCGCAAGCTCGTGTACTACGTCGCGTCGACGCTGGACGGCTTCGTCGCGGGACCGGACGGGGCGGACCCCACCGGGCCCGACGGCTTCTGGCCCATCCCGGAGGACTATCTGCGGTACCTGGCCGAGCACTACCCGGAGACCCTGCCGGGCCCGGCCCGGCAGGCACTCGGGATCACCGTCGAGGGCACGCGGTTCGACACCGTCGTGGAGGGTCGCCGCTCCTACGAGATCGGTCTCCGGGCGGGCCTGACGGACGCCTACCCGCACCTGCGTCACCTGGTCGTCTCCCGGACCCTCGGGAAGAGCCCGGACCCGGCCGTCGAGATCGTCGCCGACGACCCCCTCGCCGCGATCCGGGAACTGAAGCGGCAGGACGGCAAGGACGTGTGGCTGATCGGCGGCGGCGACCTGGCCGGTGCCCTCTACCCGGAGATCGACGAACTCGTCCTCAAGACGGCCCCGATGACGCTGCGTACCGGCATCCCGCTCTTCGGCCGCCACGACCACGGCTTCGACCCGAGGACCTGGCAGCTCACCGACCACCACGTCCTCGGCAGCGGCGCGCTCTTCCTCACGTACACGCGCAGCACCCCCGCCGGGCCCGCGTCGGCCTGACGGAACGGACCTGCGGGCCGCACGTCGTCCACGGGCCGCCGCCCCGTACCCCCATCCCCACCGGCGACCCGCGTCCTCCGTTCACGGCGCCGACCGCCGGCCGCGCGCCGCCGGGGACGTGCCGCGCCGCGTTCCCGGCCGGCCCCGCCGGCGCTTTTGCCCGGACGCATCACGGACACGATGGACCGACCCGGTCGCGAAAGCCGTCCCACCGCGTACAAACCACGCAGCCGGGACGCCATACTGGACGGGCCGGGGAGGGCACAGAGGCAGTGGGCGCAGCGACGGGGGCGACAGCAGGACATGGCGGACACCAGGCTGGTCCAGAGCCGGTACCGACTGCTCGATCTGATCGGGCGCGGAGGCATGGGCGAGGTGTGGCGGGCCCGCGACGAGTCGCTGGGGCGCCAGGTGGCCGTGAAGTGCCTCAAGCCGTTGGGTTCCCAGCACGACCAGTCGTTCACCCGTGTCCTGCGCGAGCGCTTCCGCCGCGAGGCGCGCGTCGCCGCCTCGCTCCAGCACCGCGGCGTCACGGTCGTCCACGACTTCGGTGAGGACGAGGGCGTCCTCTTCCTGGTGATGGAACTCCTCGACGGCCGCAACCTCAGCCAGCTCCTGGAGGACAACGAGCAGCACCCGCTTCCGGTGCCCGACGTCGTGGACATCGCCGAACAGGTTGCCGACGCCCTCGGCTACACCCACCGGCAGGGCATCGTGCACCGCGACCTCAAGCCCGCGAACATCATGCGCCTCACCGACGGCACCGTGAAGATCTGCGACTTCGGCATCGCCAGACTGGGCCGTGACATCGGCTTCACCTCACGCCTCACCGGCACCGGCATCGCCATGGGCACCCCGCACTACATGTCGCCGGAGCAGATCAGCGGCGGCCAGGTCGACCACCGCAGCGACCTCTACTCGCTGGGCTGCGTCCTGTACGAGATCGCCACCGGGGCACCGCCGTTCGACCTCGACGACACCTGGGGGGTGCTCGTCGGGCACCGCGACACCGAGCCCGAGCCGCCGCGCACCCGCCGCGCCGAACTCCCGGGATTCTTCGACCGCGTCGTGCTCGACCTGCTGGCCAAGGCACCGGCCGAGCGCCCCGCCGACGCGGGCGACCTGCGCCGACGGATCGTCACGGGCCGCACCGGCGAACAACACCGGCCCGGCGGGCGGGCGCTCCCGCTCGCGCCCTCCGTGCCGGGTGTGCGTCCGGGGTCCGGACTGCCGGACTGGACCCGTGGCATGACCACCGGGCACAAGGCGGTGGGCGGCCTTCCCGCGATCCCCGCGCCCGATCACGGCGCGGCTCTCACCGGCGTGTGGACCACCGCCTTCGGGACACGGCACCTCACCGGCCACGTGGAGGAGTCGTCGGCCGGGAGCGAACGGCCCACCCCCGCGCCCGAACTCCTCTCCGTCCTCGCCGGCCGGCACGGGGCGGGCCTCGACCTGGGCCGGCTGGGCCGCTGGGAGGAGGCGGGCGAGGTGCATCGCGAGGTCGCCGCCGAACGCGAGCGGGTCCTGGGCCCCGACCACCCCGACACGCTCGCCAGCCGGTACGAGGTCGGTTTCTCCCTGGCGCGCACCGGCAGGCATCAGGACGCGCTGCGGGAGTTCGGCCGGGTGGCCCGGGGCAGGGAGGATGTCCTCGGCGCCGACCACCCGGACACCCTCGCCGCCCGCCAGGAGACGGCGTACGTGCTGGGGCAGCTCGGGCGGCACGCCGAGGCCCACCAGGTGTACGCCGCGGTCCTCGCCTCCCGCGAGCGTTCGATGGGCCCCGACCATCCCGACACCCTGCGTTGCCGCCACAACCTCGCCGTCAACCTCAGCCGACTCGGCCGCCCGGAGGACTCCTGCCGGGTGGCCCGCGAGGTGGCGTCCACCCGTGCCCGGGTGCTCGGTGCCGACCACCCCGACACCCTCGCCACGCGCTACGAGGTGGGATACGCGCTGGGCCGGCTGGGGCGGTGGACGGAAGCGCTGCGGACCTACCAGGAAGTCGTCCGGGGCCGGGTCCGGTCGTTGGGCCCCGACCACCCCGACACTCTCGCCGCCCGCTACGAGGTCGGCATCGGACTCGGCAGGCTGGGCCGCAGCGCGGAGGCCCTGGAGCTGTACCGCGCCCTCGTCGGCGACCGGACCAGGGTAGGTGGCCACGCCGACCCCGAGACGCTCCGCGCCAGGCACGGCCTCGGTGTCAACCTGGGGCGCCTGGCCCGCTGGGAGGAGGCCCTTGCCGAGGCGCGCGACGTCTGCGCGATCCGGGAGCGCGTCCTGGGCCCCGACCACCCGGACACCCTGGTCAGCCGCCGCGAGGTCGCCGTCGGCCTCGGCTGGCTCGGCCGTTGGGACGAGGCCCTCGCCCGCTACCGGCAGGTCGCCGACACCCGGGAGCACGCGCTCGGCGCCGACCACCCCGACACGCTCGCCGCCCGCGACGACGAGGCACACTGCCTGGAACAGGTCGGCCGGGGCGTGGAGGCCGCCGAACTGCACCGCCGGGCCGCGGCGCTGCGCGAGGCGCCCGAAGGACCGCCGCACGGCCCGGAACGCACGGCCTCTGGCCACACCTGAGCATCCCGTGCTACGAAGGGCCATGCCCGCACCCGACCGCTACGACGCGGTGATCGTGGGCGGCGGCCACAACGGCCTGGTCGCCGCCGCCTACCTCGCCCGCGCCGGACAGTCCGTCCTGGTCCTGGAACGTCTGGACACGACCGGGGGAGCGGCCGTGTCCACCCGGCCCTTCGACGGCGTCGACGCCCGTCTGTCCCGCTACTCGTACCTGGTGTCCCTGCTGCCCCGGAAGATCGTCCGCGATCTCGGCCTGGACTTCGCGGTCCGCAGACGGACCGTCTCCTCGTACACCCCGACCGTGCGCGGGGGCCGGGCCACCGGGCTGCTCGTCGGCGAGGCCCGCACCCGGGAATCCTTCGCCGCACTCACCGGATCGGACCGGGAGCACGAGGCGTGGCAGCGGTTCCACGGCATGACGGGCGGTGTCGCCGAGCGGGTCTTCCCGACGCTCACCGAACCCCTGCCCACCCGGGACGCGCTGCGGGAACGGATCGGTGACCCGGACGCCTGGCGGATGCTCTTCGAGGAACCCGTCGGGGTCGCCGTGGAGCGGTACTTCGACGACGACCTGGTCCGCGGCGTCGTGCTCACCGACGCGCTGATCGGCACCTTCGCCGACGCCCACGATCCGTCCCTGCGTCAGAACCGCTGCTTCCTCTACCACGTCATCGGCGGCGGCACCGGAGACTGGAACGTACCGGTCGGCGGGATGGGCGCGCTCACCGACGCCCTCGCCCTGGCCGCACGGCGGGCGGGGGCGCAGATCCGCGTCCGGCACGAGGCGACCCGCATCGAGACCGACGGGACGCGGGCCGAGGTCACCGTCCGCTCACCCGAAGCGGAACGCGTCGTCGCGGCCCGCAAGGTCCTCGTCAACGCCTCGCCGCAGGCCCTCGCCGCGCTGCTCGGCGACGAGCCGCCCGCCCCGGCCGAGGGCGCGCAGTTGAAGGTGAACATGCTGCTCACCCGGCTGCCCCGACTGCGCGACCGGTCCGTGGACCCGCGCGAGGCGTTCGCCGGGACGTTCCACATCGCCGAGGGGTACGGGCAACTCGCCGACGCTTACCGGGAAGCGGCGGCCGGCCGGATCCCCACGGCCCCTCCGTCCGAGATCTACTGCCACTCGCTGACCGATCCCTCGATCCTCGGCCCCGACCTCGCCGCCCGCGGCCACCACACCCTGACCCTCTTCGGCCTGCACGCCCCCGCTCGGCTGTTCGCCGCCGACAACGCGGCGGCCCGCGCCGAGCTGCTGTCCGCCGCGCTCGCCCAGCTCGACGCGCACCTGGAGGAGCCGATCGCCGACTGCCTCGCCGTGGACGGGAACGGCGAACCGTGCATCGAGGCGAAGACCCCGCTCGACCTGGAGCGGGAGCTGGGACTGCCCGGAGGCCACATCTTCCACCGCGATCTCGCGTTCCCGTACGCCACCGAGTCCATCGGACGGTGGGGTGTCGAGACGGACCGCGCCAATGTGCTGCTGTGCGGGGCGGGCGCGGTGCGCGGCGGCGGGGTCAGCGGGGTGCCCGGCCACAATGCCGCGATGGCGGCGCTGGGCCGGTGACGGGACCCACCCCGGGTGCCCCCCGGCCTCAGCGGCCGAACACGCCCCGCAGCGCACCGATCTTGCGCGGCAGGTCGTACTCCGCGCCGCCCTCGTGCCCGTTGAGGACGCCGTTGGCGCCGGAACCCCTCGACGCCGGAAGGGCGTCTCGGACCCGTGCCAGGTCGTCGCCGTTGTCGCGGAGGACCGCGTTGACGGCGACCACGGTGGAGATCCACACCCGGTTGGCGCCGGTCGCTGTCTGCAGGTCGGCCCGCCAGAGGTTCGGATCGGGCGTGTAGTGCCGCACGGCCCCGGTGATCCGGCCCAGCCGCTCCGTCCCGAGCGCGTCGTAGAGCAGCACAGCGGTGTCGTTGAGGGCGAGCGCGGAGCCGATCTCCCGGTCCCAGTCGTTGTCGAACCGGGTGTGGCCCGGGCCGTAGCGGTTGGCCATCAGCCATACCGCTGCCACCCGCAGCACCGTCGACACCGCCCGCCGCGCCCGTGAGGCCGGGGCCGAGGTCGTCGGTCTCACCAGCTACGCCCAGTCACCACTGAGCGAGATCTGCACGCACACCCTCGTGGCGGGCGGGCAGGACCTCGTCTTCGGACTGGAGACCACGACCAGCCGCATCGCCCACCCGGTCACCGTCGACGCCCTGGCCCAGACCCTGCTCCCGCTCCGGGCCACCGCGGCGCAGCGGACCCCTCATCTGTCTGCCGACGTCACCGCCGGCCACTCCTACTGAGCCCGTCGCCACGCGGGTCCGCCCGCGGGGCGCGCCGTCCGCGCGCCCCGCGCTCAGCGGCGGTTGACGCGGTACACGTCGCGCACGCAGAGGTTGAGCACGGTCGCCGCCACGATGGCGCCGGCGCAGACCAGGAGCGTGGAGCGGTCGCTCCAGGCGTGCGCGGCGAGTGCGGCGCCGAGGTAGCCCAGGGGCACGGCGACGCGTTCCCCGATGCCGTTCATCGCGCTCATGCGGCCCAACTCCTCCTGGGACACGTGCTGCTGGAGCGCCGTCGTCCAGGCCACGATGGCGATGTCGAGCCCGACCCCCGCGAGCACCGCGCCCAGCAGCACCCAGGGCAGGGCCAGGCCCAGCCCGAGCGCCGTCGGCGGCAGGCAGAGCGCGGCCCCGGTGAGGACGGCGACGGCCAGCAGGCGATACGGCTTCCAGCGCAGGCACACCACCGTCCCGGCCAACAGCCCGAGGGCGAAAGCGCCCTGGACGAGCCCCCAGGAACGCGCGCCGGAGTAGTGCGCGTCGGCGACCACCGGCCCGAGCATCTGGAAACCGGCGAGCCACGCGGCGACCACCACGGTTCCGGCCGCGGTGTACGTCCACAGCCACGTGCGGGACCGGAACCCGGACCAACTGCCCCGCAGGTCGGCGAGCACGCTGCCGGTCGTGACCGGCGCGCTCAGCCGCAGTCCGAGCAGCAGGACCGCCGCCACGAGAAAGCTGAACGCATCCCACGCCAGCGCCCACGCCGGGCCGCCGAAGGCGACGACGACGCCCCCGAGGACGGGTCCGAGCACCTTGACCGCATTGCTCGGAAGCCGCAGCAACGCGTTGGCCTGCTGCAACTGCTCCGCGGCGACCACCTGCGCCACCACACCCGTCGCGGCCGGTGCCATGAATGCCGCGGCGGTCCCGGACACGAAGCCGCAGGCGGCGATCGAGGCGGTGGTCGCCTGCTCCGTGACCACCAGCAGGGCGAGGGCCCCCTGCGCCGCGGCGGCCAGCAGGTTGCCCAGGAAGAGGATCCGGCTGCGCGACAACCGGTCCGCCAGGACGCCGCCCGCGACCGTGAGGACGATCGTGGGGACGGAGTTCGTGGCCAGGACGACACCGAGCGAGCCGGCTCCGCCGCCCTGGCCGATCACCGCATAGGCGAGCGCGAGGGGCGCCATCGCGGTGCCGGTCGCCGAGACGAGATTGGCGAGGACGAATCGCCGGAAGGCCGGTATGCGCAAGGGGGCGAGGCGCGGGGTGTCCCGGTCCGCCGCGGTGTTCACGCCTTCCCTCCGCGCGGCTCGGGGGCGGGCGGGGCAATGGCGGGCGGAGGACCACCGAGGACCACTGGTCGTGTTCGGCCGCCCCGCGGGGTGCCGACTGTTCGGTCCGTTTTCCCGTCAACGATCACCACGGGAACCTACAGCACCCCACGCGCCGCTCCGAACCACCGCCCGGAACAGCGGCGCCGGAGCGCAAGCGGCACGCTCCGGGCGTCAACTCGCGTCCGCGTCAAAGACGTTGTTCTGCCAGGTCGATCCAGTGGTCCACATCGCCCGGGGCGAAGTGCCGGATGGCCCAGTCGACCATCCGCAGCCCCATGTGCGCCCACGAGAGCCGCAGGACGTCGTCGGGCATACCGTCCAGGATCGCGTCGAGGCGGTCGACCACCCCCGGGGCCTGTTCGTCCGCGTGCAGGCCGAAGCGCAGGGTGACCAGGTCGAACCGGCGGTCCCCGCGGCAGGCGCCGTCCCAGTCGATGACACCGGTGACCGCACCGTCCGTGCGGAGCAGATTGCCGTGGTGGAAGTCGTGGTGCACCACGTCCCCGCCGGACAGCCGGGGAGGATGCGCGGCCCCGAGCGAGGCGATCCGGCGCTCCAGGTCACCGCTGCGCCGACCGTGTCGACGCAGCGGCTCGTGAAGACAGTAGCCGGGACCGTCGTCCACCAGGTACAGGTTCATCTCCGGGACGTCCGCGCGGTCGGCGAGCAGCCCCGCCTGCGCCTCGTTGAGGGCGAGTGCCCGGTCCAGATCCGCGTGGTCCGGGCGGGTGACCGGCGCGCCCGGCAGCAGCTCCTGGACCAGGACCGCCGCGCCGCCCACCTGGAGCGCCAACTCCGTCGACGGGCAGGGGTACCCGTGCCGCCGCAGTACCTCGCACACCGCCAGCGGACCCGCCCGCAGGTCCTCGATCCGGGCGCCCGGCCGCGACTTCAGCACCGACCGGTGCCCGTCCGGCCATCGCACGTACGCGGCCCCCACCTCGCCGCCCGGACACGGTCCCTCCACCGTCAGGCGGACGCCCGTCCCGGTGCACAGGGCTTCTGCGAGACGGTGGGCGTCGAGCCGTTCGGTGCGCTTCCAGCCGCGCGGAGAGGTGGTCATCGCCTCATCCTCCACCACCGGGCGACAGCGGTGCGGAGCCGGGGGGGGCCCACGCGGGGCCCACCCACCCAGCAGGTCAAATAAAAAAACAAACCCCCCACAAAC
>NZ_JBHJWQ010000031.1:51524-74370 GCF_042266885.1 Streptomyces sp. NPDC056061 | reverse complement strand
CCCGCGCCCACCACCACGAGGCAGGAATGACTCCAGTCGATCCCACTCCGCATTCGTCAGATCCCCACGTCCCATCCCACCACCCTGACCTCAACCCCCCACCCCTGTCAGGAGATCCGAGAAACAGACCCTAGGTCTGGACGGGGTGGTGGACCACTTCACCCTGAACAGCGACGAGGCGGGCTGGTTACGGAACAAGAGCGGGGCGGCGAGGCTGGGCTTCGCCGTTCAGCTCAAATTCCTGACCTGGCGCGGCCGGTTTCCCCGGATGCGCATGGAGCTTCCGCCCGACGCGGTCGAGCACGTCGCCAAGCAGGTGGGCGTTGCCGCGACCGAGCTGGGGTTCTACGACTTCACCTCGCGCGCCGCGAAGCGGCACCGCAGCGAGCTGCGGGATCTGACGGGCTGGCACGAGTGCACGAAGACCGATCTGGTCAAGCTCGTCTCGCACCTGGTGGACGTGATCTGGCACGACGAGCGCCGTGAGGAGCAGGTGCGGGCCGAGCTGCTGGGGCAGATGCGCGCGGACCTGATCGAGCCGCCGACCGCGGCCCAGGTCAACGCGATCATCCGCTCCGCGCTGCACCAGGCCGACGAGCGGGCCGTCGCCGAGGTCGCCGCCCGGCTCGCCCGGGCGAAGGACTGCACGCGGCGGCTGGACGCGCTGGTCTTCACCGACCCGACCGGCGACGACACCGAGCCGGGCGACACCGCGGCCGTGGACGGCGACGACACGGCGGACGAGGACGATGTCGAGTCGGTGCTGGCGGACATCAAGGCGCATCCGGGCAACGTCAGCCTCAACTCGCTGCTGGACAAGATCTCCAAGCTGGGGCAGGTCCGCGCCGTCGGCGTCCCAAAGAAGGCATTCACGGGGATCGGTGTGCAGGTCATCAATGCCTGGCGGGCCCGTGCCTCCGCGTCCTCGCCCAGCCACCTGCGGCGCTTCGCCCCCGAGGTGCGCCAGGTCCTGCTCGCCGCGCTGCTGTTCCAGCGGCAGCGGGAGATCACCGACACCCTGGTGGAGCTGCTGAACTCCACCGTGCACCGCATCAACGCGCGGGCGGAGAAGAAGGTGACCGAAGCATTCGTCGCCGAGTTCACCAAGGTCCGCGGCAAGGCCGGACTGCTCGGGAAGATCGCCGCCGCCTCCCTCGGCGCCCCCGAGGGCAGCGTGCGGGAGGTGATCTACCCGGCGGCCGGCGGGGAGAAGACGCTCAAGGACCTGGTCGCCGAGATGAAGGCGACCAACGCCGCCTTCGCCCGCTCCAAGCGGGAGGTGTTCAAGTCCTCGTACAGCAACCACTACCGCAGCGGGCTGATGAAGCTCCTCGGCGTGCTCGACTTCCGCTCCTCCAACAACCAGCACAAGCCCGTCATGGACGCGTTGAAGCTGATCGAGCGGCACAAGGACTCCTCCACCACCTACCTGCCGCTCGGCGAGACCATCCCGCTGGAAGGGGTGGTATCCAAGGACTGGATGGAGTTCGCAATCTTCACCCCCGACAAGGGGCCCAAGCGCGTCATGCGCACCGTGTACGAGGCGTGCGTCTTCCAGGCCCTGCGCGACCGGCTGCGCTGCAAGGAGATCTGGGTGGTCGGTGCCGACAAGTGGCGCAACCCTGACGAGGACCTGCCCGACGACTTCGAGGTCCGGCGCGCGGAGTACTACGAGAAGCTGAACAAGCCGCGCGACGCGAAGGTGTTCATCGCCCAGCTCCAGGCCGAGATGCGCGCCGAGCTCGGCGCCCTGGGCACCAAGCTGCCGAAGCTGCCGTGGGTGACGATCAGCGGGAAACACCGGAACGGGGCGATCAAGTTCACCGAGCCCGATCCGCAGAAGGAGCCGAAGAACCTGCGCCGGCTCAAGAAGGCGATCCGTAAGAAGTGGGGCACTGTCGCCCTGATCGACATCCTGAAAGAGGCCGCCCTGCGCACCGGGATGCTCAAGGCGCTGGCCCCGGTCGGCACCCGCGAGGCCATCGACGAGGCGAAGCTCCTGGAACGCCTGCTCCTGATCGCATACGCGTACGGCACGAACTCGGGGATCAGCTCGGTCGCGGCCGGCGAGCACGGGCACAGCGAGGAGGAGCTCCGCTACACCGCGCGGCGCTACTTGACCGCGGTCGGGCTCAAGGCCGCCGGGGTGGAGATCGCCAACGCCCCCTTCGCCGCCCGTCAGGAAGCCGTCTGGGGGCAGGGCACCACCACCGTCGCCTCGGACTCCACGCACTTCAAGGCGTGGGACCGCAACATCTTCACCGAGTGGCACTCCCGGTACGGGGGCCGCGGGGTGCTCGTGGACTGGCACATCGAGAAAGGGTCGATGGCCATTCACAGCCAGCTGCTGAACTGCACCGCCTCCGAGGTCGCCGCGGCGATCGAGGGCATGATGCGGCACGCCACGACGATGCAGGCCGAGGGCAACTACGTCGACTCGCACGGCCAGTCGGAAATCGGGTTCGGCCTCACGAGGCTCCTGGGCTACGACCTGCTGCCCCGCATCAAGCAGATCAACAAGGTCAAGCTGTACCGGCCCGGCCGCGAGGACGAGGACACCTATGAGCGCCTGGCCGACGCGATGACCCGCCCGATCCGCTGGGACGTCATCGAGAACAACTACGACCAGCTCATCGAGTACGCCACCGCAATCCGGGTCGGCACCGCCTCCACCGAGGCCATCCTGCGGCGCTTCACCCGTACCGCCTCTCACCCCGTCTACCAGGCCATGCTGGAGGTCGGCCGCGCGCAGAAGACCATCTTCGCCGCCCGCTACCTGCGCGACCGCGACCTCCAGCGCGAGATCCAGGAGGGCCTCAACGTCGTCGAGGGCTGGAACGGCGCCAACGACATCATCTTCTTCGGCAAGAGCGGCGAACTCAGCAGCAACCGCGGCGACCAGCAGGAACTGTCCGTCCTCGCGCTCCATCTCCTGCAAACGGCGCTCGTCTTCGTGAACACCCTCATGATCCAGGACATGCTCGCCGACCCCGAATGGGCCGACATCCTCACCGACGAGGACAAGCGGGCCCTGACCCCGCTGTTCTGGATGCACATCCAGCCCTTCGGCGAGGTACGGCTGAACATGGGCAGCCGCCTCCAGCTCGCGGCACCCGCCCCGCAGGAACCGGACCCCGAACCGGAGCCCGCAGCGGCCTGATGCGATGTCAGTGCCCTGCGCCACACTGGCCTCCTCGCCGACCAGCAGGGAGCCAGCGTGGCGTTCAGGGCCGTGCACGCCGAGTGGGGAACCGTCTTCGCACACCTGCTCGACCTCGGGTGCGGACGCAGCTGGGAAGCGGTCTGGAAGACCCGGCCACCCGCCCCGCTGACCTGCGACGAGTGCCGACATCCGATGTATGCCAAGACCTCCCGCAGCGGCCTACGGTTCTTCGTCCACGCGCCCGGCGCCCCCACCTGCGCACTCGGCCTGGAGTCCGTCGCCCACCACCTGCTGAAGCTGGAGCTGGCAGGCGCCGCCCGGGACGCCGGCGCCCACGCCGAACTCGAAGTCCCCGGCCCCGACGGCGCCTGGCGGGCCGACGTCCTGGCCACCGACCCCGCCGGGAACTGGAAGACGGCCCTGGAAGCCCAGCTCGCCCCGATCACCGGCGCCGACATCACCGCCCGCACCGACAAGATGCACGCCGACGGCGTCACCTCGATCTGGTTCAGCGACCGGCCCCGCCCGCCCTGGCTCGGCACCGTCCCCTCCGTACGCCTCGAACGGCCCGAGGCAGCCGAGCACCTGGTCATCGCCGAAGGGCTGATGAAGTTCGAGAGCCGCAGCTGGAAGGCAGTGCCCGCCTCCCTCACCCAGTTCCTCACCTGGGCATTCGCCCACCGGATCGTCACGCACAGCCCGCAAACCCCGATGCGGTACCCACAGCGGTCGCTCGCCACGGTGTGGACCGCGCCGCAGTACATCACCGCCGAGGACACCCACTTCGTCGAGGAAGAACGCCGACAGCGCGAGTACGAGACCCGCACGGCCGCGCTACGAGCGGCCCAGGAGAAGAAGCGGGACGAGATCCGAGCCAAGAACGCCATCTCCCGCGCGAAGGCCCTGGCCGAGGCCACGGAGGCCGAGCAAGCCGCCCGCACGGCCCAGACCGGGAGACTGAGGGAGGTCGCCATCCGCTTCCGACCCGGCATCGACCTGGCCCTGGCCAAACTCGCCGAAGAGCACGGCGTCACCGCGACCGTGGGCTTCAGCACCGGCGATCCCCGGTACGCCGGCGGCGTACCCCTCGTCGACGAGAACGGCGTCCCGGCCGCAGTCTTCGACCCCGACCCCGGGCGGGCCCGCGGCCACGCCTTCCGGCTCCTGGCCGGCCTCCTCCTGGTCTTCCCCAGCCAGACCAGCAGGCGGCGCTTCGAGAAGGCCACGAAGCGCACCAAGCACAAGCCGATCGACGGCTACCAGACCGACTTCGTCGACGCCCCGCCCTCCGGCCCCGCCAGATCCCGCCCGCGCATCTCGTCGAGCGCGCCCACCTGCACCTGCGCGACCCCGCAGCTCGTCGCGAGAATCCAGAACGCCGAGTACCCCGCCGAGCCCAGCGATCAGATGGGCCCCGCTGCCGCCCTCTTCCGGCCCCAGTGCCGTGCGTGCGGCGGCAAGTACGAGAAGCCGTGGCGCCGGACCGGCAGCACACCCATCATCCGGACAAGCCGCCCAGAGAGGTGAAAACCAGCCCAGGAAGCTACTGGATGGTTACTTGTCACCTGGTTCGCCGCTCGTTAACGGCACCCCTGGTTCCGGCAGGTGCACGCGGTGGAGTGGCAGGCGATGCGGACGTACGACATCGGCCGTACCCGCGCCCTCTTCGACCGGCTCGCCGCCAACGGCACCCGCGTCGTACCGACCCTCACCGTCCACCATTCGCTGGAGCGCACCGACCAACTCCCCACCAATTCACCGGAGTTCATATATCTGCCTCGCTGGATGACCGACTACTGGCCCACCATCTGGTCGTCCCTGACCGCGGGGCGCACCGCGCGGGACACCGCCCGCATCCACCGGATCTACGAGCACCGGCTACACCTCGTCGCGGAACTCCACCGGGCCGGTGTGCAGTTGCTCGCGGGCACCGACACCGGCACGGGCTACGCGGTTCCCGGCTTCTCCCTCCACCACGAGCTGGAACTGCTCGCCGAGGCCGGGCTGCCCACCCGGGACGTCCTCCACGCCGCGACCACCGCACCCGCCCGGATGCTCGGCCTGCCGACCGACCGCGCCGATCTGCTGGTCCTGGACGCCGACCCGCGCACCGACATCCGCCACACGCAGCGGATCGACTCCGTCCTGGTCGCGGGCCGATATCTGGACCGTGCGGAACGGCTGCGCCTGCTGGCCGACGTGGCGCGCGCCGCCGCCGCGAGCGAGCCCCCGGCCACGGGCATCGCGGCTCCGCACATCTGCGCCCACTGACCGCCCGGCACCACCCGGCCGGGCGGGACACCCGGGCTGCAGCAGGCGAACCGGAGTACGCGGACCGGAGCGCGAGCCGCAGCCAGGTGTGCCGCTCCTATTCGGACCGGGCGCGGGCCCCGAGGCGTGTGCGGGCCCGTCGAGAACGTTGCGGCAGCCGGTTCGGGAGTCCTCCTCGCAACCGGTCCTCGACCGGCCCCTCCCACTCCTGTCTTCCTGTCACCTCCCTTCGGAGTTCTGCGAGGTGTCCGATTCCGCCGCGCTCTGTCCGGCCAGGAGGCGAAGAGCTTCCTTGTCCGTATCCGTCGGCTTCCCGTTGAGGCGGTGAACCACCACCCATCGGCCATCAGCCATTGCTCCGGCGAATGTGGAGGCGTTCCGGGTGGCACCGTTGTGCCACAGGAGAGACCCGGATTTCTGCCAAGAGGGTGCGGGCATGCCGAATCGACGCTCCAGGAGGAGCGCCGGAACCAATCGAGCGAGAGCTCGCGGCGTAGCCCACATTCCGCCTGCGGGGAGAATGGCTCCTCCCATTGTCCAGGGCCTGCGTGTCCTGCCGAACCACCCCGGGGCGTCGAGACGGCGTTCCGGGGCGGGAGAGGCTGTGATTTCGCTGATTTCCAGCGGGGCAAGAACGTGTTCGTTCAGCAGTTCTTCGTAGGGTTTCCCCGCCGCGGCCATGAGGGCCGCTCCCAGGACGGCATAGCCGAGGTTCGAGTACTCCTCCTGCATTCCGGCAGGACGCAGTGTGATTTCGTCGAGGCGGAGCAGGAGGCCGGACAGGGAATTACCGGTGAAGGCGGCATAGGGGTCGAGGGAGGAAAGACCTGGAGGCAGGCGCGGGAGCCCCGAGGTGTGCTGGGCCAGATGCCGCAGCGTAATGCCGGTACGGGGCACGGGGAGCCAGCGTTCGAGCGGGTCGTCGAGATGGAGTGCCCCTGCGGTGCACATCCGCATCAGCGCGGTGCCCGTGAGCACTTTGGTCAGCGAGCCGATCTCGACAAAACGATCGGTCGCATGTCCGTCGGCCGTCAGGGGGGCGGCTGTGCCGGTGAGAATGCAGGTGGGGGTGCGTGGCATTGGCTTGCTCGCTTACAGGTTTTTGTGCATGGACATCGAGGAAACTTCGTAGCCACTGTGGCGATACATTGCGGTGGCTGCCTCATTGCTTCCGACGCCATCCAGGGCGAGCGCTGCCTTGCCCTCACGAGCGACGAGCTCCTCGGCGGCGGCGAGGACGGCGGATCCGACGGGGCCGGCCCTGCTCGAATGGCGTCGCACGGTGACGGTCAATGAAGTTGGCACTCCCAGGGCTCGATGTCCGGCTCCCCGGGAGGCAGCTTCCCAGTGCAGTAGCTGTGGAGATAGGCGGCAGCCCGGCGCTCCGCGTACTTCTCATTGACCGGTTCGCCCTGCTCGTCCAGTTCGAGGACGTTGGCGAAGATCGCGACGCAGATCTCCATCTGGGAGGGCGACTCGCGCAGCTCTTCCCAGTAATCGATCCCGTCCAGCATCGGATGGCCCACCGACCCTCGAGCAAGCCATCCGGCGAAGCGTCGCAGGGCTCCCGAAGCACCATGACTGAGATGCGAAGACATGCCGAGCAATCTAGTCCCAGTCTTCCCCTATTGGTCCTTGGCCCCCACCTCAGGAGGCCGCCGAGGTCCTGGGGAGTGGCGCGGATGGTCACGGGACAGCCCTTGCACGGCCGAGGTCAGCCGCCGCCGGGCATGATGTCGCTTTCCCAAGCGACAGGAGAAACACAGATGCTGCTACGTGATGTCGAGTACGGCGACATCGACGCCTATGTCCGAATGCGATGCGACCCGGCCATGATGGCCGAGCTGGGCGGCCCGTTGCCTCGCGAGGGTATGGAGGCGAAGGTCCGACGTGACGTTCGACGAGCAGAGGCAGGAACGGACTGGACCAAGATGATCCTGCCCGACGAGGCCGAGCCGGACGTGGTCGCGGGAACCGTGGCCTTGTGGTCCCATGGCGCCGACGCCGAGCGCATCTCCGAGATCGGCTGGATGGTGCTGCCGGAGTTCCAGGGGCGGGGACTCGGCAAGCAGGGCGTCCGGATGCTGCTTGAGCTGGCCCGCGACGACGGCCGGTGGGGGCTCATACACGCCTTTCCCGCGACAGCGAACGCCCCGTCGAACGGCATCTGCCGCACGCTCGGTTTCAGGTTCCTGGACGAGGAAGAGGTGCCCTTCGCCGGTCGAGTGCTACGAACCAACCACTGGGCCATCGATCCTCGGACCGATCTGGTGCGGGATCGGCGGCCTGCTGATCCCCGAGCCTGAGAAGGCCCACCGCCCCGGCCGGGCGGAGGAGACCGATGAGCCCGCTTCATCCTTCAGCGGATCCGCTCCCAACTCGCTTGAAAATCTCGCTACTTGACCTGGCTACACTTCAGCTGCTCAGGGCTTCCGGGGGTGAACGGTGACGTCCTGCGGGAGCGCCTACCTGCAACGCAAGGAAACGCACCCATATGCACAAGTCAAGAACGATCAGGAAGAGGCCGTGGAAGGCGTTCTTCGCGGTCCGCCATGTGGTGGCCATCGTGGTCTCCCTGGCGCTGACCGCGGCGGTGACCGGCCCCGCCACGGCGAACGAGCCGCCCGCAGCGGTCTCCGACGCCTGTGCCGCACACGCCACCTCCTTCGCGGTCGACGAGGCCGACCCGCTGACCATCAGCTACGGCTGCGCCCGCGACGCGGGCGATCTGCGCTCGCCGGCGGACAGCGACAGTGACCTGATCACGGCTTTCCACTTCAGCTTTCCGGAACGTCGTGAGCAGGTACGCGACCTGATCGAGGAGCAGGTTGCCGAGGCCAACCGCAGCCCGCACCTGGGCGACTGGCTCACCGACCACGCTCAGCGCGAGAGCGTGGGGATCTATCCGCCGCAGGACGGCTGGCTCGACTTCGACGGAGAGCTGCACGTCGTCGACGACGACACCCTCGTCATGGTGATCCCGATGGACGAGATCGGCACCACGGCGAACTGGTGGCAGAAGTTCATCGCCGGTGGTGTCGGCATGGCCGTGTGGTTCGCGGTCACGGCCGACTGCGTGCTCGCCTTCGATGTCGGGGCGCCCGCGGCCGATCCGGTGTGCGGCGCCGTGGGCGCGGGGATCGGCGCACTCGTCGGCGAGCTGGTGCAGGCCGGGTTCGACCACAGCTCGCTCGGCGACGGCGACGTCTGGGCGGAGGCGCTGGCCGTCGCGTTCCGGGCCGCGGTCGCGGGGACCTCCGGAGGGCAGCTTCTGGAGTGGGCCGAAGTCAGCGGCGGCTCCGTGGTCGCGAGCCTGCAGCGGGTCCTGCGCGACACCGCCGCCCGACTGGGGGCCTGGGGCGACCCCTTGACGTTCGTGTCCGACCGCGTCATCGCCATGTGGCCGACGGTCATCGAGAAGCTGCAACTGCTCTCCCGCGGCGTCGGCGGGTCGGACCAGCCGCTCAAGGTCATGGTCGTCGGCGACTCCATGTCGCAGGGCTACGAAGGCGACTGGACCTGGCGCTACCGGCTGTGGGAATGGTTCAGGAACCAGCACATCGACGTCGATTTCGTCGGACCCTACGTGGGCACCAAGTCGCAGGCACTTCCGTCCGCCCCCAAGCCTCCGCCGCTCCAGGGCGAGACGCCTCCTGACGAGGACGAACCCGACACCACGGGCGGCTACGCGCCCGACGTCCCCGAAAGCTTCGACACCCGCCACTTCGCGGTCTGGGGACGCCAGGCGGACCAGGACAAGAAGCTGATCCGCAAGATGGTGTCCGAGTACCGGCCCGACATGCTGCTGGTCGGGCTGGGATTCAACGACATGGGATGGTTCGTCAGCGACGCCGCCGGCACGCTGGACAGCGTGAAGACGCTGGTCGACGAAGCGCGAGCGGCGAAGCCCGACGTCGACTTCGCTCTTGCCAACGTTCCCCAGCGCTCCCTGATCGGAGGCCGGGAGGATCTGCCCGTCATGACCACGGAGTACAACAACCTGCTGAAGAACGCCGTCCCGACCTGGAACTCCCTCACCTCCTCGGTGAAGCTGGTCGACTGGGCGGGCCACTACGACTGCGGTCCCGACGCGTGCCCTGCCTCCTACGACGGGCTCCACCCCAACGCCGAGGGGGAGTTCCAGATCGCGCGGGCCTTCGAGTACACGCTGACCGACGAGTACGGCATCGGGTACTTCGTGCCCGACGTCCCCGCCACCATCCCGTCGCGGCAGACGGACGCCATCTCCGGCCTCCGCGCCGAGACCGCACCGGGCGGGATCGAGGTGACCTGGGACAAGGTCCACGGTGCGCGCGGGTACGACGTCCGCCATCGGCGCGTCGGCTCGGACACGTGGAGCGAGACGCGTGTCCCGGCTGCTCGTTTCGACGAGATCTGGACTGTCGACGGCGAGGAGTGGGAGTACCAGGTCCGCGTCGACAACGGTGACAGCGCATCGGCGTGGTCCTCCGTCGCCTCCGCGGTCGCACATCCGAAGACCGCTCCGGGACCCGAGATATTCGTCACCCTCCCCACCAAAACCGGCATCCGCCTGTCCTGGTTCCCCGCGGAGGGTCCCTACACGGACACGATCGACCGGTACGAGGTCATCGTGTGGGACAAGGACACACCGGGCGCGTTCATCGAGAGCACCGGGGTCCGTGGCGAGTCCGTGGTCGTCGATGACCTGAAGCCCGGTCACCACTACCTGGTCGCGGTGTCGACGTGGAACGACGCGGGCGGCGGTTTCCCCACCACCGGCAGATCCGTCACGGTGGGCGGCGACACACCACCCGCGCCCCAGGACCTGACGATCCGCAGCGTCGACGAGACGACGGTCGACCTGGACTGGCAGGGGTCGGAGGAAGCCGCGGGCTACCGCGTCTGGGTGCGCAACCTCCTGGAGGAAGGCCCGTTCACCTCCGACGAATATGTCACCGACTCCACCAGCAGGACGATCGCCTTCCTGTTTCCCGGCTACTGGAACTTCGAGTTCTGCGTCACCGCGGTCAACGGATCGTTGGAGTCGGAGAAGTCCAACTGCGTGGGCATCCCCGACCAACCCGGTCCCGGACCCGGCCCCGGAGACGGCAACGGCAACGGCGACACGGGCACCGGCGCCGGCCCCGGTGACGGCGAGCCCTCGCCCACGGCGCGAGCGGGTGTGAAGGCAAGCGCGAAGCAGGAGGCCGAGACGCTCGACGATCTCGCCGAGGCCAGGCCGTTCCCGTGCACCTCGCTTCCCGCGTCGAAAAGCGCCACCCGTGCGCTCGCATCGGCGGCGGCCGGCGTCTGCTGACGCCTGCTTTGCACATGCGGGAGCCCTGCCGCCCGCCAAGACCGGCAGGGCTCCCGTGAGCCCCGACGCCGCCCCGCCCTCGGAACGCGCCGGAAACTCAGGGACAGGCGGTTCATGTCAGCCGGGAAGTCGCCACCGGTCACCCGGCGGATTTCGGCCTTGTGCCGCAGCTCCCGGAACGCCCGCACACATCCGGCATGCGGGCACCCCTCCTCCGCGCTGCGATGCTCCGCTCTCAGGCCGCTCGGCCTGCCGGGTGGAAATTGATGCGTTCCCTGACGACGGGGAAGCCGGCCTTGGCGAAATTCGCGGCCATGGGGACGTTGCCCCGGTCCGTCGCTCCGCTGACAAACTCTGCGCCCTGTTCGACGAGGAAGTTGGTGCACTCGGCGAGGAGGTCGTAGGCGTAGCCGTGACCGCGCTGGTCCGGGACGACCCCGATGAAGCCGATGGTCGGGCCGGAGGGGTTGTGGGCCGGTATGTGAATACCGGCCAGGTCGCCTTCCGGTGTGTGCGCAATCTGCCACCACTCCCGTGGGGAGGGGCACCAGTGGAAGAAGTCGAGTTCCTCCTGGGCGGCCCGGTCGAGGCCCCCCTCCTCGATGGCCCTGAGCGCGTGGGCGTCCAGGGTGACGGAGTGGATGCGGCGCAAGGCATCGAGCAACACGGTGTCGTCCGGTTCGGCCCTGAAGTGCAGGCGTCCGGGTCGCTCGGGCAGACCCCGGTCCGGGGTCCAGCGGTACAGGAAGCGTTCCACCAGGAGTTCGTACCCGGCGGCTCGCGCGGCGGCGAAGCGTTCATCGGCGGCGGCGCGCAGGTCGGGCTCGTTCCGCCAGCCGCCAGGCAGGTTGATCTCAAGTTCGACCTGCCAGGGAGCGGAGCGCAGGAGCTGGGCCCCCGCCTCCTCCTCGCCCTCGGCCACGTCGAACCAGTTGATGGTGACGGGCTTCGAGTCGTCGGGGCCGCCCCACCACGCGCCACGGGCGACGACCTCGCCGTCACGCAGGGCGACACGCATCCAGTCGGTACGGAACCGGGTACGCCGGTGGCTCTCACGGGCGCCCAGCGGGTCGGGCAGTGCGTCGAACAGATGGGCGTCACTCGCGGAGAGTGCGCGGATGACCGGACCGGTCATGGATTCCTCCGGGATACGGGCTATTTGAAGCGCTCCCGGTCAGAACTCACGAACCACGCCGGGACAGCGAAAAAGGGAGCGCTGGAAAGGTGTGAACCGCACGGCACTCGCCTCCTTCCGTCCATCTCAGGGCGTGGAGCCACACAGTAGGTGATCTGCCGCGGGTCCGTCCACGGATTTCCACGGCCCTTGGGAGGAGGGCTTCGCGGGACGGTGAACGAGCGCTCTCAGAACACCACGGCCCGATCCTCCCGGTGGTGTGCGGATGCGCGTCACGCGCACGCGAATCGAGGAAGACCGCAGCGTGCGACCTCGCGACGAAACCGGGTGTCCCAGTCCGCGGGGTTGAACCCCTGCCGGGCCAGGCCATGGATCCGCTCCACCGCCATCCAGTGCTCCGCCTCCTCCGCCGCCGGGACCCCCATCAGTTCCTCGCCGTTGTCGTAGTACCAGTTGTGTTCTTGCACGGGGGCAGCCTGTCAGACCGGGGACGGCTCACTGATGGGACGGCGCCGGGTCCGGTGCGGGCAGGCGTACGGCCACCGTCGGCGCCCGGTGGATGGGCCGGGGAGTCGAAGGCGGGCCGATGGCGGCAGGAGGGCGGCAAGCCGGGCCCCAGCGGTTCGGTCAGCCCGGGAGACGGCACCGGCCCGTCGCTCTCCAACGGTCATACGGCGCCGCGGGTGTGGTCGTCACAGCGCGGGTGGTTGGTCTCGTCGGACACGTGAGTGGCAGCGCCGTCACGATCACGACGCGCTGCCGTAGAGCTCCCGGAAGTGCAGCAGCGTCCGATGGTCCGAGTCGGATTCCGTCAGCATGTGGTCGTCCTCAAGAACACCGCTCTCATCCCACTGCTTCGCCCACAGCGCAATGCCGTACTCGTACTCACCGTCCTCCGCGAGCTGCCCGTTCCTGTGCCATTCCCGAGCCCGCCCATGCAGCTCCCCTCGTGCGAACATCGAGTCCACCATGGGCCGGCCCGACGGATACCACTCCTTCGTCCGCCCCCACCTCAGCCCCTCACGGTAGGTGGCCTCGGACCTGAGGGCGCCGCCCCTCTCCGTGAACGCGACCCCGGTGAAAGGCACACCGTCCAGGTAATGGAGGCCGTCGTCCTCGTAGTCGACTCGGTCCGCCGGGACTCGGTCCATGGATATCTCCTAGCTGTCCTGCCCGGCTGGTTCGACGGGCGCATCCTGTCGGCTGCCGGTCCACAAGTTCCCGCTGCTGCCGGTGACTTGTGATATCCGGTCCGGTCCGATCCTGCCAAATCGTAAGGACCGGCCGAGGAACGCCGCCGGGCACGACGGCATCCGTTCACGTGGCGGCGGGCCGCCACGCGGGACCGGGGCGCCTGCACGGCCGAGGTCAGCGCCGGACGACAGCGGAGCGGGCCTGATTCAGTACCGCTCCCGGCACCGGCGCAGGGCGAGGACCCCTGCGTCAGTCGATCCGAAACCGCACGCGTCGAAGTAGAAGGGACGCAGATGCTCTTCGAAGTCGACGTGGAGCCATTCACAGTCCGCTGCACGGGCGCCGTGCGCCGCAGCCGTCACGAGTTCGGTCCCGACTCCGGCCTTGCGCATGTCCTGGGCGACCATCGTGTCGAGAACGAAGGCATGGACACCACCGTCCCAGGCGACGTTGACGAACCCGATGAGTCTGTCGTCCTTCCGCGCGCAGACCCAGCCGAGGCTATGACGGTGCACTCGCGACAGCCAGTCGATGGGCGCCTGGACGTGATCGAACGCCTCCGCGTGAAGCGCGTTGACGGCGGCGTTGTCGAAATCGCCGCGCCACTCGTACGTGATCGTCATGGGCCGCATCGTAGGCCGTGAGACGCGTCCGAACTCGTCGGCTGCCGACGGCAGGCCCTGGTGGACGGCGGACCCGGCCACGGTCGTCTCCGGCGCTCGGGCAGCCTTGACCATCAAAATCGGCGAGGCGACAAGGCGGCAGCAGTCGGGACGTGCTTACCGGAACTCCTGAACGCCGATGGTTCGACCGAGGTCAGCTCCCTGATCGACAAGGTCGTCCGCGAGGGAGCCCGGCGGATGCTCGCCGCCGCAATGAGGCTGAAGTCTGCCAGTACGTGGTCGAGTTGGCCGCTGAGACGGATGGGGTCGGGCGTCGCCCGGTGTCGTGCTCGTCGGGGAGAAGGAACGAAAGGGATGGCGCATCGACCTCGACCCGAAGACCCAGGCAGTGCGCGAGCTCGCCCGCGGGCACAGCGCGCATCTGCTCATCGCCGACGGCATGTTCGCCGGACTCGCCGACGACTGGGGCGGAGCACTGGGCCGCGGACGGCGTGCATCCGACGCCCGCCGGTCACGCCGCGCTCGCGACGGCCGGGCTGCGCCTGGTCGCGTGACGACTCGAACCGGCAGCGCCGACATGGGCAGATGCCGACCGGCGCGCCCAAAGCCGCCCGTGATGGTCGGGACAGCGGCCGCGGCGTCGGGAACGAGGAGCTCCGGGAGCTGAGGGGTGTCCCTCACGGCCTCACGACCGCTCCTTGCACGAATCGCCGAAGGTGCGCGCGCACGGCGTCGGGTTCCTCCGACCAGGGCTCGTGCCCAGCGCCCTCGATCCGCGTCAACGGAAGGCCGAGCCGGAGCGCGAGTGATTCGAGAGCCGACACAGGACGGGGGTCCTCGGCCCCGGCGAGAAGCTCCGCTCGCGCGGGCAGGCACCCGCGCAGCTCGTCAAGATGCTCATCGAGCGGGTCCGCGCGTCCTTCCTCGCCGAGTTCACCGTTCATGGTCCAGTTGACGGGTCGACGCCGCCGGGCATCCTGCGCGGCCCGGTGCCACCCGTGTGCGGGGTCTGCGTGATCGGTGAACCAGGCCAGCGTGAGCAGCTCGACTTCCTGCTCTTCCGTGCGGCACGGCAACTCCCCCAACTCGCGGCGCCGCTCCTGCTGTGTTGCGGACATGCGGCGGCGGCGTTCCGCCCGGTACCCCGTACGCCAGTCGCCGATGAACGGCCCGCACATCAGCAGCATGGCGGCAACCCGGTCGGAGTGCGCCAGGCAGAAGCGGCTCGCCAGGTCGGTGCCATAGGAATGCCCGATCAGGACGGCCCTGGGCACTTCCCATGCGTCGAGCAGCTCGGCAAGATCGTCGACATGCCGGGTGAGGGAGTGGCGGCCCCACCACCGGGACCGGCCCGTGCCACGCTGGTCGTACCGGTATACGGGTGCGAGGTCGGCGACCATGGCGGCGACATCACGCAAATAGTCCGGCAGCCCGGGACCGCCATGCAGCAGGACCACGGGCAGCTTCCGATGCGTGTCCCCCAGCGCCGTCCAATGCAACTGCGCCTCGTCGCTCATCGCTGCGAGGCCCTGCGTCTCCCTCAAAGTCACCGCAGGCAACCTACCGGTGCCACTGAGGCTCCGCCACAGGATGGAGAGATCGAGTGAGAGGACGGCTGCAACGGCGACGGCGGTGTGGTTGCTGGGGAAGGCGGAGCCGTTGAGCCAGTGGCCAGGTGTCTGGCGGGCGACGTCGGTGACGGAGGTGTACCGGTCGCTGTCGATCGGGGCGCCGTCCGGACCGTGCCCATCGGGCCAGGGGGGTCGTCTTGAGGGGGTGAGCCGTTCGCCGGGTCTCGTGGATGGGGTGCGCACGGTGCTGGAGCGGGAAGCCGGGGAGCACCGTCCCGAGAGAGGCAACGTTGCGGGGCTCAGCCGGTGCCAGAGGTGGTGCCGGTACCAGAGGTGATGCGAGTGCGGGAGGTGATGCGGGCGGCGGCCAGCAGAACGAGGGCTGCGGCCTGGAGGGCGGCAACCACCGTGACCAGCAGTGGCACCGACACCGTGTAGAGGACGCCGGTCAGAGCACCGCCGATGAGGCCGGCGGCGCCGAGGATGCCGGCGATGACGCCGTAGGCGGTGGCGCGGCGCCCGGTCGGGACGAGGTCGGCGACGACGGCGCGCATCGTGGACTCCTGCACCCCCAGCGCCGCGCCCCACAGCAGGGCACCGACAGCAGCGGAGGGCAGGTGACGGGTGAAGGCCAGGGCGGGTACGGCGGCGGTCAGCAGCGGGAGCACGATCACGGCGCGGGCGCCGACGCGGTCGTAGGCGAAGCCGGTGGCCAGCGCGGCCAGCCCCGCGGTGAGCATCGCCCCCGCGTACAGCACCGGCACGGCGGCCGGGGACAGCAGGTGGCGGGTATCCAGGTGGTAGGACAGGACACCGAAGGTGGCCAGCCCCGACGTCGTGGTTCCGCTGAATGCGGCGTACAGCCAAAAGGCCCGCGGCAGACGCCCCTTGCGCCCGGACTGCGGGAGACGGCGCGGGACGACGGGTGTTTCGTAGGCTTCCAGCGGATCCGGGACGCGGCCGCGCAGCCACACCAGCAGCCCCACCGCCGCGATACCCGGGGCGGCGAGCACGCCGAGGGCGGGAGCGTAGTCGCCGCCGGTGGCGTACAGGACGCCGGCGACGATGAGAGGGCCGACCAACGCGCCGGTCTGGTCGAGGGCCTCGTGGACGGCGAACCCTCGGCCGCGGCCGGTGGCGGCGGTGGCGTGGGAGAGCAGGGTGTCCTTGGCCGGTGATCGCACCGCCTTGCCGACACGCTCGGCGACCACCAGCGCACACGCCGCCCCCAGCGCCCCGGCCAGGCCCAGTACCGGGACCGAGACGACGGTGATGACGTACCCCGCCAGCGTCCAGGCCCACAGACGGCCGGTGCGGTCGGCCAGCGGCCCGGAGGCCAGCCGCAGGCCCCAGGCGGCCGCCTCCCCGGCCCCCGTCACGAACCCGACGACAGCGGCGGAGGCGCCGAGAGAGGCGAGCAGGGGCCCGGTGATGGAGCGGGCTCCCTCGTAGACGACGTCGGCGAGCAGGCTCACGATGCCGAAAGCGATCACGAAGCGCCAGGGCCGCAGCCCCACCGCGCTGCCGGGCTCCGCGGTCATGCCCACGGGGCCCGGGCGAGGACGGCATCGGTGGCAGGCTCACACATGGCCCGTGCTTCCGCCCCGCACCCACCCACCGACAGGCACACCTGTCCGCCCTTCCGTGGCACAACGCGAAGCCACTCGCGCGACCCGCACACCCAGCGGTCTCCTGACATGACCGTGAACAACATGCCCAGCCTGAACGGCCGGTCGGCCCGAGCCCGGAATTGCGCCAACGGCGGCATGCCGCGCACCACCGTACGAGGTGGCTCCCGGTCTCACCGGAGCTCCACCGGCTCCCCAGCTCCACCGGCTCGGGAGCCACACCGGCTCTCGGTCCAGCCGGGACAGCGAGCCGGGAGCGGCGCTGTCGGGCCGCGTCGGTCGCGGGGGCCGTCCGTGCCGGAACGTGACCGCGGCGATGAGGTGCGGTCAGGTCGTGCGGGTGAACAGTCGGTCGAGGTGCTGGTCGACGGCGGTCAGAGCGTCCTGGGGCTCGATCACGCCCAGTTCGACGAGCGGGGTCAAGCCGGTGAGCGCCA
Organism: Streptomyces sp. NPDC056061; assembly: GCF_042266885.1. NCBI lineage: Bacteria > Bacillati > Actinomycetota > Actinomycetes > Kitasatosporales > Streptomycetaceae > Streptomyces > Streptomyces sp. NPDC056061. The sequence goes on along the minus strand of NZ_JBHJWQ010000031.1, from coordinate 57,049 downwards.
GGAGCAGGTTGGTCTCCGTCGCCGGATCGCGGTCGGGGCCGATCTGGCCGTCGGTGATCGCCCGGCGGACGATCTGCTCGACGAGGTCGCGGCCGTGAGTCAACCCGTCGCGTGCGCGTGTGTGGATGTTCGCGTTGTGCAGTGCCTCCAGGACGTAGGCGGCGCTCATCCGGCTCGTCGCGCGTGCGTCGGGATGCAGAGGGAGCATCTCCGTGAGCATCACTCGGAGCATGTCACGGGGGTGCGGTGGGTTGCCGAGTTCTCCGACGCCTTCGGCGACGCGCAGCGCTGTCCGTTCGGACGCGAAATCCATGGCGAAGACCAACATCTCTTCCCGGGTGGCGAAGTAGTGCTGCACCGCGCCGTGGGAGATACCCGCTTCCCGGGCCACTTCGCGGACGCTCGCGTGCGCGATGCCGCGCTGTTCCACCACGCGCCACAGTGCTCGGGCGATCGTCTCGCGGCGTTCACGGTGATCCACCTGCTTGGGCATCGTCGGCCTCCCTTTTTCCATACAGTTGACATATTACATTTGACCGGTAAAAGCTGTGAGTCCGTTCGTGGAGGAATGAGGTGTCGCATGCCCGAACAACCGGGAGCACGGACCGCGGAGGGCCTCGTCGAAGGGCGCCGCCGAGGAAAGCATGCGGTGTTCCGCGGCATCCCCTACGCTCGGCCGCCGGTCGGACCGCTGCGCTTCCGGGCGCCTGCCCCGGTCGAGGGGTGGAACGGGACGAAGCAGGCGACCGAGTTCGGCCCCGCGGTTCCGCAGGCGGGACCGACGGCCGAGAGCTCGGCCGGGAACGACTGGCTCACGCTCAACGTCAGCACCCCGGCCCTGGGAACGGCCGGGCTGCCCGTGCTGGTGTGGATCCACGGCGGCGCCTACATCGCGGGGTCCTCCAGCGATCCGATGTACGACCCCGCGGCCCTGACCGGCGCGGGCCTGGTCGTGGTGAGCATCAACTACCGGGTGGCGGTCGAGGGTTTCGTTCTTGTCGAGGGCGCCCCGGCCAACCGCGGGCTCCTCGACCAGATCGCGGCCCTGGAATGGGTGCAGCGCAACATCGCCGCTTTCGGCGGGGACCCCGGCCAGGTCACGGTGGCGGGACAGTCCGCCGGGGCGGGGTCGATCGCGGCGCTGCTGACGATGGAGCGGGCGCGCGGGTTGTTCCGCAGGGCCATCGTGCACTCGGTGCCGGGATCGATGTGCACCCGCGCGCTGGCGGCAGACGTCGCCGCAGTGCTCGCGGGCCGGGTGGGTGCGGCACCTGACGCCGAAGCCCTGTCCCGCATCGCCCCCTCGCGCCTGGCCCGCGAGCTCACCGCCCTCGGTGCCGGCCTTCCCGGCCACCGCAGGAGTTGGGGCCGGCTCTCGCAGACCGGTGTCGCCGTGTGCCCGGTCCTCGACGGCGTGGTGCTCACCGAAACACCCTGGCGGGCACTGGCCGCCGGCCGCGCAGACGGAATCGAGCTCCTCGTCGGCCACACCCGCGATGAATTCCGGCTGTTCAGCGTCATGATGGGGCGGCTGGGCACCTTCACCGAGGACGAGGCGCACACGGCCCTGGGTCTGTTCGCCCCGACACCGGACGGCGCCGACGCCTACCGTGCCGCCCACCCGCAGGCCACCCCCGAGGAACTGCTCGAACTCGTCTACTCCGATGCCCTCTTCCGGATGCCCTCACTGCAACTGGCTCGGGCGAACCAAGCGGCTGGAGGCACATCGTTCCTCTTCGAGCTGCAACTGGCGGCTCCGGCGTCCGGCGGAGTCCTGGGCGCCTGCCACAGCCTCGATGTCCCCCTGGCGTTCGGCACATTGGACAGCCCCGTCGGCCGACAGCTCTTCGGCGACCGGCCGACGCCGGAGGTCTCGGCAGTGTCGCGGGAACTGCAGCGGGGATGGGTCCGCTTCGCCACGGCCGGCGACCCCGGGTGGCCCGCCCACCGGCCAGAACGGCGGCTGACTCGCGTCCTGGACATCGAGTCGAAGACCCTGCCCTACCCGGAAGAGGCATCTCGCCGGATCTGGGAGCGACACGACCCGGCCCCCTTCGACCTCGCGCAGGGGACCGTTCCGTGACCCCGACGGGCGCGCGGCGCCATACAGCGGCGCCGGACAGCGACGTCGGACGACGGCGCCATACGACGGCGTCACACGACACGGGCGCGTCCGAGGACCACGACGGGGAGAAGCAGTACTGCGCCCGCGACGACCGCGACCCAGAACCCGTTGCCCGCGCCGAGACCGTCGATCACGGGCCCGGCCGCTGCGGGACCGATCGCGGTGCCGAGACTCAGTCCCGCGGTCGACCAGGTGAGAGCCTCGGTGAGCGAAGCCTGCGGGACATTCTTCTCGATGAGCCGGGAGCCGAGAATCATGGTGGGGGCGAAGAAGACCCCGGCAAGCAGGACCGTGACGGACAGCGCGCCGATCGATCCGACGAACACCATGGGGACGGTGGTCAGCGCGGTGGCGATGAGCCCGGCCCGCAGAAGCTCGCCGATCGGGCGCGTGATCGTCCAGCCACCGAACACGAAGCCCGAGAGACATGATCCTGCCGCGTAGGCGGACAACACGATGCTCGCCAGTGCCGCGTTGCCCCCGGCCTCGGCGAACGCGACGGATACGACGAGGAATCACCGCGAGAGGTTCCGGAGGGCGAGAGCCCGTCCGCCTGCCGCCTCTGTACTGTGGCTTCGTATGAACGACGCCGAGATCGAGATCACCGCAGACCTGGTCCGCGACCTGTTGCGGGAGCAACACCCAGACCTTGCAGGGCTGGCCATCCGCGAGGTGGCGGGCGGCTGGGGCAACCAGATGTGGCGCCTCGGGGACGAGTTGGCCGTGCGCATGCAGCGCATGGACCCCACCCCGGAGCTCCAGCTCAACGAGCGTCGGTGGCTACCCGTGCTGGCCCCGCGCCTGCCGCTCCCGGTGCCGACCCCGGTGCGTCTCGGCGAACCGTCCGAGCGCTTCCCCAAGCACTGGACCGTGATGACGTGGGTTCCCGGCGAGCCGCTGGACCACGGCTCGATCAGCCGCGGCGCCCACGCGGCCGACACACTGGCGGGCTTCCTCCGGGCGCTCCATGTGGAGGCGCCCGTCGAGGCGCCGATCGCCACGGACCGCGGTGCCCACCCCAGGGACTGCACGGACAGCTTCGAGAGCTTCTTCCAGGCCGTTGCCCTCGACGACATCGCTGCCGATGTCCGGGCCGTATGGGACGACGCCGTTGCGGCCCACGCGTGGGAGGGCCCGCCGGTGTGGGTGCACGGCGACCTCCATCCCGCGAACGTCGTCGTCTCGGACGGAACGCTCTCGGGCATCGTCGACTTCGGCAGCATGTGCGCCGGCGATCCGGCGTGGGACCTCGCCGCCGCATGGGTGCTGCTACCCGCGGACACGGCCTCACGGTTCTTCGACACATACGCGCATGCGGACGAGGCAGCGATCCGGCGTGCCCGCGGGCTGGCCGCCATGAAGAGCCTCTTCCTGATGCTCATGGGGCAGAACGGAGATCGGGGCCTTCCCGGCGGCAAGCCGCACTGGGGACCGGCAGGCCGGGCGGCACTCGATCGTGTTCTGAAGGGCGTTTGATGCTTGATCGAGGGCCGTCATCCATCCAGGACCTCGCTCCGTCCGAACACACCGACGGCGAGATCGCCGAAATCATCACCGCGGAGGCGGCCGAAGCCTTCGGCATGCTCGAACCGGCCCCCGCCCACTACGCCATCGCCTGAACTCCCCGGGAGCCGCCGTGCCGTGGCGGACACACGAGGTCATCGCGCCCGTCGTCGGCCGGATCCGGAGGAACGCCCGGCCGACCGGTGTCCCGGTGGGCGGCGCCAGGCCGACGAGGATGTCCGAGTCGTCCCCGCCGGGTCGCCGGAGCCGTATGCCTGCCGGAAATCGAACTGTAACGACGCCCCGTGCCCCACAGGCAGGGTCCGCGGGCCCGTCACGGGAGCCCAGTTCCGGATCGGTTCCTCGGCGGGAGGTACGGGGCGACGCGTGGCAGCAGCACCTCGCGGCGTCCCCACAACCGGCGGTGACGGTGGTGCCGGGGTCCGGGGCGGCTCGGCCACCCGAACAACCCGACCACCGGGAACAGTTCGGCCAACCCGCACGCCCTGACCGTCCACGCCGACGGCACGCTGCGAACCCAGCACGTCACGACCGATGTCGCCATCGAGGTCGACGAGGAAGCGGGAACGGCGGTCTCGCGGTCGTACGTCACCGTGTTGCAGGCGCTGCCCGACCTGCTGCTGCAACCCGTCGCCGATGGCCGGTCCCACGGCCGCTTCGCACGGCGCGACGGGCAGTGGCGCTTCGTGGAGCGACGATTCCGCATCGATCTCGTCGGCGATGTGAGCGGTCATCTGCGCCGGGCCGCCGCACAGCGGTAGTGCCTCCCGGGATCGGGTCCGCCCTGGGATGCCGGTGTCGGGGATATCGCTCACGCACCCCTCGTCGCCCTCGTGGAGAACCGTGGCGGAGAAGAACCGGACCCGGCCGTACCGGCCTACCGGGTCCGTGCGTCGAGCCCGTGTCTCGGGCCCGGTTCTCGCTCACCGTCCGCCCGGCACGGACTTTTCGAGAAGCGTGAACGACTTGGGCGGACCGCCCGGTTGGGACTTGCCCTCCTTGCGTCCGACCACCTGATATCCGGCGTCGAGGTAGTACGCGTTCAGGGGTGCGTTGTCGGCCAGGCAGTCCAGCCGTACCCACGATCGGCCCGCATCGGCCACGCGGCGCTCCGCGGCACGCAGAAGCCGCCGCCCCGTCCCGGACGGGACACTGCGGTGATCCACCATCAGCCGGTGCACATAGCCGGCCGTCGGTGGCCGAGGCCCCCAGGCGTCCTCGTCCTCCCACCACAGCTCCCAGGCCCCGACCACACGGTCGGCGGCCTCCGCGAGCCATACCTCTCCGTTTCCCATGATCCGGCGGAAGTGGTCCACGCCCAGCTCACCGGGGCGCCACTGGCCGGTGACGCCCCGGGCAAGCATCCAGCGGGCGGCGTCGTCGCGCAGGCGCACGACGGCGGCGAGGTCGGCGTCGGCGGCGAGACGGAAGCGCAGGGCGTTCACCCGGCGATCCTCGCACAGGCGTCCATCGGCCCGGCGCCCGATCCCGGACGCCAGGTGCGGTACCCGTTGTTCCGACTCCTCGTGCTCCCTCGCCGAGGAATCCGCCTCGCCGCCGCAGCGGTGGTCGAAGCGCTGATCAATGCCGTGACGTTGCCGTGCGCGTCTTCGGCACGGACGGCCGTCCGTGCCGAAGACGCGGACGAACGACCGACCGTGCCCGGGGCGCGGCAGGCACCCCGGCACGTCCTGACTCAGGCACTCGGGGCCGGTCGGTGTCGCCAGACGGACACCAGGACGACGAGTCCGGCGATGCAGGGCAGCAACGTCGTGGGGGGGGGGGGGGTGCGCGCCCCCCCGCGGGGAGCCCCGCGCCCCCGGCCCGAGGGGGTGAGCGCCCCCCCCGCCCCGCCGCCGAAACGCCGGGGGGGGTG
>NZ_JBHJWQ010000031.1:40414-51514 GCF_042266885.1 Streptomyces sp. NPDC056061 | reverse complement strand
CGCGCTCGGGGGGCCCGTCGGGGTCCGCCCGCCCCCCCCCCGCACCCCGAGCCCGGCGGTGAGGGGCCCCACCGGGGTGTCCCCGTACGCGTACGGCACCACGACGTCGTACGCCTCGCCGCCGAGACCGAGGTTCAGCAGCGCCACCGACGCACCTGCGGCAAAGGCCGTGGTGGTGACGGCACGGGCCCAGCGCTTGCCCGCCGTGACCCCCCGAATCGTCAGCAGCCACAGAAGCGTCCCGAGGACGCCCGTGCCGACCAGGTAGATCGCGATCGCGTTGCGGTCGGCCGCCACCTGATCCGGCCCCCAACCGGGGTACGCGTCACGGACGTGGCCGGACAGTGTGTCGACGGTGGCGATGTCCAGCAGCGGCGCGAGCGTGGCCAGGGCCGTCAGCACCAGCCCGACATACATCGCGACGGAGCGCCCTCCCTCTGCCGACAGTGGGCGGTTGGTGGTGGCCATGACTGTCTCCTTCCTTAGTCCTACGGCGTAGGATTCTTCTTCACGGTATGATCTACGGCGTAGGTTTGACAAGGGCAGGGAGTGGGACGTGGCCAGACGAGCCCAGGGCACCTCGGCGGGACTCAGTCGCGAGCGCATCGCCACCGCCGCCGTCGCCCTCGTCGACCGGGACGGCCTGGAACGTTTCGGGGTACGACGCCTCGCGGAGGAGCTCGGGGTGGACCCGATGTCGATCTACCACCACATCAAGGGCAAGGCGGCCCTGCTGGACGCGGTGTCCGAGGCCGTGCTCACCGAGGTGGCCGACGCCGCGGACGACACGTCGGACGACTGGGCACAGGTCGCCCGCCGTACGGCGCACAGCTACCGGGACATGGCCTACCGGCACCCGCGCGTGTTCCCGCTGCTGACCACGCGCGCCCAGACCTCTCCGGTGGCCCTGACCGCCCTGGAGAGACTGGTCACCGCGATGCGCGGGGCCGGACTGCCCGACCCCGTGGTCGCCGACGCGCCCCTGACGTTGTTCGGCTTCCTCAACGGATACCTGCTGGCGGTCCTCAGCGGCGAAGCCGACAAGCCCACCGAGGCCGCACCCCCGATCGACCCCGCCGAGTTCCCGGCCCTGGCCGCCCTCGCCCCCCTGCAGACCGGCTTCGGGTCCGTGGCGGAGTTCGACCGGATCCTCGACACCGTGCTCGCCGGAATCCGGGAGCGGGCCATCCGGGACGGGGCCCGCTGAGCGATCCGGCCGGCCGCCCGCTCGACCACGAGGACACCCGGCCGCCGGACCGGCTGGCCGGCTGGCCGACGCCCCATGGGCCTGTACGGCGGGCGGAATCCCCGCGGACGCGGCGGGCAACGGCCTTCGAGGAGCGACTGCGACCAGCGCTTTCGGAGCAGCCTCAGCCCTCCAGCAGCTCCTTGAGGCGTTCGAGGTCGTCCGGCACCGACTTCTGCCCCTGGGCAGTGAGTCGGACTGCGGCGGCCCGGGCGAGCGCGGACGCCGCGGTGGCTTCGTCACCGAGGCGCCCGGCGGCATCAGCACGCAGCACGAGAAGGCGAAGCAACTGCACGGGGGTGGGCCGTTCGTCCTCGATGCGCAACACCCGGTCGATGACCTTCGCGGCGCTCTCCGGATCTTCCTTCGAGTCCGCGAGCAGGGATGCGTGATGCAGGGCCCGGGAGAACGTCCCTTCGGGGGCGGGACGGTGGTGCTGGTCCCGGCTCGCCGGCTGCCCGATGCGGAGGCAGTTGCCGCCGGGATCGGTCACGAGGAACTGCCGCACGCCGTGCGACGCGTCCCTCAGCGGCCCGATTCGGGGGAGTCCCCTGGTCGGGATTCTCCCGTACGCCGCCCTGAGTCCGGTCCGGAATGCCTCGTGCAGACCATCCGCGTCGTCGGTGCGTATGCAGCACGTGCTGAACGATTCAGTCGGCTCGTACCGCTTCATCCCGAAGAAGTGGAGCTGAATGCCCCCGCGCTCCACCACCGCGTACGGATTGGGGTTTCTTTGCCGGAAGCTCACCTCGAAGCCGAGGGCGGTGTAGAAGTCGAGAACGGGCTCGATGGTCCGGCACGGCAGGATCGGAATCGTTTTCTCACTCACACCCACAAGACTAGTCAAACTTGAGTAGTGAGAGAAGGGCTTCACTGCGGACCGCCCGCCCCATCTCCCGGCACCGCCCCCGGTGACGACGGGACGGGGATCACTCCGGGCACGAACGGATCACGACAGGAGAAGGGCCGTCGGCCCCGATGCCGCGACCGCCGCGCATGCGCTACAGTGGATCTTGTTGGTCGGCCGCAACTCGCGGCGAACCGGCCTGCGTTGGTGGTCCAAGGAAAGACGCCCCGCTTCCCGCGGGGAAATGTAGGTGCAAGGCCTGCCCAGCGCTCGCTCACGAGGCCCTCCCCTCAAGGGGAGGGCCTCGTCACGTTTCTCCGCGCCCCGGGCCCCGGAGTCTCGACGCGACAGCGCGGGCCGCCGACCGTTCAACCCTCCCCCACCCCTCCCTCGCCCCCGGCCTCGCCGAGTGTCAGCCCCGACAACCTCAGCCGATTTACAGCATTCACCTTGAATGTAAAATATGTAACCATGTCGAAGATTCCGACGCACCAACTCGTGCTCGACGCCGCCTACCGCTGCTTCTGCCGCAATGGATACCGCCGTACCACGGTCTCCGACATCGTCGACGAGGCGCAGTTGTCGCGCCCGACCGTCTACAAGTACGCCGGGAGCAAGGAGGAGGCGGCCGTCACGATCGTCCGGTCCACGCTGGAGCGGGCCGGTGCGGCGGCACGAGCCGCGGCCGCCGCAGCGGGCACACCCGAGGAGAAGGTCCTCGCCGTGCTCACGGTGAAGCTGGAGGTCGCCATCCGACTGTGGCACGACAGTCCCCTTCACGCGCAGGAACTGCTGTCGGCAGCCTCCGCCCAGGCGCCCGGACTCGTCACCGCCTACACCGACGGTCTCGCCGAACTCCTGGCATCGGCCCTGTCCACGACCGTCCCGGACGGCGCTCGGCAGGCCGCCACCGTCCTGCTCACCTTCGTCCGGGGCCTGGAGGACGACCTGCGCGACGCCGACGCCGTCCGCCGCGAACTCCGCGCCGGGGCGGAGATGATCACTCGCGGGGCACTCGTCCGCCCCGCCTCGTCACCGGCCTGACCCCACCAGCAGGCCGCCGGCGAGAGGCACCATGCCCTCGTCCGCCGCTCGGTTCGAGGGCTTCTGCCTCTCCGGCCCGGCCTGCTTCGGCAGCTCCCGTGGCGGGGCCCACACGGCAGAGCGTCGCACGAGCCCGGCGCCTGCCGGGGCGTCTCGGTGATCCGCGGCCGTGCAGTCCGGCCGACCGCGTGCCCCGCCCGAGGGCACCGTCGTATGTCTCCGGGGTGACAGTGACGGCCACGCCGTCCGGCTGTCACTGTCACCCCGAGGGCCCGGCAGTCAGGCGAGCGCGGGCTGCCGTGGCGGTGCGGGGAGTCGCCCGGTGCGGGCCAGCGCGAGCACCGCCCCGGCACCGGTGGCCCCGGTCAGGGCCAGGGCAGCCCAGACCAGCCACAGTGCGTGATGTTGCGCGGCGTAGTCCCACAGGGCACCGGTGGCCAGATTGCCGAGGGTGATACCGAGCCCGGAGACGGTGTTGTAGAGGCCGTAGTGGGTGGCGACGAGGCGGTTGCCGGAGAGCGCGACGACGGTGTCCATCTCGAAGGGGTAGACGACCGCGCCACCCGCCGACAGGGCGATCACCGCGACCGCCAGCGCGGCCAGCGCCACACCGGCCGGTACGGTCCTGCCACTCGCCGCGGCCAGCGCGAGGGGCAGGAACGCCAAGCTCATCAGGGCCAGCCCGCGCATGAGGGCCTGATCGCCGCTGAAGCGTGCCTTCGCCCAGCCGGTCAGCCGCAGCTGCCCGGCCACGGCCACCGCCGCGGAGAGCACGAACAGCAGGCTGGTGGCCTTCGTGCCCTCCGGTCCGAACGCTTCCCCGGCGGCCAGCGGGAGCGCGAGATAGATCTGGAAGGTCAGCACGTACGAGCCGATCATCGCGAGGGAGAACAGCAGGAACGGCCGATTGGCCACCACTGTGCGCCACTGCGCCAGCACTCCGCTCCGGTCCTCCGTGCGCTCGGCGGCCCGCCGGGCGGGCAGGACCCGGCCCTGCAGGACGGTCAGGGCGGCGAAGATGCCCGCCGCCACCAGGCACACCAGGCGGAAGTCGGCTGCCAGCAGCGCCAGTCCGACCAGCGGTCCGGCCAGCATGCCGGCCTGGTAGTAGACGTTGAACGTCGCGAACGCCTCCACCCGCCGCTCTCCGGCCCCGGTGGCCAGGCAGGCACGCACGGCCGGGTTGAACAGGGCACCGGCGAATCCGGTGGCCGCCGAGGCGATGACCAGGACGGGCAGGTTGTTCACCATGCCCAGCAGGGCGAATCCCGCGGTCCGCAGCAGGCATCCGGCCATGATCGGCGCCTTGTAGCCGTAGCGGTCGGCGATCGTGCCGCCGATGAGGAACATGCCCTGTTGGGAGAAGTTGCGCACGCCCAGGACCAGGCCGACCGCCCATGCGGCCAGGCCGAGCTCACCGGCGAGGTGGGCGGCAAGGTAGGGCATGAGCATGTAGAAGGCGAGATTGATGGCGAACTGATTGACCATCAGCATCCGCACTGCGGGCGGAAAGCTCCGGGTGGAGGTCCACAGGGTCTTCACCGGGTCGCACCCGCCAGGTGCGCGCCGCCCGCAGTCCGCCCCGTACCGGCCGGGACGGGGTTCAGGACGGTCTCGCACTTCGTCCACCGGGTGACGGCCCGCTCCCCGGAATGGGCGATCTCGTCCGGGGCCGCGGCCGGCTCGCCGCCCAGCAGCCGGCGTTCCCGGCACCAGACGTCGTCGAAGACGGTGCCTGCGTAACGGTGCGGGCCGTCGGGGAACACTGCCGCGATCCGGGCCTCGGCCGGGAGAGTCGCGGCGAGATGCCGGGCGACCAGGGCGACCGCTCCCACACTCCAGCCGCCGGTGGCGTACCGGCAGCGGGCCAGCGCCCGCGCCGCCCACACCGCCTCATCGGCCGCGACCCAGTGCACCTCGTCGAACAGGGCGTAGTCGACGTTGCTCGGGTAGATGCTGCTGCCCAGCCCCCGCATCAGCCGTGGCGCGGCTTCCTGCCCGAAGATGGTGGACCCGCAGGTGTCCACGCCCACCACCTTCAGCGCGGGGAAGTAGCCGCGCAGGACCGAGGCCACCCCGGCGGAATGGCCCCCGGTGCCCACGCTGACCACCAGGGCGTCGATCCGCCCCAGTTGGGCGACGAGTTCCCGGGCCAGGCCCGCATAGGCGGTCACGTTGTCGGGGTTGTGGTACTGATCGGGGCACCACGCATCCGGGTGCCCCGACAGGATTTCGCCGACGTGGTCACGGCGGGCCTGCTGCCAGCCGCCGACCGGATGCGGCTCCGTGACGGTCTGCACATCCGCGCCATAGGCGGTGAGCAGTCCCGACACCAGAGGTTCCATCCCGGGGTCGGTGACCACGGTGACCGGGTGTCCGTACACGATCCCGGCCAGGGCAAGGCCCAGGCCGAGTGTGCCGGAGGTGGATTCCACGATCCGCGCGCCGGGCCGCAGATCACCGCGTTCCCTGGCGCGCTCCACCATGAACAGGGCGGTGCGATCCTTGATTCCGCCGGGATTGTGGCCTTCGAGCTTGGCCCAGAAACCGCGTCCGGTCTCCGTGAAGGGGTCACCGACCCACAGCACCGGTGTGTCACCGACCAGGGATGCCGGGGTGTGGGCCCGGCGGGTGGCACCGCTCAGCAGTTGCGCGGGCGCAGGGACGGAAGAGGGCATGAGAGTGGAGTTCATCGCACAGGTCTCCTGCCGACCGCCCTCGTGCCTGCGCGGGGCAGGGCGGGGCGAGTCGGGGTGTTCGGGGGACGGAACCGTCGGGGAAGCGGCCGCCGTCGCCCGTGCGGGCGCGACCGGCGGCACGGTCCGCTCAGGTCCGCCACACCCCCAGCACGGCGCGCGTCCGACCGTGCTCGGCACGTCCTTCGCTGCCGTTGCCGCAACGCGGAGCCCGGCTCCCGACGAGCAGCGCCCAGGCGGCATCGGGCACGAGGAGCTCGCCACCGAACGCGGGAGGCAGGAACAGCTCCGCCCGGGGGCCGGCGGCCGCGGGCTCGTCCGCTGCGCACTCCACGGCGATGCCGTGATCGCCCGGTGCCGACACGCCCGCTGCGGCAGGGAGCACGTGCGAGGAGGAGGCGGCGACGACTGCGACGACCGGCAGCGAGTCGGCTCGCGGCAGCCCGGCGGGTTGTACGCCGTGGGCGCAGCCGAGCAGGTGCAGCAGGCCGGCCAGCACCGTGAGCAGCACCAGCCGCAGCACAGGCCGGGGTACACGAAGACCCACCCGCATCAACACGACACCGAGAGTATTCGATCGATCACATGAAGTGCCCTTAAGCGGGCGGGGGAGTCCCGATGTCGGGTGCGCCGGAACGCCGCCCGCGCCGGGGGTCAGGGCAAGGGCGGGGAGTTCGAGGACGACGGCGCGAGCCGTGAGCGCCCTCAGCCGGGCCGCGGGCCCGAACCACCGCGTGCCCGGGCCCGGTCGCGGAACCATGCGCCCGTCCCCACCAGCACCGCCGCCCCGGCCCCGTACAGGGGCAGCCACAGGGTCGTCGTGGCCGCCAGGCAGTCGGCAATCGCCGTCCGGGCCTGGTCCTCCTGTGCGAACGCCAGGGCTGCGCCGTCGTTGCCGGCCAGGTTCCCCAACGCGGCCTCCGTCTGGAGGGCCTGATATCTGCCCAGCAGCTCGCAGTCGGCGCGCGTGCCCGGCATCGGGAACAGCCATGCCTGGCGCTGCAGCAGGGGAGCGAGCGCGATGGCCACGCACAGGCCGACGACCAGCGCGTACGCGACGAGACCGCGCAGGTACGCCGAGCGGATGTCCGGCGTCCACCGGGCCCGTCGCTGGAAGGCGAACAGCACCGCCAGGAGCGTCACCCCGATGAACATGGCGAACCACTGCCACGAGCCCTGGGCGAGCGCGAACGTCAACACTGCGGCGAGTCCGATGCCGATGACCCCGGGAGAGGGAGTGTCCTCGCCCGCTGCCGCGGATGCGGGCCTCGGGGTCGCTCGGGGGCTGGGATCGCTCACGGGTCTCTCCTGCGCGGGGAGCCATCAGCATTCCCCGCGGGGCGTCGGGGCCCGGGCGCCATGCCGTACCGGGCCGGGCCTCCCGCCCGGATGGCCCGCTCCGGCCGGCGGGGCTCGGGCCCACGTGCCGGGCCCCGTGTGAACGCGATGGGGCCTCGCTCGCGTGCGTGGCCGAGCGTGCCGAACCGGTCGGCGTCTCGCGCAGCGCAGCCGGACGGGCCGGGACGCTGCCGCGGCCCGTACCCCACTGCCGAGACTTCGAGGATTCGGCCAGAGGGCCGGTTTACCGTCATTCACCGGCAAACCGGCAACAGCACCGGTCCCCGCCGAGTACAAAAGACCGGGATGCCGCCCGCCGAACCGCGGGGCGGCAATGGCCGGGTGGGGAGGTTCGGCGGTTGCTCACGTTCGACCTGGCGGTGTTGGCCTCGGTCGTCGCCCTTTTCCGACTGTGCCGCCGCACCGGGGCTCGGAGCCGGCCGGACGAGCGGTTCACCGCGATCACGGTCCTGGGCCCCGGGCCGGTTCGCGAGCGACGTCACCCGGGCCGGCCGGCGAACCGACATGCGAAGGAGCACCGATGACCAGGCGTCCGTCCGCACGGCGACGTTCCAGGCGGCCGAGAAGGCCGCGTCGGCGGGGGGACGAGCGGCTGATCGGCCTTCTCGTCGTGGCGGCTGCAGCCGTCGGCCTGGCGGTGGCTGTCGTGAACTGGCTGCTGGCCCACTGGTGGGTACTCGTCCTCATCGGCGCGCTCGCGGCGCTGGTGGGCGGTGTCCGGTTCCACCGGCAACAGCGGCGGGCCAGGTGGGAAGCGGTACGCGCCCGGGGCCTGCGCTACGGGTTGTCCCAGCTGGATGCCCTGCACCACTCCCGGTTCGAGGACGCGGTACGGGACCTGATGCACCGTGACGGCTGCCGGGACGCGGTCCGGGTGGGCGGCAGCGGGGACCTGGGCGCGGACGTGAAGGCCACCGACCCCTTCGGGCGGCGCTGGGTGATCCAGTGCAAGCACCGAAGCAAGGGCCTCGCGGGCTCCGCGGTGGGCACACCCGACCTCCAGGTGCTCAACGGCACCGCACGACAGGTCCACGGCGCCGACGTAGCGGTGATCGTGACCAACGGCCGCGTGACGGCGCCCGCCGTGGCCTTCGCCGAGCAGCAGCGCCTGCACGTGGTCGACCGGCACACCCTCGGAACTTGGGCGTCCGGCTCGCATCCTCTGTGGGAACTGCTCCGGGCCGTTCCACCACCCCGCAGGCCCACCGCGCTCTCCTGAACAGGCCCCCGGCAGGTTCGAGGGTGTCCCCCGGCTCGGGAGAGGCGCGGGCGCTGATCACCGGCACGGCAGGGGTCGGCCGGAGGGTGCGGGGCGGGGAACGGATGCCTCGTCCGGTCCGGCCCGCCTCCTACCGCGCGTCCGTCCCCTCGAACCGGTACAGCTCGGGCACCGAGACCTTGATCGGTTCCTGCGTGGTCCGCGCGATCACGACGACCACCGGCTCGTCCGGGTCCGGATTCTCCTCGCGATGCGGGACGAACGGGGGAACGAGCAGGAAGTCGCCGGGACCGGCGGAGATCCGCACCTCCCGCACGCCGTCGTGGTAGACGAACACGGGGTGTCCGCCGACCACGAAGATCCCCGCTTCCGAATCGCCGTGGTGATGATTGTCCGTCGCGCTGAGCGGCGGGTTCTCGACCAGCCCCATCCAGAGCTTCTTCGAGCCGACGGTGCCGCCGCTGAGAGCGGTGCAGCCGTCCAACTCGCCGGCTCGTACGTGGTGGACCCGGTCGGCCACCGGCGTGCTGTCCTCGGTACTCGGTGCGGATCGGACACCTTCGTGAGTGCTCATCGTGTGATCTCCTCGTTGTTGTCGACGGCCTCGGGTCGAGCACCAGGCTGCGACCACCGCGCCCGGAGCGACAACTGCTGTTGCGGAAATGGCAACGCCGGAGTCGGGAGTGCACAGGAGTGTTCGCGTTGTCGGCACGGCGGTAGTGTGAGGAGGTGGCCGCTCTGCCGGAAGACCGGCCGCCGCTGATCGGCGAGGACGACCGCGACATGGCCGTGCGGCGGCTCCAGGAGTCTTACGCCGAGGGGCACATCGCGCACGAGGATCTGGACGAACGCCTCCATCAGGTGCTCACCGTCGAGACGCGCAGCGAGTTCGCGGCGGCTCTGGCCTCGCTCCCGGAGGAGAGCGCGGGCACCACGTCCACGATCGCCGCCGCTGCCGGACGGATCCAACGGCGCGGCGTATGGCGGGTGCCGCGGAACCTCAGGGTCGAGTCCGCGTTCGGGCGCGTGCATCTGGACCTGTCCCGGGCGGTCATCGAGCATTCGGTGGTCGACATCGAGTGGCAACTCGGCACCGGCGGGGCCAGGATCACGGTGCCTCGCGATGCCGTCGTCGACATCGAGGATCTGCGCACCGGGTGGAAGGAATCGCTCTACAAGCCCCGGCAGCACTCCCGTCCCGGCGGGCCGACGATCCGGATCTCCGGAACCATGGGGTTCGGACGGTTGAGGATCCGCCACGCACGACGTTGAAGTTCCGTCCGCCGCCGCGTGGACGGCCGTCCGTCAGGGGTGATCGGGGCCGGGGACCGCCGGGGCGCGCATCCGGGCCGTTGTGGCCGTGCATCGGTCGGCGCGCGGAATTGTGTCGGTCCTGTACCGGCCCCCGTCCGCGCCCACGCGGGGCGAGGACGGGGGGATGCACAGGCAGGCGCAGCCACCGTGTCGCGGCGCTCCGTCCGGTGGGCGGGCGCAGCCGTACTGCCGCCCGGCCCCCTGCCCTGCCGTATTGCCGCCCGACGGCGGTGGGTGCCGGGGACGTCGACGACGGCGTTCGTCCTGCTGTGCGCCCTTCTTCGAGCGGTGGGCGTCTGCCTCTTCGAGCGGCCGACGCCCGCCTGTGGACATGCTGGGCAACACGTGATCGGCCCGGGTCCGTTCCGTTCGAGAGCCGCCTGATTTCACGGACAGCCCCCGGTTCGACGCGATATGCTGATGCAGATTGTGCAAACGGTTTGCACAGTTTGCAGAATGGGAGGGTCATGGCTACGCGGGCGACCGACGCAGGGACGAACCAGAGTGTCGAACGAGCGGTCTCGGTGCTGCGCGCACTCGACTCCGGCCGCGCCGAACTACGCGTCTCCGATGTCGCCGAACTCACCGGGCTGGGCTCCTCCACCACCTCCCGCCTCCTGTCCACCCTCGAACGCCTCGACATGGTCGAACGCGACCCCGTCAGCAGCCTCTACCGCCTCAGCCTCGGCATCCTCCCGCTCGCCGCGACGGCCGCCAATCGGCACCCCGTCCACCGCGCCGCCCGCATGGTCCTCCAGGACCTCGCCACCCGCACCGGGCTCGGGGCCAACGTCGCCGTCCGCCGCGGCACCGAGCTGATGTTCCTGTGCAATTTCGAGGGGACCCGCGCCCCCAAGTCCCATACGCAGGCCGGACACACCGCCCCGCTGCACGCAACCGGCATCGGCAAGTGCCTGCTCACCGGCCTCACACCCAAGGAGCGCCGGAAGCTGCTCCCCGAACCGCTCGCCGCGCACACCGACTACACGACCACCAGCCATGACCTCCTCGACGCCGAGATCGAGACCGTCCGCCGCACCGGCTACGCCGTCGAGGCCGAGGAACGCGCCCTGGGCCGCGCTTCGCTCGCCGCGCCCGTCCGCGATGCCTCGGGGGACGTCGTCGCCGCCATCTCCCTGTGGGGCCCCGCTTCCCTGCTCGGCAACCACACCGAGGCCCAGGGGCAGAGCCTCGCTCTCACCCGCGAGGTCATCGAAGCCGCGGACGCCATCAGCCAGGCGCTCGGCGCCCTTTGAATCACATGGCGGAGGGGCCCGTCGGAGATCGTACGATGGACCTCCGGGCCCGCCCGCCGGCGGGAGCCCGCCCGACGCCGTGAAAGGGATAAAGTGAGCGCGCCGGGCCCCCGGGGGAG
>NZ_JBHJWQ010000031.1:0-40404 GCF_042266885.1 Streptomyces sp. NPDC056061 | reverse complement strand
GGTTGTCCCCCCCGCCGGGGCGCCCCCCCCCCCGCCCCCGCGCCCCCAGCCCCCCCTGGGGGGGGGGGGCCCCGCCGAAGATCGTACGATCTCCGACGGGCCCCTCCGCCATGCGGCTACGCGCCGTACGCCTTGAACGCGATCACGTGCGCGCGCCGTGCCCCGTGCGTCGCGTCCACCACGAGCCGCAGCGCGTCGGTGCGCACGGGCCCGCCGTCGGCGGCGTTCAGCTCGTGCACGCGGTGGCGGCGCCGGTTGCCCGTCACCGTCAGCAGGGTGCGCCAGGTGCCGTCGGGCTCGCGGCTCTGGATGCGGTAGTCGCGGACCAGTTCCGGCATGACCTCGAACGGGGTGCGGTGGCGGTGCAGGTTGTTGAGGTACTCGTCGACGTCGTCGTCGAACACCACACGCGTTTCGGTGAGCCGCTGCTCCCCGTCCCAGTCGAGGCGCAGCCACTGCTCGGCCCGGTCCGGGTCGGGCAGCAGCTCGGACGACCACATCTGCGGGCCGCCGTAGGCGCGCTGGAATCCGCCGACGGCCCGCTCGGGCAGGAACGCGGCGGTGTCCGGGGTCGCGCGGAAGCCGAAGGACCGGCGGCGCAGGCCGCGGGCCTGCCAGTCCAGGACCAGTTGGCCGTCCTCCTCCGGGATGTCGTGGTCGACTGCCGCGTCCCCCTCGACCCTGCTGCGCAGCGCGAGGACCCCGTCGGTGCGCTCGGGGACGAGGACCAGCGCCGCGCCCGGGCAGGCGCGCACGATCAGGACGGCGTTGCCCGGGGTGTCCGGGCGGTGGTCGAGGCGGGCCGTGACCCAGTGCGGGCCGTCGGCCGGCACGGTCACCGTGGTGGTGAGCAGGTGGTCGACGGGGACCGCGTTCTCCGGGCGGCCGGTGCCCCACAGTTCCACGGTGAGTTCGCTCGGCCGCTCGCCGGGCGCGCCGTGGACGAGCAGGTCGACCGTGTCGAGTGCGGGGTCGACCGGCAGCAGCAGCGCGAGGTCGCGGGTGAGCGGGTACGGCTCGCCGGGCGCGTCCGCCGCGGGCTCGGCGGCCAGGCGGCTCAGGTGCGAGGAGGCGCTGACGCGGGCCGTGCGCGCCAGGTTGTCGGGGTCGTCGTCGGGCAGGCCGATGACCGAGGCGTCCTGCCGCAGCAGGGTGCGGCGCACCAGCTCGGGATGCTCGGCGGCGAGCTCGCGCGGGCCGATGCCCTCGGCGACGCACAGCGCGGCGGCCGTGCCCGCCGCCTCGCCGAGCGTGGCGCAGGTGGCCATCACGCGGGTGGCGCCGAAGGCAATGTGGGTGGCGGAGATGTTGCGCCCGGCGAACAGGAGGTTCGTGACGTTCGCCGAGTACAGGGAGCGCAGCGGGATGTGGAAGATGCCGTCCGCGTAGCGCTGGCGGGCGCCGGGCTCGTCGGCGTACATGCCCTGTACGGGGTGGAGGTCGACGGACCAGCCGCCGAAGGCGACACGGTCGTCGAACTGCCGCTGTTCGAGGATGTCCTGCTGGGTGAGCATGTGGTCGCCGAGGAAGCGGCGGTACTCGCGCTTGCCGGGGAGGCTGCCGACCCACTCCAGTGTCAGGTTCTCGGCGTCCGGGAACTCACCGGAGTTCTTGATGTGGTCCCAGATGCCCATGATCACGGACTGGAGTTCGTCGCGGATGCGCTCGTTGTCGTGGACGGTGTCGAGCTCGCCGCCCCACTCGATCCACCAGTAGTCGCAGCCGTTGTCGCCGGTGCGCAGCACGCGGTTGCGCAGGATGGGCGTGGTGGTGAGGTCGCGGGCGCTGGCGGGCGGCACGAACTTCACCGGCCGGCCCAGGTCCTTGGTGTGGAACAGGATCGTCGATCCGAGCAGTGCCTCGTCCTGCTCCTCGGGTGCCCAGGGCTCGCCGAACTCCGCGCGCGCCTCGCGGCCGATGCGGTAGTGGGCGCCGGCGAGGTGGCCGAGCAGGCCGTCGCCGGTGCAGTCGAGGAACTGCCGCGCGTGGAAGGTGATGCGCCGCTCGGAGCCCATCATCCAGCCGGTGCAGGAGTGCACCTCGCGCGCGTCGTCCGGGCCGCTCGCGTCGACCTCCCGTACGTCGGTGTTGAGGTACAGGTCGATGCCCGGTTCGGCACGGACGGCGTCGAGGACCACCTGGTCCCAGTAGTACGGGTTGCCTTCGGGGTTGCGGTACTGGTTCTCGGTGTACAGCTCGCCCATGATGCCGGTCTCGCGGGCCCACCGGTGCACACCGTGGGCGGTGGCTCCGCAGACCCAGACGCGTATCTCGCTGCTGGCGTTGCCGCCCAGGACGGGCCGGTTGTTGACCAGGGCGACGCGTCGGCCGAGCCGGGCCGCGGCGATGGCCGCGCAGGTCCCCGCCAGGCCACCGCCGATGACGGCGATGTCGTAATGGACCTCTTCTTCCCGCACGGTGCGGCCTCCTTGGTGTGAAGCTCGGATGCTCTCCGCCGCAGCGGAGCAACCATGAACGTACATCACATGCATATTGTGCAACCACTGTTCAGCCAGTGGGATGTGCTGTAGGTTTTCGGCACAGCCGACGACACCGCCGCCGTAGGGCTACGACCATGTTCGTACCAAATGCAGCGGCTTAGCCGGTTTTACCCAGAACTGGCGAATTACCGACCACAAGGGTTGACGCCGTCGCACGATATGGAGAACGATCCCGCATGCTGCAACTTGCGTTCCATGGAGCATGCATGGCATTCACACAGGGTCCCGGTCGGAGCAGGGGACGGGGCGGCTCGCCGCTCACGCCCGGCCGGGCCCCATCCGCCTGCCGGTGCAGGGCCTCCCGTGCCACGCCCCGCACCACCGCTCCCGCCCCGTTCGAGAGGACACACCCATGAGTACGGCCGCACCTCCACAGAAGGCCGCTCCACGCCGTGAGCGGTCCGGCGGACGGCTCTCCAACGGCGCGTTCGCACTGCTGCTGACCGCACCGGGGCTCGCCCTGTTCGCGACGATCATCATCTATCCGCTGGTGTCGGCGCTGTTCACCGGTTTCTTCAAGCAGGACCTGCGGCTGCCGGGCCGCGAGTTCGTCGGCCTGGACAACTTCGCCTACTGGCTGGACGGCGAGTTCCTCACGATCCTCAAGCAGACGCTGGTCTTCACCGTCGGCGCGACACTCGTCCCCTTCGTGGTCGGTTTCGCGCTCGCGCTCGCGCTGAACTCGGGCCTGAAGGGCAGCGGCTTCCTGCGCGGCCTGTTCCTGTTCCCGTGGGTGATCCCGGGCGTGGTGGTCTCCTTCCTCTGGATGTGGATCTTCAACGCGAACTACGGCGTGCTGAACGGCATCCTCATGAAGGCCGGGCTCATCGAGGAGTCCGTCTCCTGGCTCGGCCAGCCCGGCACCGCCATGCTCGCCGTCATCGTCACCAAGACCTGGGCGAGCTTCCCCTGGATGATGGTGATGCTCCTGGCCGGTCTGCAGACCGTGCCCAAGGAACTGCACGAGGCGGCAGCGATGGACGGAGCCGGCTCGATCCGGCGCTTCTTCGCCGTCACCTGGCCGCAGGTCCGCGGGGTCGCCTCGATCGTGCTGCTGCTGGAGTTCATCTGGAACTTCCAGCACTTCGACACCATCTACGTGCTCACCGGCGGCGGCCCGGCCGGAACGACCGAGACCTTCGCGACCGCCGTGTACCAGACCGCCTTCAAGGGCTTCGACATCGGCCGGGCGACCGCGCTGGGCGGTCTGTGGATGCTGCTCCTGCTCATCCTGGTCGCCGTCTACCTCAGGATCACCGAGCGGAAGGGCGACGCCCGATGACCTCCACGACCCCCACCCCGCTGGCCGGGACCGGCCGGCACCGGACCACCGCCGCATCCGCCGGACGCGGTTCGCGGCGCCGCATGCGCAAGGACCTGCTGCGCTCGCGGATCGTCGCCTGGACCGCGGTCCTGGTGATCGGCGCCTTCGGCATGCTGCCGGTCTACTGGCTGCTGGCCACCGCCCTGAGCAGCCCCGAGCAGACCTTCCAGTTCCCGCCGAAGCTGATACCCACCGACATCACCTTCAGCAACTTCACGGCCCTGGCCGAGAACGAGCAACTGATCACCTACCTGGTCAACTCCCTGATCGTGGCCTCGATCACCGCGGTGCTGAGCGTGGTCGTCGCCACGTACATGGGCTACTCGTTCTCCAAGTTCCGCTACCGCGGAAGGCGTTCGCTGATGCATCTGGTGCTGGCCTCCCAGATGTTCCCCCAGGCGCTCCTGCTGGTGACGCTGTACGCCGTGTTCTCCGGCTTCGGCCTGCTGAACACGTACACCGCCCTGGTGCTGTCCTTCACCACGTTCACCATGCCGCTGTGCGTCTGGATGCTGAAGGGCATCTTCGACACCATCCCGGATGCCCTGCTGGAGGCGGCGTCCATCGACGGTGCGTCCCGGTGGCGGACCCTGCACTCCATCGTCGCGCCGCTGGCCGCGCCGGGAATGATCGCCGCAGGTCTGTTCGCCTTCGTCCGCGGCTGGAACGACTTCATCTTCGCGGTGACGCTGGCCGACAAGGAGAAGCAGACCCTGCCGCCCGGCCTCGTCTCCACCTACATCGGCGAGTTCCAGACCGCCTGGCCCGAGCTGATGGCGGCCTCGCTCGTCGTGTCCGTCCCGGTGGTCGTCGCCTTCATGTTCCTCCAGCGCTACCTCGTCGGCGGCATGACCGCCGGCTCGGTCAAGAGCTGAGCCCACGGGTTCCACGGGCTCGGCAAGGAGCCGGGCCCGCACCCTCCTCCCCCACGACCCTTCCCCCACGCCTTTTCCCCTTCCGCCCACTCCCCCATGGAGACACCATGACCACCTCTGGCATCAGCCGGCGCGGCGCGCTGCGCATGTTCGGCATCGGCGCGCTCGGTGTGGCCGGCGCCGGTGTGCTGGGTGCCTGCGCACCGTCCGGCGCCGGCACCTCCTCCAACGGAGGCGACACGAAGTCCAAGGACTTCGACTTCACCTCCTGGTCGCTCAACGAGGAGGCCGCGAAGCCGGCGATCGAGAAGATCATCAAGGCGTGGGAGAAGGCCGAGAACTCCAAGATCCGCGCGGTCTCGTACCCGTACAACGAGTACCTGAGCCAGCTCACCCTCAAGCTCGGCGGCGGGGAGACCACCGGCGCGGTGCACCTCGACATCGCCTGGCTCGCCGCGGTGGCGCAGATGGGCAAGCTGGCCGACCTCGGTTCGGTGGCCCTGAAGGGCGGCTACACGAACGTGGCGCTGGACAGCGGCACGTACGAGGGCAAGCAGTACGGCCTGCCGTGGAACACCGGCTCGATCGGCGTGATCGCCAACTCCAAGCTCCTGGCGAAGGCCGGCATCAAGAAGCACCCCACCACCATCGAGGAGTTCGAGGACGCGCTGCGGGAGCTGAAGGGGCTCGGCGGCGGCATCGTGCCCTACGCCGCGGCCACCAAGGTCGCGCAGCTCAAGGACATCTTCCCCTGGATGCAGACCTTCGGCTGCAAGCTTCTGGAGGGCGACCGGGTGACCATCGGCGACGACGCCTCCGTCGACGCGGTCACCTGGTACAAGAAGCTGCACGACGCGAAGCTGATCGCCGCGGACGTGGACCGCTTCGACGCGCGCGCCCTGTTCGGGCAGGGCAAGGCGGCGTTCTACGACGACGCCATCATCGGCAAGGGCGTGACCTCGGCCCAGTCCAAGGACAAGACGCTGGCCGACGCGATGCAGCCGATGCAGCGTCCGGTGATGCGGGCCGGTGACACGCCGCAGGCGCTGCTGTGGGGCGGTGTGATCGCGATCGTGAAGGGCAAGGGGCAGGACGCGGCTTCGCAGTTCGCGCTGCACGCCACCTCCGACCGGGCCACCACCACCGAGTACTTCGCCTCCCGCGCCCTGCCGCCGTCCACCACGGCGGGCCTGGCCGACCCGAAGGTCGCGAAGGACACCTTCACCACCCAGTGGACCGAGAAGATCACCAATACGGCGACCGGCAGCCCGTTCTGGCAGTTCGCGCAGAACGCCCAGATCGAGGAGGCCGTGGCCAAGCAGGTCCAGGCCGTCCTGGTCGGCAAGACCAAGCCGAAGGACGCGATGAAGAAGGCCGGCGAGGAGGTCGCCGCCCTCATCAAGCGGTGAGCCGCCGCGCGACCGAACGCTGAACCGCCGCGGGGCGGTACGGGGCCCGGTGGGAGGGTCGGACGACTCTCCCACCGGGCCCCTCGGCATGCCGCACGCAGTTTCCCCAGTACGTATCCCAGATCCGCATTGTGCAAACTCTGTTCATGATCTGGGATCTGCTGTAAGTTCCCGGCGCAGCGGAGGGGACGGGGCGGCCTCGGGGCCGTCCCCCTTCGCCCCACCATCACGCCCGCGAAGGAGTTCACCTTGCGACGTCCCACGGCACGCACGTACGCCGCCTCGGTCGCGGCCCTGGCCGCCCTGCTCACGCCCGTCCCGGCCGCCCAGGCCGACGGCACGGGCCGCACGGCGGCCGCGGCGACGGTGATCGAGAAGGTCCCGTACGCGATGGACTCGTCGAACCAGGCCGCCTGGTGGACACCGGTCGCCACGTACAAGGGCCGCGGCCAGTACACGTACTTCGCGTTCAACGAGCCCGGCACGACGGCCGCCACGCACCGCCCGGCCGTCGCGCGGCGCGACCCGGACGGCGTCTGGAGCCGTCTGCCGCTGCTCGACAAGAACGGGCAGCAGGCCGAGTTCCCCGACGACAACGGCCATAACCAGCCATCGGTCGCCCGCGACGGCAGCGGCCGCCTGCACGTGTTCGCCTCCATGCACGCCGACGCCTGGCGCTACTTCCGCACCGAGGCCCCCGGCGGGGACGTCACGGACCACGCGGGCGAACTGCCCGACCAGGGCGTGGGCATCACCTACCCGATCGTGACCACCGCACCCAACGGCGATCTGTACCTGGCCGCCCGCGTCGGAGCGGGCGCCGACCGGCGTCCCGGCAAGCTGTACCGCTGGGACAACGCCGCCGCGCGCTGGAGCGTGGTCGCCGCCTTCGCCGACGCGCTGAACCGTTCCGTGTACCCCGACGACCTGATGGTGGACGCCGCCGGGCGCGTGCACCTCCTGTACGAGTGGGCCAAGGCTCCGGCGACCGGGTTCCGGCACCAGCTCTCCTACCTGCGCTACGACCCGTCCACCGGTGCCTTCGCCGACAGCGCGGGCGCGGCCGTCACCACCCCGGTGACACCCGCCACGTCCGACGTGATCCAGGACCTCACCGCGGGTGAGGAGTGGAGCATCGACAACGCCTACACGGGTCCGGCGGTACAGAGCGCCAAACTCACCCTCGACGGCTCCGCCCCGAAGGTCGCCTACCGCTACCGCTCGGCCGACAGCGGCGGCAACTTCCGCGTGTACTACGCCTATCCGAGCGGCAGCAGCTGGGTCGGCAAGACCGTGTACGCGGGCGGCCAGACCGCCGCGGCCCTCGGCATCACCTGGGACGCGACGGACACCAAGCGGGTGTACTACGTGACTTCCTCCGGCACCGACCGCGTCTTCGCCGCGACCCAGGCCGCGGACGGGACCTGGACCTCGCAGTCCGCCGCGCCGGGTGTGAGCGCGGACCGGCTCGCGGTGCGGCAGGACTCGGACGGGAAGGACGTGCTGTACCTGCCGGACACCGCACACAACTCGCTCTACTACGGGATCCGTTGAGGCCCGGCGCCGCCGGGTGCCGCTGACGGCGGCGGGGACGGGGAGCCCGGGGCCGGTGACCGGTGGCCCCGGGCCCGTCCTGCGGCGAACCGGGCCCGGTCGAGGTGCGCGGCGGCGCCCTCCGGGCCCCGGGCCGCCGGTCCTCGCGCGCCCGTGGCGGAGGAGCACAGCCCCGGAAGGGTGGCTGTCAAGAGGGCGAAA
The DNA here is from genome assembly GCF_042266885.1 of Streptomyces sp. NPDC056061. NCBI lineage: Bacteria > Bacillati > Actinomycetota > Actinomycetes > Kitasatosporales > Streptomycetaceae > Streptomyces > Streptomyces sp. NPDC056061. The sequence goes on along the minus strand of NZ_JBHJWQ010000031.1, from coordinate 32,540 downwards.
GGAGCCAGGACGGAGTGGCGGGGTAGCGGAGAACTTGGCTGTACATCGACAATGCGCTCCTCATCCTTCGCCGTCCGGGACCACCGGGTTCCCGGACCGAACCGAGAGGACCGACCAACACCATGCGCAAGCCTCTCCTCGCCACCCTCACCGCCGTGGCCCTCGGCGCCGCCGCCCTGGCGGGCACCACCGGCACGGCAACCGCCGCTTCCGCCCCCGCAGGCGGGGCGAACCCCACTGCCGCGACGGCCGCCGCGCACCACGACAGCGGCAAGGCCGTCCCGTCCCCCGCGAACCCGCCCGCGTCGCCGGCGGCCGCCTCCTTCGCGGGCACCGTGGCGCTCAGCAACTGCTCGGGCTCCCTGGTCCGCATGCCGAACTCGCAGGCGACGGACCCGGGGCTGGTCATGACGAACGGTCACTGCCTCGAAACCGGCTTCCCCGGCGCGGGCGAGGTCGTCGTCGGCCAGTCCTCCACCCGCAGCTTCACCCTGCTCAACGCCACGGCGGGCTCCGCCGGAACGCTCAAGGCGAACAAGGTCGTCTACGCGACGATGACCGACACCGACGTCACCATCTACCAACTGACCAAGACCTACGCCCAGATACAGCAGTCCACGGGAATCGCGCCGCTGACCCTGTCCGCGACCCACCCGGTGCAGGGACACGCGATCGACGTCGTCTCCGGGTACTGGAAGCGGGTCTACTCCTGCTCCGTCGACGGGTTCGCCTACCGCCTGAAGGAAGGCCAGTGGACGTGGAAGGACGCCGTCCGCTACACCCCCGAATGCCAGGTCATCGGGGGCACCTCGGGCTCTCCCGTCATCGACACGACGACCGGGCAGGTCACGGCGATCAACAACACCATCAACGAGAGCGGTGGGAACTGCACCCTCAACAACCCCTGCGAGGTGAATGAACAGGGGGCCGTCACCGTCCGTGAAGGAATCGGATACGCCCAGGAGACCCACGGCATTCCCGCCTGCTTCACGACGGGCAACGCACTCGACCTGTCGGCCACGGGCTGCACGCTCCCGAAACCGGCGGCGGCATCGGCACGCTGAACGACGGACCGACGTCTCATCCGCGCTCGCGGAGGTACGCCTCCAGCTCCGCGGCCCCGGTCAGCAGCGCCCGCCCGCGCGCGGACAGCCGACCGCGCCAGTCGTACAGCGCCGCTTCCAGCAGCTCCGGCCCGCCCGCCCCCCGCACCTGGTCGAGCAGTGGGGCGATCCGTTCCAGCGGATAGCCGCCGCGCCTGAGCTGATGGGCCAGCCGGGCGTCCCGTACGTCGGCCTCGCCGTAGACGCGGTATCCGGTCCGCGGGTCGCGACGCGGGCGCACCAGCCCGACGCGCTCCCAGGTGCGCAGCGTCGCGGGCCGGATTCCGAGTCTCCCTGCCAGCGGCCCGATGAACGTGCCGCCGGGGCCGGGCACTTCGGCCGGTCGGGACGCTTCGGCCGACCCACGCACTTCAGCCGCCGCGGACCCCGCGCCGGCCCCGGAGGCAGTGGCGGACTCCAGGTCGCGAAGGGCGCTCTCCACGGCCTGGAGGGTCCGCCGGTCGTCGAGGAGCTGGGCATGGCTCTCGTCGACGAGACGGAGTGCCTCGTCGACCGTGCCCTGGTTCACGGTCGCCGCGATGACGGACCCGGCCCGATCCGTGGGGCGGTCGGCCGAGGCCGACCGGCTGCGGCTGCTCGCCGACGACCTGGTGGCGCTGCTCGACCAGCAGGCGCCGCAGCTGATCGCGTCGGCCCCGCGGGACGCCCGGGACCGGGCCAGTGGCTCCGGGACGCCGTGCCAGAATGCCGCGCATGGACGTTTCGGCGAAGGAATCCATGGTCCGGCAGGTGCGCCGGCGGTGGCGCGACCGGGAAGCGCCCGACGGGGACTTCATCGTGTTCGCCGACGGTTCCCTCACGGTCATGGACCTGCTGCGGATGCGAGCACACGATCGGCCCGACGATCCGCGGGCCGAGGAGTGGCACTGGATCGAGGCCCTGCGCGCCACCGAGTGGAGCACCGAGAGCTGGGTGGAGGTGGACTCCGCGCTCGCCACCCACGCCCACGCGGGGAGCCGTGCCTGGGCGGGGGAGTCGGCCCATCACGGATCCATCGGCTGGGTCGCGCTGACCCGGGACGACGAGGAGCACACCCTCGAATGGCTCGCCGTCTCCAACTGGTCCAATCCGTTCAACGACGTCACCCTGGACGACACCGAGGTGACCGCGGTCAGCACGGCCGGCCGGATCTGGACCTTCCCCCGGACCGAGCCCCAGAAGGTGCGGATCACCGAGGACCCGGCCCACCCGCGGCCCTGCCGCTGAGCCGGAAGCGGGGTCGGCCGGTGCGGGCCGGGAGTGCCGTTCGGCCCGCGGCCTCGGGAGGCTGCCGCCCACCACCCCACCTACACGGCACGCGTCGTACCGCATTCTGCGTCGGTGAGCATGCTGACGGAAAGGCAGGGCGGCCAATACGGCACGTACCGTTCCGTTATGGTGGCGGCATGACCGACAAGCGCAGCGGTCGCGCCGCTGACCGGACCGAGGCCATCATGCGGACCACGCTGGAGTTGGGCCAGGAGCTCGGCTACGCCAAGCTCAGCATCGAGGCGGTCGCGGCCCGTGCCGGTGCCGGCAAGCACACGATCTACCGCCGCTGGCCGTCCAAGGGGGCCTTGTTCCTCGACTCGCTGCTGTCGCTGCACACGCCCGACCTCGACTATCCCGACACCGGTGATGTCGTCGCCGACCTGCGCACGCAGATCCACGCCGCCGTCGACCTGCTGAGCGGCCCGCCCCTGGGGCCCCTCTACCAGGCTCTGGTGGTCGAGGCACAACACGATCCCCAGGTCGCCGCCGCACTCAACGAACGCTTCATCACCCCCCAGGCCGACAAGACCGTCGCCCGCCTGAAGTCGGCCCGCGACCAGGGGCAGTTGTCGCCCGACTTCGACCTGGACCTGGCGATGGCGATCCTGTCCGGTCCGCTGTACTACCAGTTCCTGATCGCCCGGGAACCGCTGACACACGCCTATGTCGATCGCGTCGTCGAAGCGCTCCTCCTCGGGATGCGGCCGAGGCATTGATCGGCGCCCTCGTCCCGCAACAGCGATCCTCCTGACGCCGGATGAAGCGCCCCGGCCGTCGAGCGTCCGGGGCGCAGCGGCTCAGGCTCCGCAGCAGCCATCGGGCGACGACGGTTCCTCGGCGACGGCCATCGGCAACGGGGTACCGACGCCGATCCGTACGGGAGCGGGCGCCGGAACGGTGCAGCACCCCGCTCCGTCGGCCCCGTCGGCTGCCGGGGCGTCGAAGAATCCGGCGCCGCCGCGCACTCCGGTTTCGGGGAGGACGGCGTCCGGCCTCGTCGTGTTCGATGGCCTCGATGCGGAAGCCGGTGACCGCCTCGGCGTGGCCGTTGTCGACGGCGCTCTTCGCCAGGGACTGCGGGGGCCGCGATGCCGTGCTGTCCGCCGCTCACCGCCGGGGAGCTGTCGCAGGACGACGCGGAGAAGATGGCCCTGATGTTCAAGGCGCTGTCGGACCCGGTACGGCTGCGCCTGTTCTCCAAGGTCGCCTCGCATCCCGGTGGCGAGGCATGCGTGTGCGACATCTCCGACGTCGGCGTCTCCCGACCGACCGTCTCCCACCACCTGAAGAAGCTGCGGGAAGCGGGCCTCCTGACCTCCGAGCGGCGCGGGACCTGGGTCCGCTACCGGGTCGCCCCGTCCGTGGTGGCAGCCATGTCCGCCATGCTCGACCTGCGCACCCGACCCACGACCCGCCCGCCTCCGGGCCGCCGTGCGGGCATGCGCCGCACGCACTCCGGCCCCGCGGCCCCCGCCGGACGCGAACGGCCCGTCCGGCGGGGGCCGTTCCTCTCCGCGGTGCGGCGGGCCGTTCGTTGCCGCGGTGCGGCGGGCCGTTCGTCCCCCAGTGCGGGCGGTTCGTTCCCGCGGTGCGGCGGGCCGGGGCAGCGTGTCAGTCACGCCCTCCCGCCGTGTCGGGTGCCGCGGGTGCGAACTTCCTGCGCCAGGCCAGTGCGACGTACACGAGTCCGATCAGGACGGGGACTTCGATGAGCGGGCCGACGACGCCGGACAGGGCCTGCCCGGAGGTGACCCCGAAGGTGGCGATGGCGACCGCGATGGCCAGCTCGAAGTTGTTGCCCGCCGCCGTGAACGCCAGGGTCGCGGTGCGGTCGTAGGCCAGTCCGAGGGTCTTGCCGAGCAGGAACGTGCCGAAGAACATGACCGCGAAGTAGACCAGCAGCGGCAGTGCGATCCGGACGACGTCCAAGGGCTGCGAGGTGATCGTCCTCCCCTGGAGGGCGAACAGGATGACGATCGTGAACAGCAGCCCGTACAGGGCCCAGGGGCCGATCCTCGGCAGGAACTTCGCCTCGTAGTTCTCGCGGCCCATCTTCTGTTCGCCGATGCGGCGGGTGAGGAAACCGGCCAGCAGGGGGATGCCGAGGAAGATGATGACGTTCAGCGCGATGTGCCATACGGAGACATCCAGGCCCTGGCCGTCGCCGAGGTTCAGCCACTCGGGCAGCAGGTCGAGGTAGAACCAGCCCAGCAGGCCGAACGCGAGCACCTGGAACACGCTGTTGAGCGCGACCAGGACGGCCGCGGCCTCCCGGTCGCCGCAGGCGAGGTCGTTCCAGATGATGACCATGGCGATGCACCGGGCGAGGCCGACGACGATCAGGCCGGTGCGGTACTCGGGCAGGTCGGGCAGGAAGATCCACGCCAGGGCGAACATGACCGCCGGACCGACGATCCAGTTGACGACGAGCGAGGACACCATCAGCCTTTTGTCGCCCGTGACGGTGTCGAGCCTGTCGTAACGGACCTTGGCGAGAACCGGGTACATCATCACGAGCAGACCGAGCGCGATCGGCAGGGAGATCCCGCCGATCTCGATCTTCGCCAGCGCGTCGTCCATCCCCGGGATCAGCCTCCCCAGCCCCAGTCCGACGGCCATGGCGAGCAGGATCCACACCGCGAGGTACCGGTCGAGGGTGGAGAGCTTCCCGACGATCGAGTCGTCCCCGCGCGTCGGCATGGTGGCGGGTTCGGCGGAGGTCACGGGCAGGCCCTCTTCGTCCCGGCGGCACCGCGGGCGGAATCGGCCAGCGCGGCGAACTGCTCGGACAGACCGGCCAGAACCTCGGGGCGCAGCCTGTAGTAGGTGAAGCGGCCGCACGGCTCGGTCTCCACCACACCGGCCTCCCGCAGCACCTTCAGATGGTTGGACAGATTGGTCTGCTTCGCGCCGGTCTCCTCGACCAGGTGCGTCGTGCAGAGCGTCTCGCGGGCCAGCAGGGTCACGATCTTCAGGCGGAGCGGATCGCCCAGCACCCGGATCAGATCAGGATCGACTGAAGTCAGCATGCACTGATATTTTCACATCACTGCCCGCTGATACCAGCGGGGGCTGAAGTCATTGGCGGCCGGGTTCCGCCATGCGACGAGAGAGAACGATCACCGTGACCGAGTCCTCCGGCAAGCCGTCCGTCCTGTTCGTCTGCGTCCACAACGCGGGCCGTTCCCAGATGGCCGCCGCCTGGCTGACCCACCTGGCCGGGGACCGCGTCGAGGTCCGTTCCGCCGGCTCCGACCCCGGCGACGCCGTCAACCCCGCCGCCGTCGAGGCCATGGCCGAGGTCGGCATCGACATCACCGCCGAGACACCGAAGGTCCTCACGATCGACGCCGTCCGCGAGTCCGACGTGTGCATCACCATGGGCTGCGGCGACGCCTGCCCCGTCTTCCCCGGCAAGCGCTACCTGGACTGGCGACTCGACGACCCCGCCGGGCGGGACATCGAAGCCGTCCGCACCATCCGCGACGAGATCAGGACCCTCGTCGAGGACCTCATCGAGGACATCGCCCCGGGGACCGCGATGTGAGCGGATGCGCGAGGTCGTCGCCACCGGCTCCGGAACCGACGGACGGACGCGTCGGGCCCGACGATCCGCTTCCGCGACCGGCACGAGCCCGACGAACGTCGACAGCACTCCCGCCGTCGGCCGAGCGGGTCAGGCCTCGTCCGAGCGGGTCAGAGCATCGGTGATCAGGCGGGTCGCGAAGTCGGGGTCCTCGGTGATGCGGTTGATGTGCTCCGCGAGCAGGAAGGCGGTGACTTCCAGCGGAGTCATCTCCGTCTCGGTCCAGTCTCCGTACTGTTTGCGCCACAGGTTGGGGCTCAGGCCGGTGCCCGCGGCGATGACCAGGCCGGCCATGGTGGGGATGGCCTCCTTGGGGACGCTCCTGGGCATCATGCGCATCGTGGCCACCAGGGTGGGGACGACGTACTCGATGACGTCCTTGTCGTGGTCCTCGTGAATCTTCCGCAGCCACGTCATGAACATGAAGATGAGCGTGCACGCACCGTCCAGCACCTCGTCGGCTCCCCCGGGGCCCAGTGACGCCATGAACTGTTCGATCAGCGCCTGCTGCTCGGGATCGGTCTCGGTCTTGCCGTCGTGGATGCCTTTGAGCCGGGAGTCGATCACCATGAGCGCTGCGCCCACATCGCCGACGGGAGCGTGCTGGGGATCGTAGGGCGATGACACAAATTCCTCCTCGGGTGGCCGCGGCGGGCAGTCCGTACAGTAGACGGCCGTCGGGACGGGCACCGGCGGCTTGCCACCATTGGCGACATCGGCGTGGTGGGCGGCGGGCGCACCTGCCTCGGGGCCCGCTCACCCGATGCGCCGCGCCCGTGGAAGCAGCCGACCGGGCCGGGCCGACTCACGCGGATCAGACCGATCACGCACGTCACTCAAGCCGGCCGGTCGCGGGACACGGCAGATGGCGGGCGACGGGCGGCACACGGCGGGCGACGGGCTCGCCATCGGCTGCCGGGGGCGCGTCAGGCCGTGCGGCCCGTGCCGATCAGGTCCACCAGGGCGTCGATGCCGCCCGCCGCCGCGATCTGTTCGGCAAGAGCCCCGGCCCGGTGCCGGTAGGCGGGCTCGGCCAGCACCCGACGGGCCGCCGCACCCAGCGTCCGCGCCGACGGGCGGTTGGTGCGCAGCCCGATGCCCGCCCCCGACCAGGTGACCCGTGCGGCCACCTCGGCCTTGTCCTCGGTGGCACCGGCGACCACCAGCGGGACCCCGTGGCGCAGCGCGAAGTGCACGCCTCCGTACCCACCGTTGGTGATCATCAGGGCGGTGCGCGGCAGCAGTTCGTCGTACGGCAGGAACGAGGCGGCTCTCGCGTTGCCGGGCAGCCCGGCCTCCCAGGCCGCTGTCCCACGGCCGCAGGTGGCGACGACGACGGTCACGTCCTCTCCCGCCAGCGCCGCCACCGCCGGGTTGATCAGCTCGTCGAAGTCGGTGTTGGCGGCCGTGCCCTGGGTGACCAGGACGACCGGACGGTCGCCGTCGAGTTCGGTCCACCAGTCGGGCAGCGGATGGTCGCTCGTGGAACTCCGGCCCAGCGGACCGATGAAGTGCACCGGTGCGATCGCCCGGGGCCGCGGATACTCGAAGTCCGGGACGGTCAGCTGGACCAGATCGTCCGCCAGGGCGGGCCAGTCGAGGAACAGACCGGGCAGGGGGCGGCCGGTGATCCGTCGGCACAGCTGTGACAGGTCCCGCTGCTGCGCGGGGAAGACCACCCGCCGCGTCAGCACCGTCAGCGCCCGGTTGCGCAGGCGGCCGAGGAGTCCGCCGCGGGGCGGCAGGCCGAGCCCGAACGGAGCGACATCGGGGCCCGTCAGCGGCAGTGGGACGATGCCCGCCAGCATCAGCCGCGGGCGGCGGTCGCGGGGCAGCAGGGCCAGGGGTGCGGCGCCGAGGAACAGCGGCTCGGCCAGCACGACGTCGATGCCGTGCGCGTCGATCAGGGCGGTGACGGTCTCGTACTGCGGCTCGGCCGCACGGAAGAACATGTGGTCCAGGTCGAAGCGCATCGCCGCGAGGCCGCGCTTCCCGGCCCGCTCCGGGTGGGATTCGGCCCAGGTGTCGTCGAAGTCCACCGCCTGCGGCAACGGCGCGAAGTCGGCCCCGGTGGCCCGGACCCGGTCGGCGAAGCGGCGGCCCGTCAGCAACACCACGCGATGCCCGGCCGCGACCAGGCCGCGGGCGACCGCCAGCAACGGAGTGACGTGACCTTCCGCGGGCGACGAGCAGATGAGTACTCCGGACATGTGCGGCTTCCCCCTCCGCTAGCATTGGCTAACGTCGAAAAGTATTGACTACCCTTCAAGGAAGATCAAATGAGCGGGGCGGAACGCCGCACCTACCGATCGGCTCTGCGCACCGGGCAGGCCGAGGCGACGCGGCGGCGGGTGCTCGCGGCAGCGGCGGAGCGCTTCGCCGAACACGGGTACGGGCACACGAAGCTGACGGAGATCGCCGCCGACGCCGACGTCTCGGTCGAGACGGTCAAGGGGTACGGGCCCAAGCGTGCCCTCCTGCTCGCCGCCTTCGAGCAGACCTTCGCCGGCTCCGAGGGATCGGCGCCGCTGCTGGAGCGCGAGGCGTTCACGGCCATCGAGCATCTGGAGGGCGAGGCATACCTCGCCGCGGGAATCGAGCTGATCGCCACCGCCAACGCCCGCTCGACGGGCCTCTGGCGTGCCTTTGTCAGTGCCGCGGACACGGAGGCCGACGTCCGGGCCGTCCTCGGCCAACTGCTCGACCGCCGCCGCACCGACATCCGGGAGACCGTCGGCCGCCTGCGCCGCCGCGGCCTCGTGGAAGCGGGCGAGGACGCGCAGATCGCCGCGACCCTGTCCTACGTGCTCGCCCCCGAGGGGTACGAACAGCTCGTTCTCGACGCCGGGTTGACCGAGCGTCAGTACCGCGACTGGCTGGGCCGACTCGTCACGGCCGTGCTGCGCCCCGGCCTGTGACCGCCCTCGCCCCCGCACGTGATCGCCCTCGCCCCGCCCCCGCCTCGGGTGCAAAGGCTCCCGGCACCGCTCCTCGCCCCCACCGTCGTTCATGGGCGAGGTCGGCATCGGTGGGATGACCGATGTGCGAGTGGCGGGGGCGCGGTCATAGTCCTCGGGAGACCGTTCACGGGTGGCCTCGGTGCGCCCGGCTCTTGAAGGGACCTTCCATGGACACGTACGCGGATCTGGTGTTTCTCGGCGGGCAGGTGGTCACGGTCGACGCGGAGTTCTCCGTGGCCTCGGCCCTGGCGGTGACCGGCGGGATCATCAGCGCCGTCGGTGGACGGGACGACGTCACGCCGCTCGTCGGCCCCCGCACCCGCGTCGTCGACCTGCGAGGGGCGACACTGCTTCCCGGTATCAACGATTCCCATCTGCACGGATGTGCCTTCGGCATGTCGACGCCGCCGCTCTCCGTCGACCTCGGTCATCCTGCCGTGTCCTCCCTCGCCGACGTGGCCTCGGCGGTACGGGAGGCCGTCGGGCGGATGCCGGACGGACAGTGGATCACGGGACACGGCTGGGACACCGGTTACCTCGACGAGTGCGTCGCCGATCCGTCCCGGCTGCCCTCGCGCCACGACCTCGACGCCGTGAGCCCGGACCACCCCGTCGTCCTGTACTCCTTCTCCGGGCACGCCACCTGGGTCAACTCCAAGGCGCTGGAGCTCGTCGGAATCGACCGGCACACCGTCGCACCGCCCGGCGGGGCCATCGTCGCGGACGAGGACGGGGAGCCGACCGGGCTGCTCCACGAGGGGGCCCAGGCCCTCGTCCAGAACGCGCTGCCGCCGCTCGGCCGACAGGAACGGACCGACGCGATCAGGTCGGCCCTCGCCACGCTCGCCCGGCTCGGCGTGACCAGCTACACCGAGCCGGGCCTCGGCCCCGGGGGCGACGGCATCATGCGGGGCGCGCTCGGGTCGGAGACCCTCGACGTCTACCGCGAGTTGCTGGCCGACGGCGAACTGACCGCCCGTGTCGGCGTCCTGCTCCTGCCCACCGGCATGACCAGCACCGCCGAGGAGTTCGCCCACGCCCTCGCGACCCCTGACGGGTCCGGCGAGTCCGGCGACACCGATCCGCGCCGCCTCGCGATCCACGGGGTGAAGGTCTTCGCCGACGGCGTCGTGCCCAACAAGACGGCCTGGATGCACGAGCCGTACGTCGGCGGCGGCTGCGGCTCCCTGTGCGTCGGCGGCGAGACCGACACCGAGCGGATCGCCGAGATCGATGCCATGATCCGGCACGCCCACGCCGCCGGGCACCAGTTGGGCGTCCACGTCACCGGCGACCGGGCCATCGACACCGTCGCGGACGCCTTCGCCGCGGCCATGGCCGAGCACCCGCGGCCCGACGCCCGCCACTACGTCATCCACGGCGACTTCCTCACCGCACACGGCATGGAGGTGCTGGCGACGCACGGCTTCGGCGTCAACATGAACCCCACCATCAAGTGGACCGTCGCCGACATGGAGGAGGAGTTCGTCGGCGCGGAGCGGGCCGCGTACGCATGGCCCTACCGCGATGCCGTCGACGCCGGTGTGCGGGTCGCGAGCGGGTCCGACGCCCCCGTCACGCATCCGGACTGGCGTCAGGGCGTCGCCACCATGATGCTGCGCGAATCGAAGGCCGCCGGCCGGGTCAGCGGACCCGAGCAGCGCATCGGCCTCGCCGAGGCGATACGCACGTACACGATCGACGCGGCCTGGCAGGACTTCGCCGACGACTGGAAGGGCTCCCTGGAACCGGGCAAGGCCGCCGACCTCTGCGTGCTCGACGGGGACCTGCTCACCGCCGACGCCCACGACATCCCGGAGATGCCCGTCGTCCTCACCGTCGTGGACGGGCAGGTCGTGCACGACACCCTTCGCGATTGACGTATTCCGGGCACATGATCATCCTGGGTGGATGACAGCGGAACGGAGCGGGGCGGACATCCTGGACGCGGCCGTCCACGTCCGCGAGGCCGCCAGGAACGCAGCCGACGGCACGACCGGCGTCGACGCGGTGCTGACGGCGCTGTCGGAGGTGGTGGAGCACGACCACGCCTCCCTGGCCCGGTGGGATCCGTCGCGCCGGTGCCACACCACCCTGGCCGGGAGTTACCCGGACGACGCCACGGCCTACATCGAGACCCGGCTCCACGACGACCCGGTGTTCCCCGTGCTCCACGGCCCGGCCCGGGACGGTCTCTGGCTCGGGGACGTCCCCCGACAACTCCTGGACGCTTCCCCCGGTTTCCGGGAGGTGCTGAGCCCGCTCGGCATCGAGGGCGGTGTGGCCCAGTGCCTCTTCGCCTCCGACGGCCGGTACGTCGGCATGCTGAACGTCAGCACCCGCCGACCGCGGCACGCGTCCGATCCGGCGCGCGCCGCGGTCACCCTGCTCACCGAGGCCCTCGCCGCGGCCGTCGCCCCCCGCCCAAACCCGCCGCGCGAGGAGCCCGCCCCCGCCGATCCCGCCGCCGCGCGACATCCGGGCGCGCGGCGGCCCGGCGGTCTCTCGCCGCGGGAGCTCCAGGTACTCGCCGAGCTGACGACCGGCCGCACCAACCGGCAGATCGCGGAGCGGCTGTACATCACGCCGCGGACCGTGGGGACCCACATCGAGCACATCCTCGCCAAGCTCGACCTCCCCAACCGCGCGGCCGCCGCCGCCCGCGCGGTTGCCTGGGGAGTCGCCCCCTCCCGCTGACGCCCACCCGGCGGCGTACGGCATCCGTGCCCGGACCCGGACCCGCCCCGCCGTCACCCCGCCCAGCGTTTCCCGCCTCCCCACCCAGCGTTTCCCGCCTCCCCGCCCACCGGACGGCCGGGACCGCCGCGCATGGGTGTCGCAGGAGACCCACCTGTAGTAAGTTAGCGCTAACGGTAGCGCTAACTTAACCGTTGTGACCGCCTCCGCCACACTCGCTGAAGGTGCTTCCATGACCGACTACCGAGGGCTCACCTGGGACCATCCGAGAGGCACGGTCGCCCTGCGCGCCGCAGCCTCGCGTTTTTCCGCAGAGGACCACGAGCACACCCTCACCTGGGACAGCCAGCCCCTGGAGGGGTTCGAGTCCCACCCCGTGGACGATCTGTGCGCACGCTACGACCTCGTTGTCCTCGACCACCCGCATCTCGGGGACGCGCTGGAGGCCGATGCGCTGCGGCCGCTGGACGAGGTGCTTCCCGCGACGGTCGTCGAGGAGTGGCGGGCCACGACCGTGGGGGCCGCGGCCCGCTCGTACACCCTCGACGGCCGGCTGTGGGCCGCGCCGCTGGACGTGGCGACACAGGTCGCGGCCCTGAACCGGGCGTCGGTGTCCGAGCCCCCGCGGACGTGGGACGAGGCGCTGGAGCTGTCCGGTACGGTTCCCGCCGCGCTCTCCCTCGCGGGGCCGCACGCCCTGCTCACCTACTTCTCGCTGTGCGTGGCCCTCGGCGACGCCCCGGCCACCCGGGCCGATGCCGTGCCGTTGGTCGGCAGGGCGGCGGGGGTGACGGCCCTGGAGATGATGCGCGACTTCTTCGACCGCTGCGACCCCGCCACGGCGAAGCCGAATCCCATCGCACTGCTGGAGCGCATCGCGGACGGGCGGCTCGCCTACTGCCCCTTCGTCTACGGCTACGTCAACTACGCGTCGGCCGAGGGAAGTCCCGTGCGATTCGCGGACGTTCCCCGGTGCCGACCTGGTGGGCGGCTCGGTTCCGTGCTGGGGGGAACGGGACTTGCCGTCTCGCGCCGGGCGCCGGTGACCGAGGAGCTCGTCCGGCACATCGTCTGGCTGCTGTCCGCCGACGCCCAGCGGGAACACCTCCCCCGGCTCCAGGGACAGCCCGCCCGGCGCGAGGCGTGGACCGATCCCGCCGTGAACGCGCACAGCGGCGACTTCTACACGGACACCCTCGCCACCACGGAGGCCGCCTGGGTGCGCCCGCGCCACCCCGGCTACACGGTGTTCCAGCAGGCGGCCTCGGAGCTCGTCCGGGACGGGCTGCTGACCGGCCGTCCGGCCGGGGCGGTGTACGACGACCTGGAAGCGCTCCACCACGGCACGGCGCACTCCGCCACGGAGGTCTGAGCGGAGCAGCGGTCGATGCCGGCACCGCACACGGCAGGCACCGAGCGGGCGATACCGGCACAGGACACCACAGGCATCGAGCCGACGATGCCGACGCGGCACACGACAGGCACCGACCCACGCAATCAGCAGACCACGCACGGCGCCACCGGGGACGCGGCCTGGGGGCCGCACGGCTCCGGCGTGGAGCGCCGACCGGTCTTCCACCGAAAGCAGGTCCCTCATGACAACCGACACCCCCACCACCACGGTGACACCGGAACTTACCGCCGAGGCCGCTCTTCCCCAGGACGGCACGGCGGGGAGCCTCCTCGCCCGGATCTGGAACCCCGAGGCGGGCGGCCCCTCGCCGGCCGCCGTCCGCGCGGACGGCGTATACGACATCTCCGGCGACTTCCCCACCGTTTCCCGGCTGTGCGAGGAACGGCGCCCGGCCGCCGCCCTCGGCCGGGCGACCGGGCCGCGGATCGGCAGCCTCGACGAATTGCTGGCCCGGACCGTCCGGCACGCCGACGACCCGGGGGTGGCGCGCCTGCTGGCCCCGGTGGACCTCCAGCCGGTGAAGGCGGCAGGTGTCACCTTCGCGAACTCCATGGTGGAACGGCTGATAGAGGAGCGGGCCAAGGGCGACCCGGGCGCCGCCGCGGCCATTCGCGCGGAACTTGCCGAGGTCCTCGGCGGAGATCTGCGCAGTCTGCGCCCGGGTACGCCCGAGGCCGCCGAGGTCAAACGGCGTCTGGTGGCCCGTGGTGCCTGGAGCCAGTACCTGGAGGTCGGCATCGGGCCCGACGCCGAGATCTTCACCAAGGCGCTTCCGCTCTCGGCGGTGGGTCCGGGCAGCCGCGCCGGGGTGCTGCGCGAATCGGAGTGGAACAACCCCGAGCCGGAGATCGGCCTGGTGGTCTCCTCGCGCGGCGAGATCGTCGGCGCGACCCTGGGCAACGACATCAACCTCCGTGACTTCGAGGGGCGTTCGGCACTCCTGCTGCCCAAGGCCAAGGACAACAACGCCTCCTGCGTGCTGGGCCCGTTCGTCCGGCTCTTCGACGACACCTTCGGTCTGGACGACGTCCGGTCCGCGACCGTGCGCCTGGAGGTGCACGGCACGGACGGCTACCTGCTGAGCGGCAGGTCGTCCCAGGGGCAGACCAGCCGTGAACCGGAGGACCTGGTACGGCAGTTGATTGGAGATCACCACCAGTACCCGGACGGGGTCGTCCTGCTGCTGGGCACGATGTTCGCGCCCGTCAACGACCGCGGTGAGCCCGGACGCGGCTTCAGCCACCGCACCGGGGACGTGGTCCGCATCTCGACGCCGGAGCTGGGCACGCTGGCCCACGAGGTCCGGCACGCGCAGGACTGCACGCCGTGGACCTACGGGGTGGGGGAACTGATGACCGGCCTCGCGCGCCGGGGCCTGTTGTGACGACGGGGCGGTCGGCCGGTCCGCGCGCCCGGGCCGCCGGCCGCCCGGCTTCCCGGCAGGCGCTCAGGCGCTGCCCCGCCGACGGATCTCGAAGCCCATGTCCACCTTCGCCGACTCCGGCTGCTCCCCCCGCATCCGTGTCAGCAGCATGCGGGCCGCCTCCCGGCCGATCGTGGTGTTGGGGAGGGCCACCGTCGTCAGTCCGGGCCGCAGCAGTCGCGACAGCTCGAAGTCGCCGAACCCCGACACCGCGATCTCGTCCGGTACGGCGATGCCGCGGGAGGCCGCCGCGAGCAGGGCCCCGTTGGCGTAGATGTCGGTGGCGAAGACGAGGACGTCGCTCTCGGGGTGCGCCTGCCGGGCGATGTCCAGCAACTGCCCTCCCGACTCCAGGGTGAGCGGGTGGGCGGAGGCGTCGACCACTCGTGGTTCGCGGCCCGGCCAGTATGCCTCCACCGCACGCAGATAGCCGTCGAGTCGCCGCCGCGAGCGGTGGTCGCCCGCCAGCAGCGAGCCGACGAAGCACGGGGCGCGGTACCCGGATTCGTGGAGGTACGAGACCATCGCGTACATGGCGTCCTCGTTCGAGAAGCCGACGAGGGTGTCCAGCGGGGTGTCGATCCAGTCCCAGGTCTCCACGACGGGGACCCGGGACGCCTTGAGCATCTTGATCACCACGGGACTGTGCAGGGCTCCCGTCATGAAGAACCCGTCGGGGCGCCGCCCGAGCAGCGAGCGGATGAGTTCCTCCTCCCGCTTGTCGTCGTAGTCCGTGTAGCCGAGCAGGAGTTGGTAGCCCTCCGGGGCCAGCACCGACGACAGACCGGTGAGCGTCTCGGAGAAGATCGAGGCCGAGACCGAGGGGATCACCGTAGCGACGATCTTGCTGCGGTTCGACGCCAGATTGCGCGCGGACAGGTTGGGCACGTATCCGGCCTCCTGCAGCGCGGCCCGCACCCTGTCCCGGGTCTCCGGGCTGACCTCGTCGGGTATCCGCAGGACTCTGGAGACGGTCTGCGCCGATACTCCGGCGATCGCGGCGACATCCTGGAGTGTCACGGACCGGGTACCGGAGCGGCGCCGGCGAACCCGGTCCGCCGCGACGTCGCGGCTGCTCATGCTGGGCCTCGCCCCTCTGTGCCGAGTGATGATCGTCGATGGTGTTCCGCACAACTCTACGCAGTCGCACCCCTCGTTCCGAGTACATGCCCGAGGCGCCGGACTCATGGGCGGCGACGCTCCGTACCTCCGGCGTCCGATGTCGGTGATGTGTGACCGATGTCGGTGATGTTTCTCCCGAAGTCTTCTGTTAGCGCTATCGATAGCGCTAACATTCCTCGTGTGCGCAGGGATCGTCCCCTTTCGCTCTCTTTCCGACTCTATGTGAAGAGGCTGCTCATGAAGGTTCTCGAAGGAATCCGAGTACTCGATCTCTCGATCGCGATGTCCGGACCGTTCGCCGCCATGAAACTTGCCGACCTCGGAGCCGACGTCGTCAAGGTCGAACCCACCACGGGCGAATGGCAGCGCCACGCGGCCGCCGGTGGTGCCCGGGGCAACGAGGTCAACGCCTCCTTCCTGTCGCTCAACCGCAACAAGCGCAGCCTGTCGGTCGACCTCAAGTCCGAGGAGGGCGGCCGACTACTGCGCGAACTCGTGGCGACCGCGGACGTGTTCCTGCAGAACTACCGCCCGGGGGTCGCCCAGCGCCTCGGCGTGGATTACGAGACGCTGCGAGCCATCAAGCCCGACCTGGTGTACGTCTCCGTCTCCGGCTACGGCGAGAGCGGGCCGTACGCCCGGCGCCCGGGCCAGGACCTCCTTCTCCAGGCCATGAGCGGGGCGCTGTTCAGCGCCGGTGAGCCCGGCGCGGCCCCGACGGCGGCTCCGTACTTCCTCGTCGACGCCTTCGCGGCCTACTCCGCGTTCGAGGGCGCCCTCGCCGCGCTGTTCCACCGTCAGCGCACCGGACAGGGGCAGTTGGTCGAGGTCAACATGCTCGACGCGATCATCGCCGCCCAGATGCAGGAGATCACCGTGCGCACGGTCGGCGGGGTGCGCCAGAGCCGCAGCGAGCACATCCACGCCCACAGCTACATCCGCGCCCCGTACGGGATCTACCCCACCCAGGACGGCCATCTGGCGCTCTCCTTCGCCGAACCCGCGACCCTGGCCGAGCTGATGCGCGATCCCCGGCTCGCCGTCTACGAAGCCGAACGCGACGGCTTCGACAGGCGCGACGAGATCTCGGCGCTGGTCGAGGAGAACCTGCGCACCAAAACCACCGCCCACTGGCTGGAGACACTGGGCTCGGCCGGAGTGTGGTGCGGGCCCGTCTACGACTACGACCAGTTGATGGCGGACCCGCAGGTCGTGCACAACGGCTCGTTCGTCACCTACGAGCACCCCACCGAGGGGACCGTCACCACCCCCGGCTTCCCCTTCAGGCTGGCCGCCGCCCCGCAGACCGTGGAGCGCCCCGCCCCCGTCAACGGCCAGCACAGCCGACAGGTGCTGACCGAACTCGGCATCCCCGAGGACGTCATCGACCGGCTGGCGAAGGACGGCGTCGTCCACTGCGCCCCCGTCGAATGACCGCAGAATCCGCCCTCCGCCCCGAGGGCACCCGTCGAGCGCAGCGAGAGGGCTGAGCACACCCATCAGCGAGATGATCCATCACAGCAATGGAGCAGACATGGATACGTCCCCCACCCCCGCCCCCGTCTCCGGCAGAGCCACCACCCGGGCCCGCCGGGCCTCGATGGCCTCGGCGGTGGGCAGCCTCGTCGAGTGGTACGACTTCGGCCTCTACGGTGCCGCGGCGACCCTGATCTTCAAGGACTACTTCTTCGGCACCGACGACCCGTTCGTCGGGCTCATGGCGGCGTTCGCCACCTTCGCGGTCGGCTACTTCGCCCGTCCCTTCGGGGGCATGGTGTTCGGGCATCTCGGCGACCGGATCGGCCGCAAGCCGGTGATGGTGGTCACCCTCGCGCTGATGGGGGTCAGCACCACCCTGATCGGTGTACTGCCCGGCCACGACAGCGTGGGCGTCCTCGCCCCGCTGCTCCTCGTGGTCCTGCGGCTGGCCCAGGGGCTCGGCGCGGGAGCCGAGTACGCCGGCGCGGTGGTGCTGTCCTCCGAGTCGGCCCCGCCCGCACGGCGCGGCTTCTACGCCTCGTGGTCGGGCGCGGGCGTGTGGATCGGCTCGGCACTGGGGCTCTCCGTCTTCCAGGGCGTACTGGCCCTCACCGGGGACAGCTTCTACACCTGGGGATGGCGGCTGCCCTTCCTGCTCAGCCTGGTGCTGCTGGCCGTGTCCTTCTACATCCGGCGCAGGGTGACGGAGACGGACTCCTTCGAGGCCGTCAAGGAGTCCGACGACGCACCGAAGGTCCCGCTCGCCCAACTGCTGCGCACCGAGAAGCGCCGCCTCCTGGTCGCCCTGGGATCCAACGTCATCCTGAGCGGATACTCCTACATCCCCCAGGTGTGGATCCTGAGCTACCTCACGGACAACGTCGGTCTGGCGGCCGGTCTCGCACTGGCGGTGAACGCCACCGTGCTGGTGTCCGGAGCCGCCTTCATGCCGCTCTTCGGCGCCCTCGGCGACCGGGTCGGCCGGCGCAGGCTCTTCCTCTGCGGAACCGCCTTCGGGATTCTGTGGCCCTTCCCGATGTTCGCGCTCATCGACACCCGCAGCACTCCCGTGATCATCGCGGCGCTGGTGATCTGCTTCGTCTGCTCCGTCACCGTCTGCTACGCCGCCCAGGCCGCCTTCCTCCCCGAGATGTTCCCGCCCGCCCTGCGCTACTCGGGCGTCGCCTTCGCCCGCGAGACGAGCGGCGCGATCCTCGCCGGCACGACCCCGCTGGTGGCGACCGCGCTGTACCGGGCCGCGGACAGCTGGTGGCCCATCGCCCTCTGCATGGTCGTCTACGCCACCATCGCGCTCGTGTCGGTCCACTACTCGAAGTACTTCAGGTCGGACGCCCGCCAGGGCACCGAGACGGATTTCGCCGCGGAGGAGGCATGGGTCCACTCGGGCCCGGCCGACGGCGGCCCGACGGCGAAGGCGGTGGCCTGACATGCGGCTCGTGGAACGCTACTTCGAGGACTACACGGTGGGCGAGACCCAGGAGGGCGGCTCACGAACCCTGGACCAGGGCGACATCAGCACCTTCGCCGGGCTCACCATGGATTTCCACCCGGCGCACATGGACCGCGCCTTCGCCGAGGAGCGGTTCGGCGGACGGCTCGTGCACGGGGTGCTCACCTTCGGGCTGGTCGTCGGGCTCACCGTCGAGTACAACCCGCGCGCGGTGGCGTACGGCTACGAGCGCATCCGCTTCCCCCGGCCCGTCCTGGCCGGCGACACCGTCTCGGCCCACGCCGTCGTCACCGAACTGCGCGATCACCGCAGGCCCGGCATCGGGCTGGTGACCAAGCAGTACACCGGCACCAACCAGAACGGCGAGACGGTTCTGTCCTGCCTGCACATCCTGGCCGTCGACCGGCGCGGTTGAACCGTCCCACCGGGGGCGCCGCCCCTCAGCGGCGCCCCACCGCCCCGACCGCCTCCACCGGCGGGCCGGTCCCTCCCGACCGGTCCCTCCCGACCGGCCTCTCCCGACCGGTCCCTCCCGACCCAGCACTTTCTGACGAGGTACACAGCCATGCCCCTCAGCGGAGCCATGTTCATCGGCGCGGAACGACGCCAGGGCACCGGCCCGGCGGCCCGCTCTGCCGACCCCCGGACCGACGAGCCGTTGGAACCGCCCTGTCCCGCGGGCGGAGCGCGGGACGTCGACGACGCGTGCGAACGCGCCGCACTTGCCGCAGTCCGCTACCGTTCCGTGCCCCCCGGCGAACGCGCCGCGTTCCTGGAGCGGATCGCCGAACGCATCGAGGAACTCGGGGACGAACTCATCGACCGGGCCGTTGCGGAGAGCGGCCTGCCCCGAGCCCGGATCAGCGGTGAACGCGACCGCACCACCGCCCAGCTCCGCCTCTTCGCCGAGGAGGTACGGGCCGGGGAATGGGCCGAGGTACGCGTCGACCCCGCCCCGCCCGCCGGCCGTCGGACGGCCGGACCCGATCTGCGCCAGCGGCATCTCGCCGTCGGGCCGGTGGCGGTCTTCGGCGCGAGCAACTTCCCGCTGGCCTTCTCCGTGGCGGGCGGGGACACCGCGTCGGCCCTCGCCGCGGGCTGCCCGGTGGTGGTGAAGGGCCATCAGGCCCATCTCGGTACCTGCGAACTCGTCGGCTCCGCCGTCGCGGCGGCCGTCCGGGACCGCGGACTGCCCGAGGGGGTGTTCTCGCTCCTCTTCGGGGCCGGAAACGATCTCGGGCAGGCATTGGTGGCCGATCCCCGGATCCGCGCGGTCGGCTTCACCGGCTCGCAGTCCGGCGGCCTCGCCCTGATGCGCACCGCCGCGGCCCGGCCGGTACCGATCCCGGTGTACGCGGAGATGAGCAGCGTCAACCCGGTCTTCCTGCTGCCGGGCGCCCTGCGCGAACGGGCCGAGGACCTCGCCGAGGGGTTCACCGCGTCGCTGACCCTCGGCGCGGGGCAGTTCTGCACCAACCCCGGCCTGGTGATCGCGGTGGCCGGAGCGGAACTGGACCGGTTCGTCGCATCGGCCACCGCGGCCGTCGGCCGCGGCACGGCGCAGACGATGCTGACCACCGGCATCCACCGGGCCTACGAGCGGGCCACGGCCGGCCTGCGGTCCGGCGAGGGCGTTCGGGAGATCGCCACCGGCCTGCCGGGCGAGGGCGAGAACACCGCGACGACCCGGCTGCTGACCGTCGCGGCCGACGACTTCCTGAAGGCCCCCGGACTTCAGGAAGAAGCCTTCGGTCCCACGTCGACCCTTGTCGTCTGCCGGGACGGCGAACAGCTGACCCGGGTGGCCCGCGCGCTGCGGGGACAGCTCACCGCCACGGTGCACCACGGCGGGGGAGACGGTCCGGCGGCGGCGGAACTCCTGCCCGTTCTGGAGGACATGGCCGGTCGGGTGCTGTTCGACGGCTGGCCCACCGGAGTGGCGGTGAGCCACGCGATGGTGCACGGCGGGCCCTTCCCCGCGACCTCCGACGGGCGTACCACGTCGGTGGGGACGCTCGCGATGCGCAGGTTCCTGCGCCCCGTCTGCTACCAGAACCTGCCCGCGGGGCTGCTCCCGCCGGAACTCTCCGACGACAACCCCTACGGCCTGCCCCGCAGGACCGACGGCATCAGGAGCGGCGGCGGGGAGAGGGAGGACCCCGCGACGTGACCGGCGCGGCCGACCGGTCGGGGCGGGGCCGGGACCGTCCGCGGCGACGCGTCCGATACGGCGTGGTGCCCCGGCCCCGCGCCTCGGTACGGCCGCTCCCCGGACGCCCGCCGGTCCGGACGGCGGGGGTCACGAGTGCCGGGTGAGGGCTTCCGCCAGCACGGCGGCGGTCCTGGCGACCAGCCGTTCGTCCGCCGGAGCGTCGGCGTCCTGTTTGGTGGACAGGACGGCCAGCGCGACGGGCGTCCGTTCCGGGGTCCAGGCGATGCCGACGTCGTTGGTGGTCCCGTAGTCGCCGGTGCCGGTCTTGTCGGCGAGGGTCCAGTCCTCGGGCAGTCCGGCGCGCAGGCGTGCCGCGCCGGTGGTGTTGGCGAGCAGCCAGTCGGTCAACCGCCGACGGTCCCGCCGGGCGAGCGCGGTGCCGAGCACCAGCTCCAGGTGGCTCCGCCCGATGGCGGCCGGGCTCGTGGTGTCCGTCCTGCGTCCCGGTTCGGAGGAGTTCAGCTCGGGCTCCCACCGGTCGAGCCGCGTCACGCCGTCGCCGATGGACCGGCAGAAGCGGGTGATCGCCGCAGGACCGCCGAGCCGACGGAGCAGCAGGTTGTCGGCGGCGTTGTCGCTGTGGCCGACGGCGGCGGCGCACAGCTCCGCGACGGTCATGCCGTTCGCGAGGTGCTCGGGCGTCCCGGTGACGGGGGCGTGGCCCGCGTCCGCGACGTCCTTCGCGGTGTACCGGATGCGCCTGGCGAGGAACTCGCCGTCCCGGTCGAGGTCCCTCAGGACCGCGGCGGCGGTGATCGTCTTGTGCACCGAGCAGATCGGGAAGAGTTCGTCCGCGCGGTACACCACGCTCCTGCCCGTGACCGCGTTCCGCGCGAACACCCCCAGCCGGGCGCCGTGTTCCCGTTCGATGCCTGCCAGCGCCCGGACGACCGGGTCCGCATCCGGTGCGGTGCCGCCCGCCGCGTGGGCCGGGGCAGTCGCGGACGCACCGGCGGCCAGTACCGTCCCGACGCCGAGGGCGATGAATGTCCGACGGCTCGGGTACCTCGCGAAGCTCTCCACGAGAGCATCCTCCCCGCTCGGCGGTCGTGCCGCCGGTGATTCGGGAAGGACTCCTCGTGGGCGAGGGCCGTAGGGAGGTTCTCCGGCTCACGGCACGGTGAACGTGACGAGGCCCTTCCCCGATCGGGGAAGGGCCTCGTGGGCGAGCGCTGGGCAGGCCTTGCACCTGCATTTCCCCGCGGGAAGCGGGGCGTCTTTCCTTGGACCACCAACGCACTGTCGGTTTCCGCGAACTGCGGCGAACCGGCAAGATCAACTGTAGCGCATGCGGGCGGCCGGTCCGACCGGCCGACGGGCGCGTACGAGGCCGACGACCGCCCGGCCCCGCCGGAGGAGGAGCCCGAGCCGTTCCGGGCACCACCGCTCCCCTGCCCCGTCCGGCTGTTGCAAGACAGTGACAAAGCCCCGATGAACGCTTTCCTCCGCTGTGTCGTCGTTCCCAGTGAATGCGCCAATCGACACGTAGGTGCCCTTTGGCGCGAAGGACTGTTCTCACCACGAAAAGGGGCAGATCTGTGATGGTTTCGAATCGGCACTCCCTGCGCATGGCTGTCGTCGGTGTCCTCGGCGCGGCCTCCCTCGCCCTCACGGGCACCGCGATGGCGGCCACCCCGGCCGCGGACACCGCAACCCCGGTCGTCGCCCAGAAGGCCGTGCCCGCCAAGGCGAGCATCACAGCCAAGCCGTCGGTGTCGTCCGTCCGCGCCTGGCAGCTGTTCCGGGTCACGGGTCACACCACGGGCCTCCCGGCAGGCAGCAAGGTGACCCTTCAGCAGAAGCAGCACGGCAAGTGGGTCGGGCTGCCCGCGTCCACGAACATCTCGCGGGACGGCTCCTACTCGCTCGGCGTCAAGCTCGGGCTGAAGGGCAAGAACGACCTGCGCATCGTCAGCGGCACCACGGCCTCGCCGGTCTTCAACGTGACGGTCCTCTGACACACGCCGCAGCCGCGACGGAGGCGGACTGCCGACACCGGGGTGGCGCCACCCGCCCCGGTGTTCGCACCGGCTTCGGTCGGGAACGGCTTCGGTCGGGAACGGCTTCGGTCGGGAACGGCTTCGGTCCGGGCCGAGGACGACGTGCGGGCCCGTCGCCGACGGCTCCTGAGGGGCTGTGTCCTCCGTCCGGCGGGTGATTGACTACGGCGCATGGACGTCGCGCACGTGTTCTCCCTGTACGGGGGTGTCCTGACGAGCTGTTCCGGTCGGGACACCGGTCGCCCGCACGCCGTCCCGGGCATGGGCCCGTCGTGAACGCCGGTGGCGAGCCGGCGGCCAGGCCGAACTGCACGTGTGGCCCGGCGCGTTCCACGGATTCGACACCCTGGCGCCGCAAGCGGCGCTCAGCCGGGACGCCCGCGAGGCCCGCTCCCGCCGGCTCCGGTGCATCCTGCGACCGTGACGCCGTGGGGATCCGCTCGGTGAACCGCTCCCCCATCGAACCGACTGCCTGCCGGGCACGCCGCCGTGGCAATCCTGGGACATTCCCCGCGACGGCCGGGGGGCAGTAATCGTGCTGACCATGGTTCTGGTGGAGAACACCCGCAGGACCATTGAGCGAGGCAAGGAGTGTTCAGGATGCGCATGAACCGAAAGTTCGCCGTTGCCGTGGCCACCACCGCGCTGATGACGGGGGCCGTCGGCGCGGGGGCCGCACAGGCTTCGTCCGCGACGGCCGTCGGCGCCGCCCCCTCGGCCTGCCGACCGGCCAACCACATCGCGAAGATCACCGAGGCGCCCGCCAGCAGCGGGCACAGCCACTACCGGGTGACGCTGACCGCACCGCGCGGGTACGAAACGTGCGAGCTCGCCGGTTCGCCCACCGATGTGCGGTTCTCCCACCATGGTTCGGACGTCGGGATCACCGCCGGCCGCTACGGCGACCGGACGACCGCGGTGACCTTCGGTCCGGGCCACCCGGTGCACTTCGACATCCAGGTTCCCGACAGCGGCCACGGCGTCGCCGCGGACGAGGCGTCGTTCACCCTGCGGGCCCCGGGCGGCGAGATCCCCGGCACGTCCTTTGCCGACGGCGCGCTGAACGTGGCCGCCGGTACCCTCATCGGTCCGGTCGAGCGCGGCGCCTGACGTCTCCCGCGCCCTCGGTGCGCCCTGCGACGGTGTCAACGGCGGCGGGGCGCACCGGGTCGGGTGGCTGTCTCGTCCTCGACCGCCTTCGCCGCACACGCGCGGAGCTCCAGCTCGTGCCCCGCCGCGTTCCACAGGGTCGTCTCCAGGTGGTGCAAGGTGTCGACGAGCCGGTCGTCGCGGTCGAGCACGCGGCCGGCCAGGCCGATCAACGAGTCGTCCTCATGGGGCGAGGACCAGGCGAACAGCAGATGGCACAGCGCCTCGCTGCTCTCGTCCGGCTCGGCCGCCATGCGCAGGCCGAGCCAGCCTCGGTCCGCCCAGTGGCCCAGCAGGGCGGTGAACGTCTCCACGCAGTGCCGTTTGGTGTCGGCGTCCGCACCCGAACGCAACCGGGCGACCAACTCGGCGTACAGCTCGGCCATGCCGAGGCCCAGCACGCGTGCGCCCGCGTACGCCCAGTAGTCCGATCCCGTCCCACCGCCGAACGCCTCCCAGCGCGGGTTCCACAACAGCCGGGTGAATTCGGTGCGGGCGGTGTCGCCGTGCAGGGCGATGCCCAGGATCAGCCCGCCGTTGCAGTCCGTGGACGCGGCGCCCTCGCCCCACTCGACGAGCCTTTCCAGCCACGACGGGTCGCCCGTCTTCGTGGCGAGGACCGGCAGGAACTCGGGGAACAGGTGGGAGCCCGCATACCGCTCCAGGGTCTTCGCGATCTCGGTCCGCAGACCTCGGCACGACAGGTGCAGCAACCCCAGGCAGGCATCCACCGACTCCGGGTACGAGCCCTCGACGTGCTCCCACAGCAACCGCTCGGCCGACTCGCACCCCAGATGGCCGACGGCACGCAGCACACCGGTCGGCACGCCGTCGCGCAGCCTGCCCGCCTCGACACTCGCCTCCAGCAGGCGTTCGGCCATACCGATGTCCCCGTGCCGGGCGAAGACCGGAACGAGTCTCGCGCGTGCCTCGGGATCGTCGAGGAACACCGGGAGAAGCGCCTCCGCATCGGATCGGGACCCGTACCTCAGCACCACGTCCACGACCGTCGATTCCCACCGCCAGGTCACCGCCGCCGGATCACCGGCATACCTGTCGAGCAGCTTCCGTGTCGCCCACGACACCGCCACGCCCGATCACCCCTCCGTCCAAGAGCCGTCCCTGTCCGGCCGGTCCCGGCGGGCGCGCGGCGACAGGCGTCGGAGCGCCCGCGTGATTGCGGACCCCGGTCGTCCCCGCTTCGGAAGGGCCGACCCGGTCAGGGGGTATCGCCGGACCAGTCGAAGCGGCCGGGCGCACCCGGACGCGGACCATACACCGCTCTGCCGCCGGCACCGAATCTCCCCAATTCGGTGGGCAGCGCGGCACCGGCGTCGATGTCGTCCGGCGTCCATCCGGTGACGTCCAGCAGCAGCCCGTCCAGCGGGCCGCCGGTCAGTTCGACGTAGGTCCGGCCCGGCCGGGGGCCGGGATCGGGGTCGTCGTGGTCCCGGCCGTAGACCCGCCCGCGCAGCAGTTGCTCATCGCCGTTCATGCCGTCCAGCCTCCCAGCCGCCACCGACATCGGTACCCGCAGACGGGTTCCGGCGGGCGGGAGGTGACGGAACCGATCAGTCGCGTGCCCCGAACCACGCGGTCAGCTCCTTCTCCAGGAACGCGTGGTCCGGGCGTCACGGTGGCCCGGATCGCCGAGGCCGCCGACGTGTCCGCGATGACGGTCCTCAACCACCTCCCGCGCAAGGAGAATCTCTTCCTCGACCGCGGCCCGGAGATCGCCGAGCTGCTCACCGCGACGGTGCGCGAGCGCGAGCGGGACGAGCCGCCGCTGGCCGCCCTGCGCCGCATGAGCCTGCGGCTCATCGACGAACGGCACCCCCTGAGCGGCCTGGGCGGGGATGCCTCCGGAGCATGAGCGCCCGCCCCTTACTGCTTGAGGAGCATGAGGGAGCCCGCCCCATGGCCCTAAGGCCGTTAGCCTTGCGGCGTGAAATCAGCGATACCGCCACATGGCCGCCCAAAGAGGAAGGAGCCGATGCGCTCCCCGAAACGGCCCCCGCGAAGCCTGCCCGACGGGGCGTCCTCCGTCCGCCGTCGGGCACGGTGGCGGCGGGCGTGGGGGGTCGGCTCGCTGCTCGGCTCGCTGATTCTGCTGCTCATGGCGGCCGCCTGCGCGGCGTCGGTGCCGGAGGCCGTCGGTACGGTCCGGGACTTCCGCGCGGCCGGCACATGCGCGGACCGGACGCCGCGGACCGACTGCCTCCACGTGCGGAGCGCCACCGTTCGCAGCGCGAAGCGGACGGGCGGCAGGAACCCGAGGTACGAGGTGCGGCTCGACGGCCCGCCGGGTGTCCCCCACGAGATGGACATGGAGTCGGACGAGCCGCTCTTCGAGCGGCTGGAGCCGGGTGACGAGGTCACCGTCACCCTGTGGCGCGACTACGCCATCGCCCTCGCCCGTGACGGGGTGACACAACCGTCCACCGACAGCCCGGAGAGCGAGCCCGAATGGCAGGCGGGGCTGGCCGTGGTCCTGCTGGTGTTCGGCTGCTACCTGCTCTACCTGGGAGCCGTACTGCTCGCCCGGGCCCGCGAGGTGGCCCGGTACGGACCGCCCCGCGGCTTCGGGTTCTTCGGGGTGTGCACGCTGTGGGCGGCCCTCGCCGCGGTTCCGGCGGGCGTCGCGGGCGCCTTCGCCTCGTCGGGCGGGGGCCACGAGAACCGGGGCTGGCTCGTCCTGGTGACGGTCTGGATCGCGCTGCTGCCCGCCGTGTACGCCGGGGTGCGGTGGCACGAGCGCCGAGCACGTCATGCCGCGCGGACGGAGCGTCAGTACGGCCCGCGGTCGATCTGACACGGAAGCCGACGGCCCGTATCGCTGCTCCCCGCGGTGACGCGATGCGGGCACCGTACGGTGCTGCCCGACGCCGGACTGCCCGCGGGCCCGGCCGGGGACGGGGCACTGTCAGCGGCCTGTGCGACCATCCGGGGCATGATCGTCTCGCTGGAGTCCCTGGTACCCGCCACCGGTCCGCACGGATCGCACACCTACGCCGAATGGGTCGCCGTCCACGACCCGGACGGGGTCGGGGCCGCGCGCGAGCTGATCGAGGACATGCGTACCGAACTCGGCAGGTCCTGGAGCAAGCCCGGCCGGTTCGTCGACGCGATGGCAGTGCGGGCCCGACGGCTGCCGCCGGCCCACCTGCCGTGGTTCTGGGACACCGTGGGCCATCGGTTGATCGGTTGCGGAAGCCGTCCCGGCGGGAGGGCCTACGCGGCGGCGCGAGCGGCCGAGGCCGAGCACGGGCTGCCGGTGGATCCCGGCTACCGCCGGGCCAACGCACTGCTGTTCGCAGCGGGCGGGGCCATGCCGGCCAAGGAGTTCGGGGCGCACCAGCGCTTCCTCGCCGAGACGCTGGAACCGGCCGCCGCGTACACCGCCCTCGAAGCGTTCCTGACCGCGTGGGCGGGCTCGTCGGCGGATCTGCCGGCCGATCTGGTGCGCCGGGTGCGGGCCTCCGCCAAGGCGGCCGGGCACGGGACCGAGGAGGTCGCGCGCGTGGTCGGCGCGATCCTGGCGGTCACCCGGAAGAAGTCGGTGCCGGACGCGGTGCTGGACGCCGCAGGCCCGGTCCTGGCGGCCCATCCGCCGACGGACGCGATCGCCGCCGGGCTGGTGGAGGTCTTCCCCGACGGGGCCATCGACGGCGGGGCGTGGCTGCGGCTGCTGATCGGTTGCGGCGCGGCGGAGGCGATGGAGGCCGGCCGGGTCGTGCCCGAGGGCGGACTCCACCGCTGGGTGGGCAACTTCGTGCACATGTACCAGTACGCGGCGCAGTCCGGCGGTGGGGTCGGGCGTCAGCCGCTGCCGGTGGAATTCCTGGACCTGGTGGGCCGGTTGGGGCCGCGGCTGCGAGCGGCGGGCGCCCCCGTGGCGGTGCACACGACCCGGCACCACTACCAGGGCTTCGACGCGGACGTGCTGGACGCCTGTCTGGCCGCCGGGGTGGCGGTTGTCGATCCCGGTGCGGAGATCCGGATGCGGTTCTGGGGCGAGCGGTCCCGGCGCGACCTTGCCGCGCTGGCCGCCGATCCGGTGTTCGGCCCCCGGTTGGAGGGGACCGTGCACGCGGATCTGCTGCCCGACTGGTCGTCGGCGCGCCGGCGCCGCTCCGGGTCGGCGGTGACCCTGCTGCCGGGCAACCAGGGCATAGCCCAGGAGGTGGCCGCACGCGTCGGCAGACTCGTGAACGCCGTCGCGGGCGGTGGCATGGCGGGTGCCGAGGAGTCCGTCGCCGAGTTGGAGACCGTGCTGGACCGGCCGACGGTGTCGGCGCTCGGCGGGATCACCGACGCCCTCGCCGAAGCGGGGGCGGCAGGCGCGTTGCGGCGTTCGCTGGCGGCCGGCCTGCCCGAGGAACTCGCCTGGCCGGCCCT
The DNA here is from genome assembly GCF_042266885.1 of Streptomyces sp. NPDC056061. NCBI lineage: Bacteria > Bacillati > Actinomycetota > Actinomycetes > Kitasatosporales > Streptomycetaceae > Streptomyces > Streptomyces sp. NPDC056061. The sequence continues at coordinate 4,254 of NZ_JBHJWQ010000031.1, read as the reverse complement.
GGAGTCGGTGTACGCGCAATTCGCGCAGGACGCGGCGGAGCACGGCTCGGAGCAGGCGGCGGACGAGGCGCTGCCGGGGGTGGCGGGGGTGACCGCGACCTGGCCGGTGCTGACGGTGTTCGGGTCCGACCGGGCGGTCGCCGTCGGCCCGGACGGGGTGCGGGGCTCCTGCCGGTTCACGGTGCCCGACGACGCGACCATGTTCGCGGTCCACTACGTGGGCGGCTCCTTCCTGGTGAGCTGGACCCTCGTGCCCGCTCCGTACCACTGCGACACCGCCATCTGGGCCGACCGCCCCGAGGAGCCGTTCGCACCTGACGAGACGGGGGGCCTGGTGCCCTTCGGCGGCAGCCTGGACGGGGCGTACGGCTTCCAGTTCGAGACCGCCGACGGCGGCGGCCGCCACGGCGGGAACCGGGTGCTGCGTCCGGGCGGCCGGGAGGGGATCGACCGTGACGAGTTGCAGCTCGGCGACGGTTCGCGGATCTGGACCAACGCCGTCTACGGGCGGCGTCCGTGGGCGGTGGCGGATCCGGTCACCGGGGAGCTTCGGGGCGCGGCGGCGCTGCCGGACTTCCCGGGCCGCGCGCCCGGCGCCGCTCCGGGCACGGAGGCGTCCGAGGACGGCATGTCCCTGGCCCCGGAGGCCCTGCAACTGGCGCCGCTGCCCGCCGGACTCGCCGATTCGCCGCTCGGCAGCCGGGACGGGCTGGTCGGGACCCGGGTGCTGTTCCGCACCCGGCACCGCGACCACGCGCCCGACCACTTCCTGCTGGAGAGCGTGGACGGGCGCACGGCCCGGTTCGACATCGACCGGCCGGGACAGGAGCCGTGGGGGCTGTGGGCGCCGCCGGAGGGCGCGGTGGAGGACGTGGTCCTGGCCGAGGCGGAGACCCGGACGGGCGTGCGCGCGTACGCGGCCGACGGGGTCCTGCTGTGGGAGCTGGACGGGCACCGCTCGCCCCGGCATCCGCGGGTGAAGCCGGTGCGCCGGGTCACCGCCTCGGGCGGCGTGGCCCTGCCGCCGGCCTTCTGGTACCTGCTGCGGACCCGGGACGTGGCCGGGTCCCGGGCGCTGCGGTCGGTGGGACGGGAGACCGCCGACGCGCTGCTGGCGGCGGCCCGCGCCGACGCCGGGACGCTGCGCGCCGTCGTGGCACGGGAGTTGCCGCAGATCACCGATCCGGTGCTGGTCGAGGCGGTCGTGGCGGTGTCCGGGCGGGCCGCCCGGGTGGAGGAGCGCAGGCTCGCCCTGCATCGGCGGGTCGCACTGCTCGCGCAGGCGCCGCCGGTCCTGCCGCGGCGGTCGGCGCCGGACACCGAACTGATGCCCGCGCTGTTCGGGCTGGTCCCCGACGAGGACCGGAGGCCGGGGCGGCCGAGCTCGGACGCGGCGCTGCCGGCGACGCTGAGCGCACTGGCCGCCGATGGTGCCTGCCTGGCGGGCACCATCGGGGAGGAGGTGCGGCGGCTCTCGCCGCCGACGCCGCCGCGCGACTGGTCGCAGCTGGTGGGTGCGATCGATGCCGCGGCCTGGCGGGCGGCGGTGGCACCGACGCCGGACGCGGCACGGGCCGCCCTGATGGCGTTGTTGGAGACCTGGGCGGACCAGCCGTTCGCCCGTGCCGGACGTCGTTGGTGGGTGGGTCGCGCGTCCGCCGAGGTCCTGGACGGGCTGCGCGGCGGCGGGATCGCCGTGGCGTCCGGCGCGGTGCGGCCCGGGGGCTCGGAGTGCTGGTTCGTGACGGCCGCCGCCGAGGATCCGGAGAACGATCCGGTGCCGACGGCGGTCCCGGAGGCGCGGTGCGTCCGGGTGGAACGGGACGACGCGGTCCGGCTGCGGGCCCTGGTCGCGGCGGTCGAGGAGCACGGGCCGGTCCCGGTGCCGGAGGCGGCGGCCGCGCGCTTCGCCGAACTGACGGGCGTACGAAGGGCCGTGGCCCGGCTCGTGGTGGCGGGGTTGGTCGGCCGGGCGGAGCCCGCGGAGGACCGTGCCCTGGTGTGCAGGGCCCCGTACCGGGCCACGCCGATGACGGCCGAGTCGTACGACGGGCTGCGGGCGCGGCTCGGGGCGGCGGGCCGCGGGGCGGTCCTGGCGGCGGCCGTGCCCGACGATCCGACCGCGCTGTGGCGGCCCGGCGGCATCGAGGCGGCCGTGGAGCGGATGGCCGAGGTGTGGCGGGAACGCATGGGTGTGCTGCCCGCCCTGCACGATGCGGCGGCCGACGCCCTGGAGGCGGATCTGGGCCTGTCCGAGGTGTGGGCCCGTCGGCTCGCGTACGGCCACGGGGCCGCGGCGGACACGACCGTGGAGGCGGCGGCCTGGGAGCTGGTGGCGACTCCGTACAGCAGCGGGGTCGACGTCCGGGCCGTGCCGTCGGCCGGCTCCGAACCGCCTTACGGGACACCCGTCGGCCTCGACCTCCCGCGGATCGCGAGCGCGCTGGTGTGGGCGTGGACGGACCGGCCCGTCGGTGACCCCGCGGTGGCCGGCGCGAGAGACGTCTACGAGCGGCTTCGGTCCGAACTGTCGCGTCCGGAAATGCTGTTGGCGCTTCCCGGTGGGCAGGTCAAGGACACTTCGGCCCGGATCGCGGAGCGGTTCGGGCCCGAACGGCTGCCGGTCGCGGGCGACCGGCGCAAGGAGGAGGGCCCGGTTCCGGCAACCGCGTACGACTCCGGGCCACTGGTGGTGTGTGCACCCCGCGGTGTCTCCTTCCTCCGCCCCGCCGCGATCACCGGCCCGGAGGTGTGGCGGCGGGTCCGGGAGGTCACCGATCTCGCCGAGGAACTCGACCGGGTGGCACCGCTGTTGGTCGGCGGCGGGCTGGAACGGATGATGCGCCGGGCCGGTTCGGGAACGGTGCCGGTCGGGGCGTACGAGGCGGATCCGCGGCAGTCCTGCCCGGAGCTTGTCGCCCGGGCGGCGAAGGAACTCGGGGTCGGCGCGGACGCGGCGGCGCTGTACCTCCAACTGGCCGCGCTGGCCGCCCCCACCGACCGGAACGTGCGCAGGTGGAACGGCTGGACGACGAAGCGGCACGCGGAGGTCCGGGCGGAACTGCTCGGCACGGGCGCGGTGGTGGAGGCGAAGCGGGCCCGTGCGGGCCGGAATCTTTTCCTGCCCGGGGAATGGACCGAGCTGAAGGCCCCGCACCTGCCCCTGGAGGCCGCGAAGCTGGCGACACACGCGGTGCGTCCGCTGTGGCGCAACGAGATCCGCTCACCTTTCGGGCGGGTGCTGCCGACGGCACCGCTGCACGAGATGTTCGCGGCGGCCTGGGAGCGGGAGCGTGGCTGACGTGGTCTCCAGCCTGTGCGGCGTGGTCGTGTGGCGGTCGGCTTCTTCGCCCGTCGCTGCGCGGGCCCGGTTCGCCGACTGTGCGCACGTCATGGTGTGCGGTGGGCTCGTTGTTCCTGCGGCCGGGTGGTCGTCCCGGGCCGGGTGCTGAGGTCCCCGCACCACCGCGGCCGAAACCCTGCTCAGGGCGGCCTTCGCCCGAGGCTCCGGAAATCCTTCGGGGCCGGCTCCGGGGGCGGTGTTGTGCGTGGTGCCGGGGCCGGGGTGCGTCGGCCGGTGAGAGGGACGCGCCGTGCGGCGGCGTGGCGGACCCGCCGCCGCACGGATACGTGAGCGCCGCCCTGCTCACCGCCGGTTCATGAGGCGCTCCACGAGCGGCGCGATCAGCGCTCGCCAGTTGTCCGGCAGGTGTTGTACCGCCGTGGCCAGGTGGAAGCGTGCGACGGCCCATTCGTCGGGGCGGGCCTGCTCCCCGTGCTCCCGAACGGCAAGGAGGCAGTGGTCGATGAAGTCCGGGTCCTCCTCGTCGAGTCCCAGACGCTCGTACGCTCGCCGCACCTCCGGCGCCTCGTCGAACCAGTCGTCCCACCCGGTGGCCGCGCCCAGGAGGTAGAGCAGGTGACTCTCGGTGTCCGACACGCCGTCACGCGGGTCGTGCGGAGCGGTTTCCCGTTCCAGGTCGTCGTCGCACCCCAGTCCGCCGTTCTCGGATGCCGTGGCGACCAGTTCCTCCCAGTAGGCCGCGTCGTGCGTACCGGTGGTCTGACGCATGTGCGCGCTCGCGAAGGCGGCCATCGTCTTCGGATCGTCGATCAGTGGGGAGAGAACCACATCGCTCCCGTAGTCGAAGCCGAAGTATTGACGCTCATCCCGCCTGAAGGCGGGAGATTCCCACCGGGCCGCCGCTGTCAAGTGGCGGTCGTAGGTGGTTCCTGTTTCCTCACCCGCTGCCC
>NZ_JBHJWQ010000030.1:0-77698 GCF_042266885.1 Streptomyces sp. NPDC056061 | reverse complement strand
TTACGCCATCCGATGGCTCACCCAACACCTCAACCCACCCCGCCGAAAACGCTCACACCCGCGAGTCGTCAAACGCAAGGTCCTGAAATGGGCCGTGAAACGCTCCCACCACGCACACTGGCCCCAGCCCGAACACGGCCCTCACGTCACCATCCGAGTCACTAACTGAACTGTATTGGGCCTAGCCCGCTGAATGCAAGGGAGCACACAGATGGACGATCACGGGGACGACTTCGGTCCATGGGGGTGGGAGGAGGACGGCAACGCCATCCAGCGGACCGAGGACGAATGGCTCACCATCGCTCGATACGTCCGGCACGCGGCCAACAAGCTCGGGCCGGAACTCCCGCTGTGCCTCCCTGGTGAACCGCAGGAATGCGGGCGGACGGCTCAACAGCACGTGATTGCTTGGGCCGCTCACCTCAAGGCGGTCTCCCATCACCTGGTCGAACAGGCAACGCCGAGCGAGGCCAGGGGCGCACACGCCGTCGGGCCGATGTATCAGCGACGTCTCGCTGATCTACGCGCGTCCACTTCTGCGCCACACTGACCGACCGCACAGCCATACCGGCCCCGTCCGCGTGCTGCCCCGTGGCACACGCGGGCGGGGCTACTGCGCGTCCTGGCGCTCGGCCTCGCTGCGGTCGCGCACGTAAGTGCCTCGCTGCGGCACGGTGTAGACGTACCCGAGTTCCCGAAGATGCCGCACCGCGCGACGGGCGGTGTCCCGCGCCACGCCCCATCGCTGGATCAGAGAGGACTCCGAGGGGATCGGGCGGTCTACGGCGAGGGTGCCCGACTTGATATCCCGGATGATCTCCGCCGCGATCTGCTGGTAGGGCGGTGTCGGGGCTTCGTAGTCAATGCTCGGGCTCATGGAAGAAGCGTAGACAACCGGACACGCTGAGGAGCGTTTCTATACGTGGCTAGACGCACGCGATTCTTGACGCGTTTCGGTTCCGGCACCGTGACGAACAGCAGCGCGGCGCCCGGCGCCCGCACGAGCGCCTCGGGATCGCCCGGGGCGTCCTCGTCGGAGAACGGGGAACCGAGCACCCGGGACCAGAAGCCGCCGAGCTCGTAGGCGTCGGCGCAGTCGATCGTGAGGTGACGTACGTGTGAGGTCATGGGCGGTACTCTCGCCGCCCCGGCCGCCGCGGTCCATCGGATTCGCAGATGCGGACGGGCGCCGCGCGGGTGCACCCGCGCGGCGGACCTCACCGCGCGCGGTTCAGAGGTTGTCCCCCCAACCGCTCTGGACCATCGTCTGGAACGCCCACCGGCCGTTCCGCCGGATCAGGATGTCGGCGTACCGCAGGTGCTGCGTGTGGCCCTGCGCGGTCATGGCCGAGTCCGAGAAGACCACGGCCATCGCGGAGGAGACGAAGACGGGGGTCCGAGTGGACTCGAACGAGATGTCCTCGTCTCCCTCGCCCATCACCCGCGTCATCGTCGCGACGAACCGCTCGCGGTCCCACTGCGCCGAACGGCCGTCGCCCGCCGCGTCGTCGCTCACGAGATTGAGGGGGAACACCGCCATGTCCGCCATGCGCTCGACGTCGCGCCGGGCGCTGCACGCGTCGTACTCCGCGAACCAGGCGGCCAGGCTCGCGCGGTCCTCGGCCGTCGGGACGTATCCGGTGTCGGGCAGGTGGGTCACGCGGGCTCCTCGTGCTCTCTTCGTTCGTACTCATCAAATTTGACTACAGGGAAAGATATGCCCCTCGGGGCGAGTAGTCAAACTTGATGAGTATGGGCGGTGCCCGGATCCGCGCGACGGACACGGGGCGGGGTGGGGTGGGGCGGGCATCGCCCCGCCCCACCCGGTCCGCCGGAACGTCACCTCACCGGGGTGAAGTCCCGCGCCCCGATGAACTCCGGACGCCGGGCCGGCGCCGCGAACGGCTCCTGCGCGGCGTTCTCCACGCTGTTGAAGACGATGAAGACGTTGCTGCGCGGGTACGGGGTGATGTTGTCGCCCGAACCGTGCATGCAGTTGCAGTCGAACCAGGTCGCCGAACCCGCCCCGCCCGTGAAGAGCTTGATGCCGTGTCGGTCGGCCAGCCCGCTCAGCGCCTCGTCGGACGGCGTGCCCGCGTCCTGCATCCGCAGGGACTGCTTGTAGTTGTCCTCCGGGGTCGCGCCGGCGCAGCCGAGGAACGACGTGTGCGAACCGGGCATGATCATCAGCCCGCCGTTGGTGTCGTGGTTCTCGGTCAGCGCGATCGATACGGACACCGCCCGCATGTGCGGCAGCCCGTCCTCGGCGTGCCAGGTCTCGAAGTCCGAGTGCCAGTAGAAGCCCGAGGCGCCGAAGCCCGGCTTCACATTGATCCGCGACTGGTGGACGTACACGTCCGAACCGAGGATCTGACGGGCCCGGCCCACCACCCGCTCGTCGGAGACCAGGCGGGCGAAGACCTCGCTGATCCGGTGGACCTCGAAGACCGACCGGACCTTCTGCGACGCCGGCTCGATGATCGAGCGCTCGTCGGCCCGCACCATCGGATCGGCGATCAGCCAGTCCAGTTCGGCCCGGTGGACGGCCACCTCGTCGGGGGTGATCAGCTGGTCGACGGTGAGGAAGCCGTCGCGCTCGAAGCCCTGGAGGTCCTGCGGTGCGATCGGACCGGGGGCACCGGGCTCGGACCAGACGACCGGGTCCCGGCGGGGGGTGATGACCTCGGCCGTGCCGCGCGTGGGGTAGAGGTCGAGGCGTGCGTCGGTCGCCATGGCTCAGCCCTCCTCGGTCAGCAGAGGGTAGACACCGTTCTCGTCGTGCTCCTCGCGGCCGGTGACCGGGGGGTTGAAGACGCAGACGCAGCGGAAATCGGTCTTGGGTCGCATGGTGTGGCGCTCATGGCCGTCCAGCAGGTACATCGTGCCGGGGGTGATCCAGTGCTTCTCCCCGGTCTCGTCGTTGGTGAGTTCGGCCTCGCCCTCGACGCACAGGACGGCCTCGATGTGGTTCGCGTACCACATCGACGTCTCGGTTCCCGCGTACATCGTGGTCTCGTGGAGGGAGAAGCCCACCTTCTCCCCGGCGAGCACGATGCGCTTGCTCTCCCAGGTTCCGGAAGCGGCCTTCACGTGGCGGTCGGTGTTCTCGATGTCGCTGAAGGATCGGACGATCACGGTGGGTGGGTTGCCTTTCTCTCTGCGGTGATTCTGTTCGCCCCGCGCCGGCCGGGTCGAGCCGGGGCGGGGCCGGGCCGGCGCGGGACGGGGAGGTGCGCGAGGCCCCGGGGAATGTCAGGCGGTCTCGCGGACCGCACGGGCCAGCGTGCGCAGGCCCTCGTCCAGTTCCTCGGGGGTGACGGTCAACGGGGGCAGCAGCTTCACGACCTCGCTCTGCGGGCCGGAGGTCTCCACCAGGAGGCCCAGTTCGAAGGCGCGGGCGCACACCGCGGCTGCACGCGACGCGTCGGTGAACTCCACGCCCCAGACCAGGCCGCGGCCCCGGTACTGCGCCCCGAGCCGGATGTGTTCGTCGCAGATCGCGAGGAGCGCCTGCTCGACCTGCTCGCCCCGGGCCAGGGTCTGCCTCTCCATCTGGCCGTCCGCCCAGTAGGCGTCCAGCGCGGCGGCGGCCGTGACGAACGCCGGGTTGTTGCCGCGGAAGGTGCCGTTGTGCTCGCCCGGTCCCCAGATGTCCAGCTCCGGCCGGAACAGGCAGAGCGACATGGGCAGTCCGTAACCGCTGATCGACTTGGACAGGGTGACGATGTCGGGCGTGATGCCGGCCTCCTCGAACGAGAAGAACGCCCCGGTACGGCCGCAGCCCATCTGGATGTCGTCGACGATCAGCAGCATGTCGCGGCGACGGCACAGATCGGCCAGCGCCCGCAGCCATTCGGGGCGCGCCACGTTGATGCCGCCCTCGCCCTGGACCGTCTCGACGATCACGGCGGCGGGCTGGTTGAGACCGGACCCCTGGTCGGCCAGGAGCCGTTCGAACCAGAGGAAGTCGGGCACCCGGCCGTCGAGGTAGTTGTCGAACGGCATCGGTGTGCCGTGCACCAGCGGGATTCCGGCCCCGGCCCGCTTGAAGGCGTTGCCGGTGACGGCCAGCGAGCCCAGCGACATGCCGTGGAAGGCATTGGTGAACGAGACGATCGACTCGCGCCCCTTCACCTTGCGGGCCAGCTTCAGCGCCGCCTCGACCGCGTTGGTGCCGGTCGGGCCGGGGAACATCACCTTGTACGGGAGGTCGCGCGGGCGCAGCACGTTGTTCTGGAAGGACTCCAGGAAGGCGCGTTTCGCGGTGGTGGCCATGTCGAGGCCATGGGTGATGCCGTCGTGTTCGATGTAGTCGAGCAGCGCGCGTTTCAGCACCGGGTTGTTGTGGCCGTAGTTGAGGGACCCCGCGCCGGCGAAGAAGTCGAGGTAGGTGTGGCCGTCCTCGTCGGTGAGGCGGGCGCCCTGCGCACGGTCGAACACGGCGGGCCAGCCGCGGCAGTAGCTCCGAACCTCCGACTCCAGGGTCTCGAAGACACTCAGCGCGGGCGGGGTGATGGTCACAGGGTCTCCTGCTCGAAGGGGGTGGCGTGGTGCGTGCGGGTGGAACGGGCGGGCCGGTCCGGGGCTCGGGGCCGACCGGGACATCCGGTCGGGGCGTCCGGGCCGGAGCGGGATGCCGGTCGGGGTGAAGGACCGGTGGTCCCGCGCGGGGCCGGACGAGGAGGGGCCCGGGTACGGGCCGACCGGGCGGGTGGCCCTGTCGGGCGGGTCGGCCGATCAGGCGGGGAACGGGCCCATGCGGTAGAGGACTTCGGGCAGATGCGTGCCCTCCGGGAACAGCTCGCCCTCGAAGAGCACCTCGCGTTCCAGGGCGACGGCGTGACGCCGGGCGTAGGAGGTGAACAGCCGGTCCGACGCGGTGTTGTCCGGGGTGATGGTCGTCTCGACCGATGCGAGCCCCCGCTCCTCGGCGACCCGCGAGGTCAGTGCGTCCAGCAGTCTTCCGGCCAGCCCGGACCCCCGGTGGTCGCGGTCGACGGCCACCTGCCAGACGACCAGGGTCCGGGGGCGGTCCGGCCGGAGGTATCCCGTCACGAAGGCGACGGGCTCCCCGGTGCCGTCGCGGGCGACCACGGAGGTGGCCGCGAAGTCACGGCACCACAGCAGGTAGCTGTACGAGGAGTTGAGGTCCAGGACCTCGGAGTCGCGGGCGATGCGCCAGATCGCGGCCCCGTCCTCCACTCGTGGGGTGTCGATGGTGATGAATTCGCTTCGGGCACGTGCAAAATCTGCTGGTGCGGCGGTCATGCAAATTGAATTTACCCAGCAAATCCTTAAATTGCATCGACGTGAGGGGTTGGGTGGAGTTCCTTTCTGTGTTATCACGCGAGTGCGTGCACCGGCGCGACCGGCCGCCGATATCACCCATTTTGGTGGGCCTTTATCCGGCATGACGGTCGCGATGTGGAGTCGGTCACAAGGTCATAACTCTCGGATCACGCAACGGAATTGTGTGGATGGAACCGATGTGGGGGCGATTCGGATCGGGGTGTTTAGGGTCCGGGAAAGCGGGCAGAAGAATGCGGGGAGCTGCTCAGGATCGAGCAGCTCCCCGCATTTATGGAATATCGCCGGACGGTGCGGATTTATTCGCTCGGCCAGGTTTCCGAAACGGCCTTCCGGGCAGATTCGAGGTCGACCTGCCGGCCCGTGTCGGCCAGCGCCGCCCCCAGAGCCGCGAGCGAGGACTGCACCGCGCCCCGCGTCGCATCCACACCGTAGTGATTGACCCGGATCATTTCCTTGGACAGCGCGCCCCCGCCCGCGATCAGCGGCAGCGAGGGGTCGGCCGCCAGTGCCCGCGCGACCAGCTCCGCCGCGTCGGCCCCCTCGGGCGCACGCAGCGTGGTCGCGACCGGTGCCGCGTCCTTCGCCTCGTGGACGTACGGCGACAGACCGCCGCCGAGTGCCACCGCGCCCGCACGCGTGGCCGCGGCGGCCGAGGCGTGCCGGGCCATCAGCACGTCCAGGCCCTCGTTCTCGATCCGCTCCACGCACGCCTCCAGGGCCAGCATCTCCAACTGGGCGGGGGCGTGCAGCAGTGCCTTGCGGCCACCGTCGATCCAGCGCTCCTTCCAGTCCAGGAGCGAGAGGTACGAGCGGCGCGGAGCCTGCGGGTTGGCGGCGATCCGCTCCCAGGCCCGCTCGCTCACCGACACCGCCGACACCCCGGCCGGGCCGCCCATCGCCTTCTGCGCGCCGATCACGCACAGGTCGACGCCCCACGCGTCCGGCAGCAGCGGCTCGGCGCCCACGGACGCGACGGCGTCCAGCATGAACAGCGCCCCGTGCGCCCGGACCACCTCGCCGATCGCGGCGACCGGGTTGGTGTTGCCGGTCGCCGCCTCCGCGTGCACCAGGGAGACGAAGTCGATCTCCGGGTGCTCGTCCAGCGCCCGTGCCACCTGGTCGGCGGTGACCGCCGTGTGGAACGGGACCGCCAGGTCGACGACCTCGGCGCCGCAGTCCCGCAGCCAGTTCCCGAAGGTCTGCCCGTACGGCCCGGTGACGACGTTCAGCGCGGTCGAGCCGGGCCGGGCGCCGCCCCGGATGCAGCCTTCGAGCGGGAGCAGCGCCTCGCCCTGCGTGATGACGACGTCCTGCTCGGTGGCGAGGAGGCCGGCCACCCGCTGTTCGATGGCCGCGAAGCGGGCGGCGGTGAGCGGGGCGAGGTCGAGGAACGGATGCGTCACGGTGGTGCTCTCTTCGGATCGGGGACCGGCCGCGGTGGCGCCGCGGAACGGACGGGGCTCGGTCCGAAGCGTACCGAGCGCGCCGGAGGGGGCCTCGTACAGTGCTGCCCATGAGCGATCACAGGGCACCGCGGGTGCTGCACGTGAAGGGGCGGGTGCTCGTCGGACCCGACGAGGTCCGGGACGAACTCTGGGCCGTGGACGGGCGGATCTCGTACGAACGGCCCGCCGGGGCCGACGAGGCGCCGACCGTCACCGGCTGGGCGCTGCCGGGGCTGGTCGACGCCCACTGCCATGTCGGGCTCGATCTCCACGGCGCCGTCGACGCCGCGACCAGCGAGAAGCAGGCCGTCGACGACCGGGAGGCGGGGGCGCTGCTGCTGCGGGACGCGGGCTCGCCCGCCGACACCCGGTGGATCGACGACCGTGAGGACCTGCCGAAGATCATCCGGGCCGGACGCCACATCGCCCGGCCCCGTCGGTACACCCGGAACTACGCCCACGAGATCGAGCCGGACGACCTCGTCGCGTACGTCGCCCGGGAGGCGTGCCGCGGCGACGGCTGGGTCAAGCTCGTCGGCGACTGGATCGACCGGGAGGTGGGGGACCTGTCCGCCTGCTGGCCGCGCGACGCGGTCGGGGCGGCCATCGCCGAGGCGCACCGGCTGGGGGCCCGGGTGACCGCGCACTGCTTCGCCGAGGACTCGCTGCGCGACCTCGTCGAGGCCGGGATCGACTGCATCGAGCACGCCACCGGGCTCACCGAGGACACGATCCCGCTCTTCGCCGAGCGCGGTGTGGCGATCGTCCCCACCCTGGTCAACATCGCCACGTTCCCCTCGCTCGCCGAGGGCGGCGAGGCCAAGTACCCCCGCTGGTCGGCCCATATGCGGCGGCTGCACGAGCGCCGGTACGACACGGTGCGAGCGGCGTACGACGCCGGTGTCCCGGTCTTCGTCGGCACCGACGCGGGCGGGGTGCTCGCCCATGGTCTGGTGGCGGACGAGGTCGTGGAGCTGGTGAAGGCGGGCATCCCGGCCCTGGACGCGCTGTCCGCGACCACCTGGGGGGCGCGCGAGTGGCTCGGCCGGCCGTCGCTGGAGGAGGGCGCCCCGGCGGATCTGGTGGTGTACGACGAGGATCCGCGGGCCGACGTGCGGGTGCTGGCGGCTCCCCGCCGCGTCGTGCTGAACGGACGGGTGATCGGCTGAGGGCCGTCCCGAGGGCCGTCCCGAGGGCCGGACGCGGCCGGGGTGCGGGCGTCTCCGTCCCGGCTGCCGCCGGCCGGTTCCGGTCGCCCCGGGCGCGACCGGTCGCCTCAGGCCGTCTCCCGCTGTCCCCGGTGCTGTCCCCTGCTGTCTCCGGCCGGAGCGGCGGAAGGGGACGCGGTACCCCTTCGCGGATTCGCCGGGGTGCGCAGTGTTGACCGGCGGTTGCCTCGATGCCGCCCTCATCGTTGGAACACTTCGGCGCACGTCCCGGTGCCGTCAACCTTTGCGCCGTCGGCGCTCGGTGGATCGGGTGACTTTCGGGAACGGACGTACCGAGATAATCGAATACAGGCGCGGAAACCTCCCTTTAGAGTGAACTCGCCGCAGGTGTCTGTCAGTTCACCCTTCGTGCGCAAAGCTTTCGGGGTCGAGGTCGCCGGTGCCCGCGATGTCCCCCATTGGGCGGCACCGGTGACTCCATGTCTCTTGTGGGGGTTCCACCATTTTGAACAGCAACACCTTCCGCCTGGCAGCTCTGGCGGTCGCCGCCGCGCCGGTCGCCCTGCTGGCCACCGTCCCGGCGCAGGCAGCGGCCGCGGCCGCCACGACCACCGGCGACGGGAAGGCGGGCGCGGTCGTGCTCCGTACCGCACTCGACGTCTCGCTCCTGAACAAGACGATCGATGTGCCGCTCAAGGCCACGCTCAACGAGGTGAAGGCGCCGGCCGACGCCAAGGAGACCGCACTGAGCGTGCGGCTCGACGGGGTGGAGGACGGTCGGCCGGTCAGCGTGCTCAGCGCCGACGTGGCGACCGCGACCGCGACCGCCGACAAGCACCGGGCCGAGGGCTACAGCAATGTGGCGAAGGCCCGGGTCCATGTGCCGGGGCTGCCCGGCCTGCCGCTGATCGAGGTCGAGAAGGTCACGTCCAGGGCGGTCTGCGAGGCGGGCAGGAAGCCGGTCGCCGAGTCGAACGTCCTGGGACACGTCACGGTCCTGGGCAAGCGGATCGATCTCACCGCGGCCGGAAGCACGCACATCGAGGTGCCCGCGTTGGGCGAGGTCACCCTCGACCTGTCCAGGACGCACACCACCTCGCGCACCGCGGCGGCGACCGCGCTGAGCCTGAAGGTCTCCGTCAACCCGCTCAAGCTGAACGTCGCCGATGTGCGGGGCGAGGTCACTCTCGTCGAGGCGACCTGCGAGACCCCCAGCGGCACCGGGGGCGGTGGGGACGACGGCGGTGCGAGCAACGGCGGCTCGGGCAACGGCGGTTCGGGCAACGGCGGTTCGGGCAACGGCGGTTCGAGCGGCGGCTCGGACACCGGGGGCTCCGGCAATGGCGGCTCCGGCAATGGCGGTGCCGACGGTGGTGGTTCGAGCGACGGCGGGTCCAGCACCGGTTCCGGCAACGGCACCACCGGAGGCGACGTGAAGACCCAGACCGGCACGGGCCGGGGCCCGGCCGACGGCTCGAACCTGGCGGAGACGGGCGGCAGCTCCGCGACCCCGTACCTGGCGGGCGGCGCGGCCGTCCTGCTCGGGGCGGGCGCGGGGGCGACGGTCCTGGCCAGGCGCCGCGCCCGCGGCTGACCGCCCTCGGGCCCACGCGCCCTGCCGCCGTCCGGGTCCGGAGCGGCGAGTGAATTCCGGGGCGGCGGGTGAATGAGGCGGGGAGCGGCGTCTCCAGGACGGGACGTCGCTCCCCGTGTGCCGTTCCCGGGCGTGGGTGCCGTTCCCCGTGTGCCGTTCCCGGCTCACGCCTTCCCGCGCGCCGGGTCGCGCCGACGGTGTGCGACGGCGGTCAGCGCGACACGGCCGTCAGCGACTGCAACGCCTGGTCGAGGGCCTGGAGGAAGCGGTTGGTCGTCGTGCGGTCGCGCACCGCCAGCCGCAGCCACTGCGGTCCGAGCCCGGGGAAGGTGTCCCCGCGGCGCGCCGCGAACCCCAGCATCCGCAACCTCTCCCGTACCTCCGCCGCCCGCTCCAGGCGCACCAGCACGAACGGTCCCTCGGCCGGCTCCGCCACCCGCACCTCGGCGAACTCCCGCAGCCCCGCGACCAGATGGAACCGGTCCACGGCGATCCGTTCCGCCGCGCCGGCCGCCTCGGCCAGCGCCCGCGACTCCATGCACGCCTCGGCCGCGGCCAGCGCCGGGGCCGACACCGGCCACAACGGCTGCGCCTCCTCCAGCGCCCGGATCGTCTCGGGGGCGGCCAGCACGTAGCCGATGCGCAGCCCCGCGAGCCCCCAGGTCTTGGTGAGGCTGCGCAGCACCACGAGCCCCGGCACATCCGTCCGCCCGCACAGCGCCTCGCGTTCGCCCGGCACCGCGTCCATGAACGCCTCGTCGACGACCAGCGTCCGCCCGGGACGGGCAAGTTCCTCCAGCACGGCCGCCGGGTGCAGGACCGATGTGGGGTTGGTCGGATTGCCGACCACCACCAGATCCGCGTGCTCGGGCACCGCCGCCGGGTCGAGCCGGAATCCGTCCTCGGCCCGCAGCAGCACCCGGCCGACCTCGTGCCCGGCCGCGCGCAGCGCCGCCTCCGGCTCGGTGAACTGCGGGTGGACCACGACCGGACGGCGGGCCGGAAGGGCCCGTGCGATCAGCACGAACGCTTCCGCGGCCCCCGCCGTCAGCAGGACCCGCTCGGGCGGCAGCCCGTGCCGGGCCGCGACCGCCGCCCGCGCGGCCAGCCCGTCCGGGTAGGCGGCGAGCGAGCCCAGCGACGCGGCGATCCGTTCCCGCAGCCAGGGCGGGGGAGTGTTCGCTCGTACGTTGACGGCGAGATCGGTCAGATCTCGGCCCCGTCCCTGTACCTCCGCGTCACCGTGGTGCCGCAGATCGTGCGTGCCCGCGCCTGTCGCGTCGGGACCTTCCGTGGGAGTGTGCATGACCGCCGTGGGGGTGGGATGGCCGTCGTCATCGGGGCGCAGGTGCGGCCGCTCGTGGCAGCCCCACCGTGTCCTCGAAGCCCGGCAGCGCGATTCGGTGGACGCATGAGTCGCAGTTCATCCGTAAATCGCCCTCGTCCGCCTCCCGGTGGCGCTTCATGACCAGGCCGTACAGCTTTCCGGCCGCACCGACGACCTCGGTCGGACGGATGTCCGGCTCGGGTCGGACGGCGGCCCGCACCGCGGCCCGGTGACGGCACCGGTCCGGCAGGACGCCGCTGAGGAGGAAGCACGGCAGAACGACTATGCGCCGGGCACCCGGTTTCACGCAACGGTCGGGACCGGACCCGCCTGCCCGGCGCACCACCGCGCAGGTGGCCATCGCCGCCCGTCCCTCGGGTGCCGACTTCCGCTTCCGCACGAGAAGTTCGCCCCCGGCGGCGAGTGCTGCGGCCTCCGCGACGGAGGGCGTGCCGACGGCGGCGAGCGCCGTGCCGGACGGGCTGGGCACCTCGACGCGGGCGAGTTCACCGGCCGGGTACGACCGCAGCGGAACGCCGAGCCGCGCGGCCGCGGCGGCGACGCCCGGTTCGTCGGCCTTGGTGTCGAGCGTCGCCAGTTCCGCGACGCTCAGGTGCGAGAGTCCGGCCTCGCGCACGGTGTGCCGGACCAGCCCGACGATCTCGTCGGCGGGCACGCCCCTGGACGCACCGACCCCGACCGTGAGTGACGCCGGCCGCACCACCGCCGTCCGTTCCCCGAGCGGCACGACCCGGTCAGTGACACGCAGCACCGCCGCGCCCCGCGCACCAGGCGTGACACCGGGCGGCAACGGCCACGCGGGGTCCGCCCGCAGCTCCACCCGCTCCCCGTCCCGCACCGCACGCCACACGCCGGCCACATCGCCCTCCAGCGGGAGGTACGGCGTCCGGGGGCCGGGCCAGGACGCCATGGCGGCACCGATCGCTTCGGACACGGGACGGGATCCTTTCGGGAACGGTCTGCGGACGGACGGACGGACGGACGGACGGGCGGGCGGGAGGAGGGCGGAACGCGGGGTGCGCCGGGGACGCGCACCGGTGCCGCGACGGGGCGGACAGGGCCGGGAGCGGCATGGGCAAGAGCGGATGGCGGTGTTTCGTGGCGTTCGGCGCGTTCCCGATGACCCCGGCCGATGGGCCGGGGCGCCGGGCGGGTCACCGACCGCCGTTCACCCCGTGCACCCCTCGACGAACCGGCGGACCATACCGGGCGCCGATGCCGCGTGCGTGTGCAGATAGCTCGCGTGCACGCCGTCCTGCACGAACCCCTCCACGCGCCGCTCCGGCTGGTGCATGCCCCAGGCCGGGGCGGCCCCCGCACCCGGCTCCAGCACCGTGCGGTGGAACTCGTGCCCGCGCACCCGGGTCCCGGCCGCGGCCAGCACACTGTCGCCGACCGCCACCGCCTCCCGGTAGCCCAGTGTCAGCCGCCCGGACATCCGCGCCTCGGCGTCCAGCACCCCGCACATCGGCAGCCCGTCGAGCGAACGCGCCAGGTACAGCAGCCCCGCGCATTCCGCGGCCACCGGGGCCCCGGAGCGCGCCAGCGCCGCGACGGACCCGCGCAGTCCCTCGTTGGCGGACAACTCGGAGGCGTACACCTCCGGGAAACCGCCGCCGACGACCAGCCCGCGGGTGCCCTCGGGCAGTGCCTCGTCCCGCAACGGATCGAACGGCACCACCTCGGCCCCCGCGGCGGCCAGCAGTTCGGTGTGCTCCGCGTAGGAGAAGGTGAACGCGGCCCCGGCCGCGACGGCGACCCTCCCGGCCCCGGCGACGAGCCCGCCACACGCGGCCATCGCCCCCGCCGGGTCCCACGCCTCCTCGGCGAGCGCGGGCGCCGAACGGGCCAGCGCGAGCAGCGCGTCCAGGTCGCATCCCGCCCGCACCTGGTCCGCCATCGCCGCGACCGCGTCCACCGCGTCGCGCCGCCGCTCGGCGACCGGCACCAGCCCCAGGTGCCGGGACGGCACGGACAGCCGCTCGGCCCGCCCCAGTACCCCCAGCACCGGCATGCCCGCCTCCTCCAGGGCCTCCCGCAGCAGCGCCTCGTGCCGCCGCGAGCCGACCTTGTTGAGGATCACGCCGCCGATCCGCACCTGCGGGTCCCACGAGGCGAAGCCGTGCACCAGCGCGGCCACCGACCGCGACTGCGACGACGCGTCGACGACCAGCACCACCGGCGCCCGCAGCAGCTTCGCGGCCTGCGCGGTCGACGCCAGCTCGCCCCTGCCCGCCGCCCCGTCGTACAGCCCCATCACCCCCTCGACGACCGCCAGGTCGCAGCCCCGCGCCCCGTGCGCGAACAACGGGGCGACCAGCTCCGCACCGCACAGATAGGCGTCGAGGTTGCGGCCCGGCCGGCCCGTGGCCAGGGTGTGGTAGCCGGGATCGATGTAGTCGGGCCCCACCTTGTGCGGGGACACCGCGAGCCCCCGCCCCGCGAAGGCCGCCATCAGCCCCGTGGCCACCGTGGTCTTGCCGCTGCCCGAGGAGGGCGCGGCGATCACCAGACGAGGAACGTTCACCGGAGGTCACTCACCATTCGATGCCCCGCTGACCCTTCTGACCGGCGTCCATCGGGTGCTTGACCTTCGACATGTCGGTCACCAGATCCGCGGCCTCCAGCAGCTCCTCGGGCGCGTTGCGCCCGGTGATCACCACGTGCTGCGTCCCCGGACGGTTCCGCAGCACCTCGATCACCTCGCCGGTGTCGACCCAGCCCCAGTGCATCGGGTACGCGAACTCGTCCAGCACGTACAGCCGGTACGCCTCCGCTGCGAGGTCGCGCTTGACCTGCTCCCAGCCCTCGCGGGCCGCCTCCTCGTTGCTCAGCTGCCGGTCGCGCTGCACCCACGACCAGCCCTCGCCCATCTTGTGCCAGGCGACGGTGCCGCCCTCGCCGCTCGCACCGAGCACCTTCAGCGCGTTCTCCTCGCCGACCTTCCACTTCGCCGACTTGACGAACTGGAAGACGCCGATCGGCCACCCCTGATTCCAGGCGCGCAACGCCATCCCGAAGGCCGCCGTCGACTTGCCCTTCCCGATACCGGTGTGCACCATCAGCAGCGGACGATTGCGGCGCTGACGGGTGGTGAGCCCGTCGTCCGGCACGGTGGTCGGCTGTCCCTTCGGCATTACGCGGCCCTCCTGTTGGTTTCCTGAACGTCCTTGACGAGCCCGGCGATCGCGTCGGCCCGCAGCTCGTCGAGCGTCACGACGGTGCCGCCGAGATCCCGGGCCAGATCGCCCGCGAGACCGAGCCGCACCGGACCCGACTCGCAGTCCACGACGACGGACGCGACACCCTCCGCCCCGAGCAGCCGCGCCGCCCGTGACGCCAGCGCCACCGGTTCGGGGCCGCCGGTGGCCCGCCCGTCGGTCACCACGACCAGCAGCGGACGCCGCGACGGGTCGCGCAACCGCTCCACCCGCAGCACCTCGTGGGCCTTCAGCAGCCCGGCCGCGACGGGCGTGCGCCCACCGGTCGGCAGCTGCTCCAGCCGGGCCGCCGCCGCGTCCACCGACGACGTCGGCGGCAACGCCACCTCGGCGTCCCGGCCGCGGAAGGTGACCAGCCCGACCTTGTCCCGCCGCTGGTACGCGTCCAGCAGCAGCGACAGGACCGCGCCCTTGACGGCGCTCATCCGCTGCCGGGCCGCCATCGACCCGGAGGCATCCACCACGAACAGCACGAGGTTCCCCTCGCGCCCCTCGCGGTTCGCCTGCCGCAGATCGTCCCGACGCAGCACCAGCCCCGGCCCCGACCGGCCGCGCGCCCGCTGATGCGGGGCCGCCGCCTGCACGGTCGCCGCCAGGTGCAGCTTGGTCAGCGAGCCCTGCGGACGTCGCGAGCCGGTGGTGCGCCCGTGCTCGGTGCGCGCCCGGGAACGCCGCCCCGCCGCGCCCTCGCCCAGACCGGGCACGCTCAGCGTCCTGGTCCGGAACGGCTCGGCGGCGCGAACGGGCTGCTGCTCACCACCATCGGAGGGCCGCCCCTGCCCCTGCCCCTGTCCCTGCTCCGTGTCCTGCTCCGTGTCCTGCTCCGTGCCCTGCTGGGGCACGGAGGGCTCGGGGGCATCGGCGGCTTCCCCCTCGGGGCGCGACGGGGCGCCGGGGCCGTCGTCCTGCGGGGGCCGGCCGCCGCCACCGGGGCCGTCCGGGTCCGGGTCCTCGTCCTCGCCGCCGTTCTGCTCCAGCGTCTCGTCGAGCTTGTCCTCGTCCAGGCCCGGCGCGTCGAAGGGGTTGCGCCGACGGCGGTGGGGGAGTGCCAGCAGGGCGGCCCGGCGCACGTCCTCGGCCAGCACGTCCGTGCGCCCGGCCCAGGCGGCCAGCGCGGTCGCGGTCCGGGCCATCACGATGTCGGCGCGCATCCCGTCCACCTCGAACGCGGCGCACGTCGCCGCGATCTGCCGCAGCGCCCCGTCGCCGAGCCGCACATCCGCGAGCAGCGCCCGCGCGGCGGCGATCCTCGCCCGCAGCGCCTCCTCCTCCTCGGCCCATCCGGCGGCGAAGCCCTCGGGGTCGGCGTCGTACGCCAGACGCCGCCGCACCACCTCGACCCGCTGATCGGTCTCGCGGGACGCCGCCACCTCGACGGTCAGCCCGAAGCGGTCGAGCAACTGCGGCCGCAGCTCGCCCTCCTCGGGGTTCATCGTGCCGACGAGCAGGAAACGCGCGGCGTGCCGGACCGAGACGCCCTCGCGCTCCACGTACGAGGCACCCATGGCGGCCGCGTCCAGGAGCAGGTCCACGAGGTGGTCGTGGAGCAGGTTGACCTCGTCGACGTACAGGATCCCGCGGTGGGCGTCGGCCAGCAGGCCCGGTTCGAACGCCTTCACGCCGTCGGCGAGCGCCCGCTCGATGTCGAGCGCCCCGACGAGCCGGTCCTCGGACGCGCCGACGGGCAGCTCCACCATCCTGGCGTCCCGCGACACGTCGGGCCCGGCCTCGTGCGGGCCGTCGGGACACGCCGGATCGGGCGAGGCCGGATCGCAGGAGAACCGGCACCCGGGCACCACGGGCACCCGGGGCATGAGCGCGGCGAGCGCCCGCACGGCGGTGGACTTGGCGGTGCCCTTCTCGCCACGCACCAGCACACCGCCGACAGCGGGCGAGACCGCGTTCAGCAGCAGGCCGAGCCGGAGGTCGTCCTGCCCGACGAGCGCGGTGAAGGGGTACGGCGTACTCACGATGCCTCCTGGGGAAAACGGCGAGGTGTCGGCCCCTCCGGCACGCGGACCGACTTCCGCGTCACCGGTGTCGGCCCCTCCGGCGGGCGGGGCGCGGGGCCGGGGGCGGCGCCCCGGTACGGGAAGGGGCGCACGGCGGAAGGCGCCGCCGCACGTGCGGGGCGCGGTGCGGGGCGCATAGGGGCGTTCACGCGTGCCGTCCCGGGAGTCCGGGAGCCCCGGGGGCGAGGAAGGGAAGACCCGTCGGCGCGCCCGACTCGATGAGCCGGAGCAGCGCGTCGGTGTCGGCGTGCTCCTCGACGAGGTCGCCGAGGCGGTCGAGCTGCTCCTCGCGCAGCTCGCCGAAACAGGTGTCGGGGGCCGGGACGAAACGCCGGCCGGCCGCCCGCGCGACCTCGGCGAGGAAACGGCGGCGGAACACGTCGCTCTCCAGCGACCCGTGCCAGTGGGTGCCCCATACGGGGCCGACCCGGCAACCGTCCAGGAAGGGTTCCCCGCCGCGCACGTCGGCGACGCCGTGATGGATCTCGTACCCCTCGACGGGTGCGCCGAGCGCCTCGCCGACGGGCCGGGCGAGGGTCTTCGCACGGTCGAAGCGGACGTGTACCGGGAGCAGGCCCAGCCCGTCGACCCGCCCGGCCCGGGATTCCACCTCGTCCTCGATGTGCTCGCCGAGGAGCTGGAAACCGCCGCAGATCCCGAGGACCGGCCGGCCCTCGGCGGCCCGCCGCGCCAGCGCGTCGGCGAGACCGCGCTCGCGCAGCCAGGCCAGCGCCCGCACGGTGCCCCGGGTGCCCGGCACCACGACCAGGTCGGCGTCGGCGAGTTCCTCGGCACGGTCCACGAACCGGACGACGACGCCCGGTTCGGCGGCCAGCGCGTCCACGTCGGTGAAGTTCGACATCAACGGCACCGCGCACACCGCGACCCGCAGCACGTCCTCGCCGTGCGGCGGCGCGACGACCGACTCGCGCACGGCACCGCGCAGCGAGACTCGCAGGCCGTCCTCCTCGTCGATGCCGAGACCGTGTGCGAAGGGCAGCACCCCGTACGTCCGGCGCCCGGTGATCCCGTGCAGCATCTCCAGGCCCGGCTCCAGCAACGACACGTCGCCCCGGAACTTGTTCACCAGGTAGCCCGCGATCAGTGCCTGGTCCTCGGCGGCGAGCAGCGCGGTCGTGCCGAAGAACGAGGCGAAGACGCCGCCGCGGTCGATGTCGCCGACGACCACGACCGGGAAGCCCGCCGCGCGTGCGACCCCCATGTTCACGATGTCCGTGCGCCGCAGATTGATCTCGGCCGGACTCCCCGCGCCCTCGCAGATCACCGCGTCGTACGTGCCCCGGAGCTGCTCCAGGCAGTCCACCACGGTGCCGAACAGCGCTTCCTGGCGACCGCCGTGGTAGCCGCGGGCACTCATCTCGCCCACCGGTCTGCCCATCAGGACCACCTGGCTGGAGCGGTCGCCGCCGGGCTTGAGCAGGACCGGGTTCATCAGCGCGGTCGGCTCCACCCGGGCGGCCGCCGCCTGCATCGCCTGGGCGCGGCCGATCTCGGCGCCCTCCCGGGTGACGTAGGAGTTCAGCGACATGTTCTGCGCCTTGAAGGGCGCCACCTTCATGCCCCGGCGCACGAGCCAGCGGCAGATACCCGCCGTGACGACGCTCTTGCCGGCGTCCGAGGTGGTGCCGGCGATCAGCAGTCCGCCGCTCATATCCGTCTCCGTCCCGCGATCCGTCGCCGTCCGCCCGCACCTGGTACCCGGGTGTTCCGGGCCCCTGCGCCGCCCGCCGCGGCGATGCGGCGGGCGGCGAGGCCCGCGCCCAGCCGGGCCGCCACGCACACGCCGAGCGCCAGCGCGCCCACCCGGCGCGACAGCCGCACCGCCCGCTCGATGTCCTCGGTCCCCACCGCCCGGCCGGTCGCACCGCCCAGCACGGGCCGGTGCTCGACCCGGCCGCCGTACGCCAGCGTCCCGCCCAGGCGTACGCCCAGCGCACCCGCGAACGACGCCTCGACCGGGCCCGCGTTGGGGCTCGGGTGCTTCGCCGCGTCGGCCCGCCAGGCCCGTACCGCGTCCCGGGGCCGCCCTCCGGCGGCCGCGGTGAGCAGGGCCGTCAACCGGGCGCCGGGCCAGCCCATGAGGTCGTCGAGGCGGGCGGAGGCCCAGCCGTAGCGCCGGTGGCGGGGCGACTTGTGGCCGACCATCGCGTCCAGGGTGTTGACGGCCCGGAATCCGACGAGGCCGGGCACCCCGGCCAGCGCCCCCCACACCAGGGCGCCGACCACGGCGTCCGAGGTGTTCTCGGCCACGGACTCCACCACGGCGCGGGCGATCTGCGGCCCGTCCAGGGAGTGCGGGTCGCGCCCGCACAGATGCGGCAGCCGCTCGCGGGCGAGCTCCACGTCCCCGGCGGCCAGCGCGCCGCCGATGGCCCGCGCCTCCCGCCCCAGCGACGTGCCGCCGACGACGGACCAGGTGGCGGCCGCGGTCAGCACGACGGAGGCGGCGGGGCGACCCCGCAGGGCGCGGGTGAGCAGCACGGCACCGCCCGCGGCGCCTCCGGCGCAGACGAGGGTGTGCAGCGCGCCCCACCCGCGGTGGTCGCGCCACAGACGGCGCTCGACGCCCGCCGCGGTCCGCCCGAAGGCGGCGACCGGGTGCCCCCGGCGGGGGTCACCGAGCAGCAGATCGCCGATCAGACCGGCCGTGGCGCCGTACGCGAAGATGCGGTCGGCACGCATGGCTCAGCCTGCCGTCGTGCCTCGGAGGGACATCGTTCGGGCGGCTCTCGGCGAGAGCGCCGCTGCAAGGGACGCACGGCTGCCAGGCATGGCGACATGTCCTCACTCAGGGTCCGCGCCCTGGTTCGACGTGATCGGCGACGAGAGTCTCCTGGCTCCCGGATCCGCGGTTCCCCCGGCCTTCCAGCTCGCGCGTGGCGTGCCGTGACGTTCCCGGTGTGGGGGCCGCTCCCCGGTGACAGTGGCGGGACCGCGCCGGATTCGCACCGGCTTCCTCTGCTGTCGCCGTAATTGGCTCCGGCAGTCCACCACGCACCGAGAACGCCCGTCAACTCGCCGTTGACCTGCGCCGGTGCAGTGTGCCGAGACCCACATCGGGCCGCGGCGCACGGCGTCGGGCCGGACACACGGAGGGTGTCCGGCCCGACGGGGGAGTGCGGAGGAAGAGGCTCAGACGACGATCAGATAGATCCCGTAGACGACCGCCGCCGCGCACAGCGCGAAGCAGAGGTACGCGCCCGCGCGGGCCAGCAGCTGCGAGCCGCCGGAGCCGCCCTGCGCCGCCGGTTCGGGCTGCTTGGCGAGACCGACGATGCCCAGGGTGAAGAGGCCCACCAGCGCGACGGTGACGACGAGGGACACACCGAAGACGGAGCCGAGAGCCGCCCAGTCGATTTTCATGCTGATTTCCTTCGGGTCGTCACACGGCGGCCGGGCGCGCCGGGTCCTGGACGGCGGCGGCCGGGGCCGGAATGGTGGTCATGAGGTCCTGTGCCGCGGTGTGGGCCGCGATGGTGGGCGGCGGGCTGACGGCGGCGATGGCCGTGGTGACGACCCCGGCGGGTTCGACGTGGCCCTCGGCCGGTGCGACGTCGCCGTGGCCGACCGGCTTGCGGCGCGACAGCAGCCAGATCGAGCCGGAACCCGCGACCAGCAGCGCCGCGACGACGACGACGCCCCAGGTGCCCTGCTTGGTCAGGAGCTCCGCACCCGCGCCGACCAGACCCGCGGCCGGCAGGGTCAGACCCCAGGCGACGAACATCCGGGTGGCGGTGGACCAGCGGACCACACCGCCCCGGCGGCCGAGCCCCGCACCCATGACGGCGCCGGAGCAGGACTGGGTGGTGGAGAGGGAGAACCCGAGGTGCGAGGAGGCCAGGATGACGGTGGCCGCGCTGGTCTGGGCGGCGAAGCCCTGCGGCGGCTTGAGGTCGGTGAGGCCGCTGCCCATCGTGCGGATGATCCGCCAGCCGCCCAGGTAGGTGCCGAGCGCGATGGCCGTACCGGCGGACACGATCACCCAGACCGGCGGGTTGGCGCCCGGGTGCAGCACCCCGCCGGTGACCAGGGCCAGGGTGATGATGCCCATGGTCTTCTGCGCGTCGTTCGTGCCGTGGGCGAGGGAGACAAGCCCGGCCGAGGCGATCTGACCGGCGCGGTAACCCTTGGCGGTGGCCTTCTCCTGGGCCTCGTCGCGGATCTTCCCGCCGATCCGGTACGTCAGCCTGGTGGCCAGCAGCGCGGCGGCACCGGCGACGATCGGGGCGGCGACCGCGGGGATGAGCACCTTGGTGACGACGGTTCCGCCGTTGACCGACGACCAGCCCGCCGACATCACCGCCGCGCCGATGAGGCCGCCGAACAGGGCGTGCGAGGAACTGGACGGCAGCCCGACCAGCCAGGTCAGCAGATTCCACAGGATGGCGCCGACGAGTGCCGCGAAGATGACCTCCGTCCGCAACCCGTCCTCGTCGACGATCCCGCCGGAGATCGTTCTGGCGACCTCCACGGACAGGAACGCGCCGACGAGATTGAGAGCGGCGGACATGGCCACCGCGGTCTTCGGTTTGAGCGCGCCGGTCGAGATGGTGGTCGCCATCGCGTTGGCGGTGTCGTGGAAACCGTTCGTGAAATCGAACACTAGAGCTGTCACGATCACAATCGCGAGGAGCAGCGTGATGTGTTCCATTTACCCAGGCAATCGTTCGACGTCATTGGCACGTGGACCGTAGGCAACCTGGGTGAACGGGAGATGAACTGGGCAGGGCGCTGCGGTGTCGGTGGCGGGCGCGTCCGGGGCGTCCCGGCGCGGAGCCGGGCCGGGGCCTCCCGCCGTCCCGCCGCGGGGCTCCGGCGGCCCTCCGGCCGACGGCCCGACGGCGGTGCACGCATGCCGCGCGCGCTGACGGGATCGCCGTATGAGCGATCAGAAACCGGACCCGATCGAGCGGGCCCGGGCGGGCGTCGTCGCCGCCCGCAGGACGGCGGCCGAGGGTCTCGTCGTGGGCACGTCGGGAAACGTCTCGGCCCGGGTCGGCGACATGATCCTGGTCACCCTCAGCGGGGTGCCGTACGACCGGCTCGGTCCGCACGACGCGGTCGGCGTCGATCCGGAGGGAAACCGTGTCCTCGGCGACCTCGCCCCCACCAGCGAACTCCCGCTCCACCTCGCGGTCTACCGGAACACCGACGCGGCAGCCGTCGTGCACACCCACGCGGTGCAGGCGACGGCCGTCTCCACCCTGGTCCGCGAGGTCCCGCCGATCCACTGCGCCGCGGCCATGCTCGGGGGGCCCGTCCGGGTGGCGGCCTACGCCCGCTACGGAACCGGTGAACTCGCCGAGAACATGCTCGCCGCCCTGCGCGACCGCACCGGCTGCCTGCTCCAGAACCACGGCACCGTCACCTGCGGCGCCACCCTGGACGAGGCATACGACCGGACCGCGCAGCTGGAATGGCTCTGCCGGCTCCGGCTCGCCGCGAGCTCGGTCCCCGGGTTCTCCCCGAACCTGCTCACCCCGGCCCAACTGCACGACGTGGGAGAGGCGCTGAAGGGGTACGGACAGCAGCCGCGCCGCCCGGCCCCGGACGCCCCGCCGGCACCGTGACGCTCCCGCCCCGCGGCCGCCGGTCCTCCGCCCGGCCCCGTGAGCTGCGCAGCTCTCCGCCCGGTCCCGCCCCGTGACCTGCGCGGCCTGCCGTCCCCACGTCCTGCCCCGCCCCCAGTGGCCGCCGCCCCGCACCCGTGACCACCGCGCCGCCGCCGTCCGCACCCCACACCCTTCCGGCGCCCCCGACACGTCCGCGTCCCGCCACCGGGCGGCCGCTGTCCGGTGGCGGGACGCGGTCCGCCCGACGACACTGAAGCGATGCGCCCGGCAACAGTCACGGCAGCAGCCGTCACCACGATCCTCGGCCTCGGCGCGGCAGCCGTCGCGGCCGGCCGGTTCGCCGGCGGCGCCGCCCTCGGGGCGCCGCCCGGGCGGCCGCTCCCCACCGACCGCGGACTCACCGTGCACGCCGCGGTGCCCGGACGCGTCACGCTGACCCGCTCCTTCACGTCCTTGCGGCCCGGCACGTACGGACTCGTGTCCGACGACATGCACGCCGTCGTCGGCCCGGTGCTCGAAGGCGCCCACCACGCCCCCGACACCGTCGTCCGCAGCCTGGAACGCGTCGACCGGGGCAGCCCGGAGCCGGGCGCCAGGGTCCGGATCACGCCCCAGCTGTACGAGGGAGACCCCTCCACGGCACTCGGCCTCGAACACGAGGAGGTCGAGATCCCCGGCGAACTCGGCGCCCTGCCCGCCTGGTTCCTGCCGGGTGCCCGCGACACCTGGGTCATCACCGTGCACGGCCTCGGGACCACCAGGGAACACCCGCTGAACATCATGGAGTTCCTGCACGACCTGCGCCTGCCCGTCCTCGACCTCGCCTACCGCGGGGACGCCGGGGCGCCGCGCCCCCCGGACGGTCTCGCGCACCTCGGCGAATCCGAATGGCGCGACCTGGACGCGGCGATCCGCTTCGCCGTGCGGTACGGGGCCGAGAAGGTCGTCCTGCACGGCTGGTCCACCGGCGCCTCGATGGCCCTGCACGCGGCCGTCGACTCCGCGCTCCGCGACCGTGTCTGCGGCCTCGTCCTCGACTCCCCGGTGCTGGACTGGGCCGCCACGCTGCGGGCCCTGGCCGTCGCCCGGGGCGTCCCGGCCGCGCTGCTCCCGCTCGCCGTCCGCGCCGCCCAGGGGCAGACCGGACTGCACGGCGCGCGCCTCCTGGACGGCTCGCTCGCACCGGCGCTGCGCGCCCCTGCCCTGATCTTCCACGGCCCGGACGACACCCTGGCCCCCTGGCAGCCCTCCCGCGAACTCGCCGCGCGCCGCCCGGAACTGGTCTCCCTGCACACCGTCCCGCAGGCTCCGCATGCGGCAATGTGGAACGCCGACCCGGCGCATTACGAGGAGGCCCTGCGCCGCTTCCTCACGCCCCTGATGTGATCCGATGCAAGGGATCGGTCGATTGGTGCCGGACCGGCCCCCACCGGCCCCGGCAGCGTGAATCGGGGTTCCGTTTGGGCTTTCGGGCCGTCAGGGGCAAGACTGCTCTCCGTGACGTCCCGTACCCCGCGCGACTCCAGGCTCCGACTTGTCCGCCCGCGACCCCTGGCCACCGCTCGCAAGGCAGTGACCACCCGGCGCACCAGGCCGGCCCCCCGCCCCCCGGAGGGCACCCCTCCCCGGGCGGAACTGGCTCGCCAGGCCAGGGCAGCCCTCGCCGATGCCGTACGGATCGCCCGCTGGGCGGCCGACGGCGCGTTCCCGGGCGCGCCCCCGCCCGCCGCCCAGGCACTCGAACGGGCCGCCACGGCCCTGGAACTGTCCCCCGCCCAGGTGCGCTCGGGCTGGGACCGGGCCCGTCTCGCCGGTCTCGTCGAACTGCACGGCGACACCGCGCGCCCCGGCTGGCGGCTGCGCGCCTGGGACCGCGACGACTCCGCCGTGCTGCGCGGCTGGGTGGCGCTGTTCGACGCCTGGTCGCTCGTCCACCCGGCCCCCGACGGCGTCGAGCCCGCCGCGGTCGCCGAGGCCGTCGAGGCCGTGCCCCAGGTGCTCTCCCTCCTCCAGCTCTCGGCGGGCCCGGTCGCCGTGCCCGGCCTCCTGGACCTCCTGGAACAGCGCGTCGCGGAACTCCACGAGGAACGCTGCGAGGTGCCGTCCGGCCCGCGGCCCGAATCGGCCGAGCCCGCTCCCGAGCACCCGGCCGAGCTGATCGCCCTGCTGCTCGACTGGGCCCTGGAGGGACTCGCCGCCGTCGGCGCGCTCACCCTAGACACCGGCCACGCCACCCTCACCCCGCTCGGCAACTGGGCGGTCTGGGTCAAGCTGGAACAGATCTGCGTCGCCGCCCAGAGCCCGGCGGGGAACATCGAGCAGTCCGCCGCCGACATGCTGATCGGCTGCGCCCGGCTCACCCCGGGCCCGGCCCGCGACGAATACCGCGCCTGGCTCGCCGCCCGCACCGTGGGCAGTGCCGTCGCCGAACTCCTCGCCGTCGCCCGCGGCGAGGACGCGCTGCTGCGCGGACTCGCCTTCGAGGCGCTCCGTGTCGTCGGCGCGCCCGCCGAGCCCGAGGTGCGTGCCGTCCTCGACGACACCTCGCTCCGCCCCTACGCGCTGCTGTGGCTCGCCGAGTACGACGGAACCGACCCCGAGGACGCCCAGGACGTCCTCAGCCGGGAGGAGGCCACCTGGCTCTGGGTCGACACCGCGGCGGCCGTCGCCGACCACGGCGAGACCGGGCTGCTGGTCCGCCACCTCGACTCCGCCGTCCAGGGCACGGTGCCGGCGCTCCTCGACGAGGTGCGGGCCGTCGGCCATCCACGCACCGTGCAGGTGCTGGTGGCCCTTGCCGCCGCCCACCCGGACCCCGCCCTCGCCAAAGCGGTGCGCCGGGCCGCGTTCCAGGTGCACACCGGCGGCGTCTGACGCCGCCGCACCCGCCCCGGGGCGTCCGGCCGTCCGGCCGCTCAGCGGAAGGTGTTGCAGGCGGCCATGTCGCCGCTGCGGTAGCCCGTGGTGAACCACTGCTGCCGCTGCGCGGCCGATCCGTGCGTCCATGCCTCCGGTGCCACCCGCCCCTGGAACTTCTCCTGGATGCGGTCGTCGCCGACCGCCGCCGCCGCGTCGAGCCCGTCCCGGATGTCGGCCTGCGTCAGCGACGTGATCAGCGGCCGTCCGGTCGACCCGTCGGGCGTGCTCGTCGCGTGGTGCGCCCAGATCCCGGCGTAGCAGTCCGCCTGGAGCTCCACCCGGACCGCGTTGCTGTTCGCACCGGTACGCCCGTCCTGGGTCCGGCCCAGCGTCCCCTGGAGGCCCTGCACGTGGTGTCCGTACTCGTGGGCGATGACGTACGCCTGGGCGAACGGGCCGCCGGAGGCGCCGAACTTCGTCCGCAGCTCCTCGAAGAACCCCAGGTCCAGATAGACCTTCCGGTCGCCGGGGCAGTAGAACGGCCCGACCGCCGAGGTCGCGGAGCCACATGCGGTGCCGACCCGTTCGGTGAACAGGACCGTCGGCGCCTTCGTGTACGCCTCGCCGTGCCGCCGGAACTCCCCGCCCCAGAAGTCCTGCACGCTGTTGACCACGGCGACCGTCCGGCAGTCGTCCCGCGTGTTCGCGTCCCGCCCGGTCCGGCAGGACTCCTGCACCTGCGCCGCCGAGGAGGCGGTCGCCGTCGTGCCCGTGTCGCCGGACGACAGCCCGAGCTCGTCGGGGCCGACGCCGAGGAGCAGCCCCAGCAGCAGCGCGACGATGCCCACGATGCCGCCGCCCACCGTGGCCCTGCCGCCCGGGATGCGGCTGCCGCGGACGTCCTGGACCTCGGACGTGTCCAGACCGGCGTCGTCGTCGAACTGCATGGCTGCCACTCTCTCCGTTCCGGCCGTCGGGGACGGCCACCTGCGCCGAGTATTGGCCAGATCATCCCCGAGAGCCCGGTGGCACCGCTCGGCGGGGCGGGAGAGCGGCGTGCGGCGGGGCGGCTCCGCACGTACCCCGGCACGCGCGGAAAATCCAGTTGCACACCGCCAGTAGAATGAGCCGTATGGCAATTCTCCTTGTGCATTAGACGGCGTCGAGACGACTCCGCCCTCGCCCCGTCCGCCGTCCATCCCCGCCCTGGAGTTTTACCGTGATCACCGCTTCCGGTATCGAGCTGCGCGCCGGTGCCCGCGTCCTCATCGAATCCGCCTCCTTCCGCATCGCCAAGGGCGATCGCATCGGCCTCGTCGGCCGCAACGGAGCGGGCAAGACCACCCTCACCAAGTGCCTCGCGGGAGAGGGCAGCCCCGCGGGCGGCACCATCACCCGCGCCGGTGAGGTCGGCTACCTCCCGCAGGACCCGCGCACCGGCGACCTCGACGTGCTCGCCCGCGACCGCATCCTCTCCGCCCGCGGCCTCGACGAGATCCTGCGCAAGATGCGCGAGAACGAGGACCGGATGGCCAACGGCAAGGGCGCCACCCGCGAGAAGGCGATGAAGAAGTACGAGCGCCTGGAGACGGAGTTCCTCACCAAGGGCGGGTACGCCGCCGAAGCCGAGGCCGCCACCATCGCCGCCGCGCTCAGCCTGCCCGACCGGGTGCTCGGACAGCCGCTGCACACGCTCTCCGGCGGTCAGCGCCGTCGCGTGGAGCTGGCCCGCATCCTGTTCTCGGACGCCGACATCCTGCTGCTCGACGAGCCGACCAACCACCTCGACGCCGACTCGATCATCTGGCTGCGCGACTACCTCAAGAACTACCGCGGCGGCTTCATCGTGATCTCCCACGACGCGGAGCTCGTCGACACGGTCGTCAACAAGGTCTTCTACCTCGACGCCAACCGTTCGCAGATCGACATCTACAACATGAGCTGGAAGCTCTACCAGCAGCAGCGCGAGGCCGACGAGAAGCGCCGCAAGCGCGAGCGGCAGAACGCCGAGAAGAAGGCGGCCGCCCTCAACTCCCAGGCCGACAAGATGCGCGCCAAGGCCACCAAGACCGTCGCCGCGCAGAACATGGCCAAGCGGGCCGAGCGGCTCCTCTCCGGCCTGGAGGCCGTCCGGGTCGCCGACAAGGTCGCCAAGCTGCGCTTCCCCGAGCCCGCGCCGTGCGGCAGGACCCCCCTGATGGCGGAGGGCCTGTCCAAGTCGTACGGCTCGCTCGAAATCTTCACCGACGTCGACCTCGCCATCGACAAGGGCTCCCGGGTCGTCATCCTCGGGCTCAACGGCGCAGGCAAGACGACCCTGCTGCGGCTCCTCGGCGGTGCCGAGAAGCCCGACACCGGCCGGATCGTCGAGGGCCACGGACTCAAGCTCGGCTACTACGCCCAGGAGCACGAGACCCTCGACCCGGACCGCACGGTCCTGGAGAACATGCGCTCGGCGGCGCCCGACCTCGATCTCGTCGACGTCCGCAAGACGCTGGGCTCGTTCCTCTTCTCCGGCGACGACGTCGACAAGCCCGCCGGAGTGCTCTCCGGCGGCGAGAAGACCCGCCTCGCGCTGGCGACCCTGGTGGTCTCCTCCGCCAACGTTCTGCTCCTGGACGAACCGACCAACAACCTCGACCCGGCCAGCCGCGAGGAGATCCTCGGCGCGCTGCGCACGTACAAGGGCGCCGTGGTCCTCGTCACCCACGACGAGGGCGCGGTCGAGGCCCTCCAGCCGGAGCGCATCATCCTGCTCCCGGACGGGGTCGAGGACCTGTGGGGCGCGGACTACCAGGACCTGGTCGCACTGGCCTGAGAGCCTGCCGGATGACCTCGGCCGTCCGGCCGTAGGCCACCCGACGGGCTCCGGTCCGGGGCCGGCCGCGCTCCTGTCAACACGGGACCGCCGCTGATCCACTCCGTATGGATCATTCGGCCCATGCGTGATCCATCATCTGCGTGAGTACGTCTCGTACCGCGCCATGGCGCCCGGCAGATACCTGCCGGGCGCACCCATATGGCGGGTACCGTCCCCGTGTGGCCCTGACCTGGCGGTTCCGTTCCCGAGCCGCCCCGGCCCCCCGCCACAGCCCTGTGGAACGCGGGATTCCAGCGGTGTCGGGCCCCATTTCCGACGGGAATCCGGTTGTGCGGACCTTGTCGAATGGGTGGCCAGGAAGCCCATGAGGGGTGATCATGAGAGTCCAGAGCGCACTTCCCATGAGGAGGCACGGGTGGCCGAGACTCTGAAGAAGGGCAGCCGGGTTACCGGCGCCGCGCGCGACAAGCTCGCGGCAGACCTGAAGAAGAAGTACGACTCCGGTGCGAGCATCCGGGCGTTGGCCGAAGAGACCGGCCGCTCCTACGGATTCGTCCACCGGATGCTCAGTGAGTCCGGAGTCACGCTGCGCGGACGCGGCGGGGCGACACGAGGCAAGAAGGCCGCCACGGCCTGAGGAGTCTGTCGGGTGGCCCTCGATCCGCCCGATCGGAGGCCGTCCGACAGACTCCGAGGGCTTCGGCGGAGTCGGGGCAGGCCGTCCGTACCCGCCCCGGAGCTCACCGGTTCCGGCGGTGGCCACCCGGTCGATCGTGATGTCGGTCGGGTGGTTACTGTTCAGTCACTTAGCTGGACATGCTGTTCGGCATGCTGACCGACCGCCCCGGAGGCTCGCATGACCTCGCTCGATTCCGTGCTCGACAAGGACGGCGTACGGCTCGCCGTCGACGATGCGGTCGCCACGGTGACCCTCACCAACCCGGCCAAGCGCAACGCCCAGTCTCCCGCTCTCTGGCGGGCGTTGACCGAGGCCGGAAGGGCGCTGCCCGGTACGGTGCGGGTCGTCGTGCTGCGCGGCGAGGGCAAGTCCTTCTCCGCGGGCCTCGACCGGCAGGCGTTCACGCCCGAGGGATTCGACGGGGAGCCGTCCTTCCTCGACATGGCGCGCGGCCCGGAGGCCGATCTCGACGCGACCATCGCCGCGTACCAGGAGGCGTTCACCTGGTGGCGCCGCAACGACATCGTGTCCGTCGCGGCCGTCCAGGGGCATGCGATCGGTGCGGGCTTCCAACTCGCCCTCGCCTGCGATCTGCGGATCGTCGCCGAGGACGTGCAGTTCGCCATGCGGGAGACCGGCCTGGGGCTGGTCCCCGACCTCACCGGCACACACCCCCTGGTGCACCTGGTGGGGTACGCCAGGGCGCTCGAAATCTGCGCCACGGGCCGCTTCGTGCAGGCCGAGGAGGCCGAGCGCACCGGCCTGGCCAACCTGGTGGTCCCCGCCGACGAACTGGACGCGGCGACCCGTGACCTGGCCGCCGCGCTGCTG
Source organism: Streptomyces sp. NPDC056061 (assembly GCF_042266885.1). Lineage (NCBI taxonomy): Bacteria > Bacillati > Actinomycetota > Actinomycetes > Kitasatosporales > Streptomycetaceae > Streptomyces > Streptomyces sp. NPDC056061. Next base: position 48,815 of record NZ_JBHJWQ010000030.1, on the reverse strand, counting down.
GCCGCCCCGCGCGACGCGGTGGTGGAGACCAAGGCGCTGCTGAGCGGTGCCGTCTCCCGCGGGTACGAGGAGCAGCGCGCCGCCGAACGTGCCGCGCAGGGGCGCCGTCTGCGCGACCTGGCGGGCATCACCGACTGAACGCATCACCGACTGAACGCATCACCGACTGAACGCGCCGGAAGGACGCCGCGGGCCGTCCCGCGCCACCACCGCCGTGACCAGTACGACCACCGACGGCCGGTCCACCGAGGTGTCCGCCACCGCGGCCCGCACCGCACGTGCCACGTCCAGCACCCGGTGGCCCGGTTCCGTCGCCGGTTCGACCCGGACGTGACCGGGGCCCGGGTGCGCGGCGCCGCCCGGCATCGTGGTCGGCGTCGCCACACCGGGCACCTTCGCGGCGGCGAGCCCCGCCGGGCGCACCTCGACCGGTGCCGGATCGCGTGGTTCGGGAGGTGCCTCCAGCGCCTCCGTCACGTGCACGTCCACCTGGGACACCATCGGGCCCACATCCTGGTCGGCCGCCGACAGCGACAGCGGCAGCGGGCGCAAGGCCGCGGTCTCGGCGGGCACCGGCCTGCCCGAGACCGCCGACAGGTCCGCCTCCATCCGCAGCGGCCCCGGCGGCAGCGCGCCCGGCGGCGCCACTCGCGGGTCCGAGGTCGCGGCCGGACCGGACGCTCCGATCCTGAGCCTCCCGAGCACCGGTCCGGATCCCGGCCCGCCCACCGCGGCGCGCTCCGAGCCCCATGCCCCGTCCGCCGGGTCGCCCGGAGGGAGCAGTCGGCCGAGCCCGGTCCGCTGTCGAACCGTCGCCGTCCATCCGTCGCCCCCGCGCGGGGTGTCGGCCGTCGTCATCGTCCCGGCCTGCCGTATCCACGGCGCGGGACGGTCCAGGCGCCCCTAATGTGGGCAAAAAGGTGCAATCTGCCCCTGAAGGGATGAGTGGCGATGACCGACAGCACACCGCGGGTCCGTCCCGAGAACCCCGACAAGGAACCGAGTACCCCCATCAGGCGTGGCGGGGGAGATCCTGCCACCCGAGGCCGCACGACCATCGCGGACGGCGTGGTCGAGAAGATCGCGGGCATGGCGGCGCGGGACGTGGTCGGTGTCCACGCGATGGGCAGCGGGTTCTCGCGCACGCTCGGAGCGGTGCGCGATCGGGTGCCCGGCGGGGGCAGAGTCGTCACACGAGGAGTGAAGGCGGAGGTCGGCGAGTCGCAGACCGCGCTCGACCTGGAGATCGTCGTCGATTACGGCGTGTCGATCGGGGACGTCGCCCGTGACGTGCGCGAGAACGTCATCGCGGCGGTCGAGCGGATGACCGGTCTGGAGGTCGTCGAGGTCAACATCGCGGTGAGCGACGTCAAGCTGCCCGACGAGGAAGACGAAGAGAGCCGGACCGAACCACGCCTCCAGTAGGAGGGCCCGGCGGGTCCCGGTGACCGAGGCAGTTGAGGAGCGCACGATGAGCATGGCGGTGGTCGGCATGGTGGCCGGCATGGCGCTCGGATTCGCCGGGTACTTCGGTGGGTTCGGGGCCTTCCTGCTGGTGGCGGCCCTGGGAGCGGTCGGCTTCGTGGCCGGGAGGTTCCTGGAGGGCGACCTGGAACCCGGTGACTTCTTCCGGAGTCGCGAGCGCGGCGACCGACGGCGGTGACGGGCATGCCGGGGGTTTCGGGAACGGGGAGCAGGGTGGCCGCCGGTGAGCGCGGAGCGACCCGGATCGCCGATCGGGTGGTCGCGAAGATCGCCGCGCAGGCGGCGAAGGAGGCGATCGACGCACCTCCCGCGGGGGGCACGGCGCCGCGCGCCACGGTCACGGTGCACCGGGACACCGCCCGGGTACGGGTCACCCTGGAGCTCGGATACCCGTCCGACATCGGCCGCCAGTGCGGTGGGGTGCGCCGGCACGTCGTCGAACGGGTGGGGGCATTGACGGGAATGGACGTGCCCGAGGTCGCCGTGCAGGTCGAGCGTCTGCACCCGGTGGCGGACGGCACGGCCCGGGGGAGGCTTCGGTGACCGGCCCCCACGACCCGCGGCACGACACCGGGCTGCCGTCCGGTGCCCGGCCCGTCGAACAGGGTGACGTGCGCGAACCCGGCGGGCCCGCCTCGTCCGCCACGTACGCTCCACCGCCCGCACGGGGGCGGCGCGACGGCCGGGCGCGCCGCTTCTGGTCCGTGCGCCGCGTCCCTGCGGCGCTCCTCGCCCTGCTGGTTCTCGGCGGCTCGGGGCTGCTGCTCTACGACGTCGCGGCGGTACGGGCCGAGCGGCCGGCGATGCGGTGGCGCCGCGTACTGGCCCGGGAACTCGCGGACCGCCACCTGGACGACGTGTGGGTGCTGACCGGTGCGGCGGTGGCCGTGGTGGTCGGCCTGTGGCTGCTGCTGCTCGCGCTCACTCCGGGGCTCCGCGGCCTGCTGCCGATGCGCCGCGACCGTCCGGGCGTACGGGCGGGGCTCGACAGGTCGGCGGCGGCGCTGGTCCTGCGGGACCGGGCGGTCGAGGTGTCCGGGGTGCAGACGGTGCGGGTCCGGGTGGGACGGAACAGGATCGCCGTGCGCGCGGTCTCGCACTTCCGGGAAATCGACGACGTGCGCGCCGACCTGGACACCGTTCTCGGCACCGGCGTCGCGGAACTGGGGCTGGCCGGACGGCCGCGCACGGCCGTCCGGGTCCGCCGCGCGGCGAGGAAGGGGTGAGCCCGTTGCGCGGGATCGTCAACCGGGTACTGCTCGGCCTCGCCGGACTCGTGCTCATCGGCTGCGGCGGCGCGGTGCTCGCCGCCGGGCTGGGCCTGCCCGTGCCGGCCCGGTGGCCCTGGCACGGCCGGAACGACGTGCTGCTGAGCGGGGCCGACCGGGCCCGCTGGCACGACGAGGGCTGGTGGTGGCCGACGGTCTTCGCGACGCTCGCCCTCGTGGTCGTCCTCGCCCTGTGGTGGCTGCTGGCCCAGGCGCGCCGGGCCCGTCTCGCCGCGGTGCTGGTGGACAGCGGCGACGGCGAGGCGGCGGTGCTGCGGGGCCGTGCCCTGGAGGCGGCCGTGGCGGACGAGGCGTCGGCCCTGGACGGGGTGGCCCGCGCCCGGGTCGCGCTGACCGGGCGCCGGGACGCCCCCCGGGTCGCGGTGCGGCTCCTGATGGAACCGCACGCGACCCCTGCCGAGGCGCTCGGCCGGCTCACCGACGAGGTGCTCGCCCACGCGCGGGACTCCGCGGGGCAGGCCGAACTGCCGGCCGAGGTGCGGCTCGGCGCGGTCGGACACCGTGCGGAGCGGGTGAGCTGATCCGGGCCGGGGAGGGGCCGTAAGCGGGAGGCATCCGCCCACCGGGCACCGGGTGTCCGGGTCCCGTCCTCCGGTCCCGTTCCCCGGTCCCGTTCCTCGGTTCCGGGCAGGGCCTGCCCCGTTCAGAAGCCGTGCCGGAAGCCGCCGTCGACCGGCAGCATGATGCCGGTCAGGTACGACGCCGCGGGCGAGAGCAGGAACGCCGCCGCCCTGCCGAACTCCTCCGGAGTCCCGTAACGGCGCAGCGGAATGGCTGCCCCGGCGGCCACGCGGGCGGCCTCCGCGTCACCCGACAGCGCGTCGAGTTCGCGCACCCGGTCGGTGTCGATCCTGCCCGGCAGCACCCCCACCACGCGGATGCCCCGGGGGCCGAGCTCGTCGGCGAGGGACTTGGCGAATCCGGCGAGTCCGGGGCGCAGACCGTTGGAGATGGTCAGCCCGGGGATCGGCTCGTACACGGAGCCGGACAGCACGAAACCGATGACACCGCCCTCGCCGAGCGCGGCCGCCGCGGCCCTGGCGAGCCGGACCGCCCCCAGGAACACCGAATCGAAGGCCGCCTGCCACTGCTCGTCGGTGTTGTCCGCGAGAAGGCCCGGCGCGGGTCCGCCGACGCTGATGAGAATGCCGTCGAGCCGACCGAACCGCTCGCGGGCGTCGTCCACCAGGCGCTGCGCGGCGGTGGGGTCGGCGTTGTCCGCGGCGAGACCGACGACGTCGGGTCCCAGTTCGGCGGCGGCCGCCTCGACCCGCTTCGTGTCCCGTCCGGTGATGACCACCCGGGCACCGTCCTCGGCCAGCGCACGCGCGGTGGCGTTGCCCAGCCCCCGGCTCGCCCCGGTGACGATGTACACACGGTTCTTCAGTCCAAGATCCATGGGCCCTATCCTGCCGCCTCGGCCTCCTGCGTGTCCTCACCGGCCAGGGCCATGGCAGTGCTCACCAGTCCGATGTGGCTGAACGCCTGCGGGAAGTTGCCGACCTGCCGTCGGGTGACGGCGTCGAACTCCTCGGCGAGCAGCCCCACGTCGTTGCAGAGTTCCAGCAGCTGCTCGAAGAGATCCCGGGCCTCGTCCGTGCGCCCGGTCACCACCAGCGCGTCCGCCAGCCAGAACGAACAGGCGAGGAACGCGCCCTCGCTGCCGGGCAGCCCGTCGATCGAGGCGCCGTCCGTGCTGTAGCGGCGGACCAGACAGTCACTGCCCAGCTCCGCGCGGACCGCGTCGATCGTGCCGATGATCCGGGGATCGTCCGGCGGCAGGAAACCCGTCCGGGGGATCAGCAGCGTCGCGGCGTCCAGGTTCCGGGAGCCGTAGGACTGCGTGAAGGTGTTCCGCACCGGGTCGAAGCCCTTCTCGCACACCTCCCGGTGCACGGCGTCCCGCATCACCCGCCACCGTTCCGGGTCGCCGGCCAGGGACGGGTTCTTCTCCAGGGTGCGCACGGCACGGTCGGCGGCGACCCAGGCCATCACCTTGGAGTGCACGAAGTGGCGGCGCTGGCCGCGGATCTCCCACAGCCCCTCGTCCGGCTCGCGCCAGGTGGACTCCAGGAAGCCGAGCAGGCTCAGCTGGAGGTTCCAGGCGTGCGGCTTGTCGTCCAGGCCGGCCTCCCGGGCGAGCCGCAGCGAGTCGATGACCTCCCCGTACACGTCCAGCTGGCGCTGGCGCACGGCGGCGTTGCCGATGCGGACCGGGGCGGAGTTCTCGTAGCCGCGCAGCCACGGCAGCTCCGACTCGGGCAGCCGTCGCTCGCCCGCCAGGCCGTACATGATCTGGAGGTCGGCCGGGTCCCCGGCGACGGCCCGCAGCAGCCAGTCCCGCCAGGCGGCTGCCTCCTCCAGGTACCCCGCCGAGATGAGCGCGTCGAGGGTCAGCGTGGAGTCCCGCAGCCAGCAGTAGCGGTAGTCCCAGTTCCGCACGCCGCCGATGTCCTCGGGCAGCGAGGTGGTGGGCGCCGCCACGATGCCGCCGGTCGGGCCGAAGGTGAGCGCCTTCAGCGTGATCAGCGAACGGATCACCGCCTCCCGGTACGGGCCCCGGTACTTGCACCGCGCGGACCACTCGGCCCAGTCGGCCAGCGTGCTCTTCAGCGCCTCGAACGGGTCGACGAGATCGGGGCGGGGCGAGTGCGAGGGGTGCCAGGTCAGGACGAACGCCACCTGCTCGCCCTCGGCGACGGTGAACGACGAGCAGGTGGAGAACTGCTGCCCCCAGGTCCTGACCGGCGGTTCGCTGCGCAGCCAGACCGAGTCCGGACCGGCGACCGCCACCCGGTGCCCCTGGGCGCGGCGCATCCACGGCACGACCGAGCCGAAGTCGAACCGCAGCCGGATCACCGAACTCATCTCGACGGTGCCGCTGACGCCCTCGACGATCCGCATGACCTCGGGCTCCTGGTCGCGCTGCGGCATGAAGTCGACGACCTTGACCGTTCCGGTACGGGTCTCCCAGAACGTCTCCAGGACGAGGGAGTCACCCGCATAGCCGCGCCGGGTGCAGGCATCGGCGCCTTGCGGCGCGATCCGCCAGTGGCCGTTCTCCTCGTCGCCGAGCAGGGCCGCGAAACACGCGCCCGAGTCGAAACGGGGCAGACAGAGCCAGTCGACGGAACCGTTTCTGCCGACCAGGGCGGCCGTCTGCAGATCGCCGATCAGGGCATAGTCCTCGATGCGTGGGGTCACGTTCTGGCGTGTTCCCGAACATCGGCCTCGCTAAGCAACCCCGGTTTCGCGCGCGGAACGGAGTGGCCCCGTCCCGCCCGGCAACGGCACGGCCCCGTCCGAGGGGCGGAGCCGGGTGCTCGAATACCGGGGCGGTGTCAGGTCGCGGCGGGTTCCGCCTGCTCCGGCTCGGTGGCGGAGGGCTGCTCGGCCGACTCGGCCGCGGCCGCCACCCGGTCGCGCTTCTCCCTGCGGGCGAGGACCACGTACCCCACCGGGACACCGGCGGCGAACAGCCACCACTGCACGGCGTACGCCATGTGCGGGCCGATCGAGCCGTCGTCGGGCGCCTCGATCAGTTCCGGGGAGTTGCCGGGCGGCTCGGGCGCGCTCTGCTCGATGTAGCCGCCGAACACCGGCCGGGACAGCCTCTTGGCCTCCTGGGCGCTGTTGATCAGCATCACCTGGCGGTCCGGGAGATCGGAGATGTCCTTGATGCCGCTGCTGCCCGTCGTCTCGTCGGCCTTGAGGCGTCCGGTGACGGTCACCTCGCCCCGGGGCGCCGGCGGAATGTCCGGGAACGCGCGCTGGCTGGCCGCGGCCGGCACCCAGCCGCGGTTGATCAGGACCGTCCCGCCGCCCTTCAGATCGAATGGGGTGAGCACGTGGACGCCGATCCGGTCGTCGGCGGCGGTCCTGCGACGCACCACCACCTGGTGCGCGGTGTCGTACGTGCCCGTCGCCGTCACCGTGCGCCAGTAGTCGGAGCGCGGGACCGTATGACCGGGCGAGGTGAGCGAGGCGACCGGAACGGGATCCGCCTTCAGATTGCGGGAGACCAGGGAGTTCAGCGCGACCTTGTGCTCATGCCGGTGCAGCTGCCAGAAGCCCAGCTCGATCATGGTGGGAATGAGGACGAGGGCCAGGAGGGCGAGGAGCAGCCACTGCCGGGTCAACAGGAAGCGGTACACCCCACGACGGTACAACCGCGTCATGGGGTGCATCGCGGAGGGGTCGGGGAAACGGGCGGGGCAGGTGGAAACGGGCGGGGCGCCCGCGCCCCGGGCACCGTCGCCCGTCGGCCGGGACGGACCGACGATCCGTCCGGTGGTCAGACCTTGTCGATGATGCCCACCCTTCCCTCGGCGCGGGCGCAGTGACCGCCGCAGTACCAGTGACCGTCGACCTCGACGCCCTGACCGATGATCTGGACCCTGCAGTGTTCACAAATGGGTGCCATGCGATGGATGGCGCAGGCGAAACAGTCGAAGACGTGCATCGCGCCCTGCGCGTGCACCTCGAAGGACATGCCGTAGTCGTTTCCGCAAACCTCACAACGTGCCATGCGCCACAGGGTCGGACGCCGGGGGCGCGGCAGGCGAGTCGTGGACGGGCGAGTCGTGGACGGTTCACTCCGATGACGGCGCGGCTGCCCGGGGCGTCGCCGGGGCCACATCGCGCAGCAGGTGGGTGAACGCGCTCTCGTCGAGGATCGGGGTGCCGAACGACTTCGCCTTCACCGTCTTCGACGTCCCCGCGTCCGGGTCGTTGGTGACGAGCAGGCTGGTCAGGCGGGACACGCTGGTCGCCACGTGCAGCCCGGCCTCCACGGCCCGGTCCTCCAGCAGTTCGCGGTCGATCGAGGTGTCCCCGGAGAACGCGACCCGCATGCCCTGCTTGAGGGGTTTGTCCTTCTCGTAGCGCCCCGGGTTCGGGTACGGGCACGCCGGACGTCGGCGCGAGGGACGCCAGCTGTTCTGACCGTAGGAGGGCTGATGGCCGACGCGCGGGGTGACCGGGGAATCCGACCACTCGGTCAGCGGCCGGCACTCCAGCAGCGGCAGCCGCACCCCGTTCCGCGCCGCCGCGTGCAGACTCGGCCGGAATGCCTCGGCCAGCACCCGGGCGTCGTCCAGCGCGTGGTGGGCGTGCTGCTGCACGACCCCGAAGTGCGCGGCCAGCGACTCCAGCTTGTGGTTGGGAAGCGGCAGCCGCAGCTCCTTGGAGAGCGCGATGGTGCACAGCCGCTGCTCGACGGGGGCCCGGACCGAGGCTCGCGCATACTCCCGGGCCAGCATCGACCAGTCGAAGGCGGCGTTGTGCGCGACGAGCACCCGTCCCGCGAGTCGTGCGGACAGCTCGGCGGCGATCTCCGGGAAGAGCGGGGCGCCCTCCAACACCTCGCTGGTCAGTCCGTGGATCCAGACGGGGCCGGGATCGCGCTGCGGATTGACCAGGGTGTACCAGTGGTCCTCGACATCGCCCCACGCGTCCAGACGGTAGACGGCGGCGGACACTATCCGGTCGTCCCGGGCGAGTCCGGTGGTCTCCACGTCGACGACCGCGTACCCCTGGGGATACGCGGTCGGCCACGGTGCGGTGGTCTGGCGGTCGTCGAGCATGGTCACAGAGAATACGGGCCGCGACCGACAGTCTCCTATTCCGCGGTCCTCCCTCCTTCGCACAGCCCTTTCGTCCCTGCCCGGGGCGGTGCGCGTGCGAGGGCGGGACGGGGTGAGACCATCCCCCGGTGACGGATACCCAGGCGCACGACGAAGCGCACGGCAACGGGCTCGGCGCGCGGCTCAACTGGCTGCGCGCCGCGGTCCTCGGTGCCAACGACGGTGTGGTCTCCACCGCGGGACTCGTCGTCGGTGTGGCCGGTGCCACCGGCGACCGCGGCACCCTGCTCACGGCCGGACTGGCCGGACTGCTGGCCGGATCCATGTCGATGGCGGTGGGCGAATACGTATCGGTCTCCACCCAGCGCGATTCGGAGCGGGCCGCACTGGCGGTGGAGAAACGGGAGCTGTCGGAGGAGCCGGAGGAGGAATTCGCCGAGCTCTGCGGCCTGTTGGAGGGGAAGGGGCTGAGCCCGGAGGTCGCCCGGGAGGCCGCGCTCCAGCTCACCGAACGCGACGCGCTGCGCGCCCACGCCGAGGTCGAACTGGGCATCGACCCGGAGGAACTGACGAACCCGTGGCACGCGGCCGGTGCGAGTTTCCTGGCGTTCACCGTGGGCGCGTTGCTGCCGCTGCTGGCGATCGTGCTGCCCCCGGCGTCGCTGCGGCTGCTCGTGACCGTGCTGTCGGTACTGGCGGCACTGGCGCTGACGGGCTGGTGGAGCGCCCGCCTGGGCGAGGCGGCGCCCTGGCCGGCGGTGCTGCGGAACATGGGCGGGGGAGCGATGGCGATGGCGGTCACCTACGCGGCGGGGGAGTTGCTGGGGACGGTGGGTGTCTGAGCCGCGGGCCGGAGGATCACGGCGGGCGCGGGATTCCGGCCGGCGCGCGGGACGTCTCTCAGTCGAGGCGTACGATCCGGCCCGGTGGGAAGAGTTCGGTGCCGGTGGCCACCGCCTCGCCGCCGAGGGCGATCGTGAGGCCGTCGAGACCAGCGAGGGGGGACAGGTCGTAGGGGCCGTCCTCGGGCCGGGCGTACAGAACGAGTCGGGCCAGTGCGGGCAGCTCCCGCAGCGTCTCCAACCCGCGCAGCGGACGGCACAGGGTGAGAGTGAGCGTGTGCAGGGCGGTCAGGCCGGCGAGTTCGGTCAGGTCCACGACGTCCAACCAGCGGAGGGTGAGGCGACGGAGGCGACGGAAGAACGGGTTGCGACATACATGGTGCAGGTGTGACGAGCTTTCGAGGTAGAGGTCTTCCAGCTCAGTCCACCGCTCGATCCCTTCCAGGCTCAGTTCGGTGGCGTCCGCGATCAGGAAGAGCGACCTGAGCCGACTGCTCAGCGCCAGGTCTCCGATGCTGTCGACGGCGAAGCGGTGGCCCAGGACCAGGTCACGGACGCCCGTGAACAGCTCCAGTTGCTCCGTCGGCACGTCGGGATGAAGCTGGTTCAGGGTCAGCCAGGTCAGCGGAAGGTCCGACAGCGGGCTCAGATCACGGACCTCGGGGCACAGGCTGAGCCCCACTTTCGTGAGCGAGTGCGCCGAGGCCAGTGGGGAGACATCGGTAAGTGCCTTGTTGTCGAAGACGAAGAGCCGTTCCATCCCGTGCCGGGAGAGCAGCGGGGACAAGTCCGGGTGATCGCCCTGCAGACGGACTCCCCGGGCCTCGGGCACGTGCCGCAGGGCCGCCATCTGGTCGGCGTTCGTCACGGAGACGTGGACCTCGGCCCAAGTCTGCGCCGCGAGCACGTCCCGGGCATACTCCTCGGTGTCGAACGAGCCCCACGCGTCGGTCAGCTGGGCCGCCACCCAGTCCCGCTCGTCGTTCCGGTAGCGCTTGACCACCTCGTACGCAGCCTCGCCGCCCACCAGGGCCGCCGTCAGCACCACGTACCCCGCCGCGTACTCGCCCTCGACCTCCTCCGGACCCGGCAGCAGTTCGAGGACCAGTTCCCCGGCCCCGGCCAGCGCCTCCGCCTCCGCCCGGGTGCGCGGGGGCAGCAGGTCGGCCGTCCGCCGCTGGACCTCGGACCGCACGGCGGGGTCCAGCTCCGGGGCGTGCTCCAGGCTCGCCGCCGCCAGCAGCACGAGCCGGTGACGGTGCTTGCGGGTCTGCTCCGCGCGCTTGAGCAACCGCCGCAGCAGCCGGGCCCGTTCGTCGGCGCGCGCGTGCCCCACCGCCATCTGCACCACGTCGTGCCACTGGTCGTCATGCGCGTGCTTGACCAGGACGCCGAAGTCGCGGGCCTCCACCGCCGCCTTCGCGCCCAGGTAGTCCTGGAAGGTCCGGTGCACGAACCCCACCGCGTCCGGGGCGGGTTCGCGCAGCAGGCCGCTCCTGATCAGCAGATGGGAGAAGACTTCTTCGGCGGTCCCCCGGATCTGAGGCATGGCCGTCAGCCATTCGGCCACCATGGCCAGGGCCTCCTCGCGGTCCGCCTCCGCCTGCCCGTTGCGGATCAGCCAGTACGCCAGCCGTTGCAGCAGCGCCGTCTGTTCCTCCCTCGTCAGGTCGACGCCCTCGACCCCGACGATGTCGCGCTCCGTGTCGCGCCGTACGAGCAGCATGTCCAGTGCGGCGTCGTACAGTTCCTTGCGGGCACGCGGCAGTTGCATCCGCCGATCCCGGTTCAGCGCGCACAGCAGGGCGCACATCAGCGGGTTCGTCGCGAGTCGCGCCAGGTCGCGGCGGGTTCCCACCGCACGCCGCAGCGAGGTCTCGTACCCGTCGAGCAGTTCGCGCTGCTCGGCGTCGGGGCATTCGGACCCGGCCGCCGTGTGCCAGTGGCCGATGAACGACCGGATGTCCTTCCGGTTCATCGGCAGCAGCGAGTGCGTTTCGAAGCCGAAGTCGGACAGCCAGCTCTCCGGAACGGCGGACGGCCTGGTGGTTACCACGTACCGGGACTCCGGGTACGCCGTGATCAGGTCCTTCAGCCACTTCTCGGTACGCCGGCGCAGCCGCGCAGGGACCTCGTCGACCCCGTCCACCAGCACCAGGCCCCGCCCCGGTGCCAGCAGTCCGTCCGCCCACCCGGCCGGTGCCGAACCGTGCAGCGGCACCCCCGCCGCGCGCAGGAACTCCTCGGGCGCGGGCAGGCTTTCGTGGGTGGTGAATGCGCGAAGTCGCAGGACGAACGGCACGCAGCGGTTCCAGTCCGTCAGGCCGGTTCCGAACGTGCGGCGGGCGGCGTTCACCGCGAGCCACTGCATCAGCGTGCTCTTGCCCGAACCGGCCGGCCCCCGCAGCAGCAGCCGGTCCGTGCCGGACAGTGCCTGCTCGACGGAGACCGTCATGGTGGCCGGGTGCTCAAGTCCGTTCCGCCGGGCACCGCTCCCGCTCACCGTCAGGCTGATGTAGGCAGTCTCCAGCGGCCATTCGCCCGCCGAGCGCCCCAGCGTCAGCCCGAACAGCCCCATCCGGCTGTGCGCGGCGGCCACGAAGTCCGCGTACCGCTGCTCGAAGGCGGTCGCCGCCGCGTCCGGGCGCGGGCCCAGCCGGCCCCGGACGTCCTCCACCAGCTCCCGGGCCCGCTCGGCGGAGCGGATCTGCTCCACCGCGGCCCGCGCCACGAAGGACGGTTCGGCGGTCAGCCGCTCCACGACGTGCGCGCAGCACCGGCCGAGCAGTTCCTCGTACAGATCGACCGCACCGTCCGCGAGGCCCGCCGCGGGCCCCGGCAACTCGGCACGCAGCCGCTGGGGGTCCAGGCCCAGGGCGAACAGCCGGTCGGCCGTCAGCTCGCCCGCCGCCGCGAAGGTGTCCCGCACCGCCTCCACGGCGGCGAGCCGTTCGTGTTCCGGGACGTGTGCGTACGACGCGGTAAGCCGCCCGCCGAGCACCTTCGCCAGCCGGTCCGGCCCCGCCGGGCGGGGGAGCGGGCGCACCGGGTCCGGGACCAGACCCGCGCCGGGCCTCGGCGTCAGCAGCGACCTGGCCACCGTTCCCGCCACCGTCGTGGCCAGCCGGAGCACCGCAACTTCCAGACCGTGCACGGCAGTTCCTCCCCTGGACGGCTTCCGGTCACATGGATCGTACGACGGCCGCTTTGGCGGAAGTCACCAAAGACTACTGACACCATGTCTTGCATACTTGTTGGTAACAACGTCTGGCCCTGGCCGACCTGCGGCTCTACGGTGCTGCCATGCCGCCGAATCTGCCCGATGCCGTGCTCTGGTCCATACCGGCCTTCGTCCTGCTCACCGTTCTGGAGATGGCCCTCCACCACTTCCACCCCGACGAGGACGCCGCCGGGTACGAGGCGAAGGACGCGGCCACCAGCATCACCATGGGGCTGGGCAGCCTGGTCTTCGACCTGCTGTGGAAAGTGCCCATCGTCGCTGTCTACACCGCGGTCCACGAACTGACTCCGCTCCGGGTCCCGGTGCTGTGGTGGACGATCCCGCTGATGCTGCTCGCCCAGGACTTCTTCTACTACTGGTCCCACCGCGGCCACCACGTCGTCCGGATCCTCTGGGCCTGCCACGTGGTCCACCACTCCAGCCGGAAGTTCAACCTCACCACCGCGCTGCGCCAGCCCTGGACCTCGCTGACCGTCTGGCCGTTCTACGTCCCGCTCGTCGCCTGCGGCGTCCACCCGGCCGCGCTCGCGTTCTGCGCGTCGGTGAACCTCGTCTACCAGTTCTGGGTGCACACCGAACGGGTCGGCAGACTCCCGCGGCCCTTCGAGTACGTGCTGAACACGCCGTCCCACCACCGGGTGCACCACGCCTCGCAGGGCGGCTACCTGGACCGGAACTTCGGCGGCATCCTGATCGTCTGGGACCGGCTCTTCGGGTCGTTCACCACCGAGACGGAGCGGCCGGTGTACGGCCTCACCAAGAACATCGACACGTTCAACCCGCTGCGGGTCGCCACCCACGAGTACGTCGCCATCGCCCGCGACGTGCGGGCGGCGGGCAGTTGGCGCGAGCGGGCCGGGCGCGTCCTTCGCGGACCGGGCTGGCAGCCCGCCGCCACGGCATCCGCGGCGCCCTCCGCCGGGACGTCGGCCGCCGCCCTGCCCCACACCACCGGGGAGCGTGCCGGATGAGCGCCGCCACCGCCGCGGACCGCCGCGAGCGCCTCGTGCGCCCGCTGCTCGTCGCGTTTCTCGTGGCCGTCGCCGTCGACCTCGTCGGCGTGCTCGCCGACATCCGGGTCGCCCATCTCGTCGCCAAACCCCTGCTGATGCCGCTGCTGGCCGGGTACGCCGCCGCTCGGCGCGGCCCGCGGCTGCTCGTCGCGGCGCTGCTGTTCGGCTGGGGCGGCGACACGCTGCTGCTGCCGGACGCCGATCTCGCCTTCCTGCTCGGGATGGGCTCCTTCGCCGCCGGGCACGTCTGCTACCTGTGGCTCTTCGGCCGGGACAGGAGCTCGTTGCCCGTCGCGGCCGGCTACGCCGTCGTCCTCACCGTCGTGGTCGCGCTGCTCTGGAACGGGCTGCCCGCCGAACTCCGCATCCCCATGACCGGCTACAGCCTGCTGCTGACGGCGATGGCGTACCGCGCGGGCACCCGGGGCCGGTACGCGGCCCTCGGCGGGGCGCTCTTCCTGCTCTCCGACACGCTCATCGCCAGCGGCATCGCCGACTGGCCGCAGCTGCCCGCCCCGGACTTCTGGGTCATGCTCACCTACATCGCCGCCCAGTTCCTGCTCACCGTCGGGGTACTCGCACCGCGCACGAATCCCTGGCGGAGCGTGGCGGGCGAGCCCGCGCCGACGAGGGCCGGTGGGCCGGGCCCGGCGGCCGGGCAGCCGTAGCATCGTGCGGCGGCGGCCCGGAGGCGGACGGGCCGTTCAGTCCGTGAGCCAGGCCGCGGTGTCCGCACCCAGGGGGCCGGGCGGGCGCGACCAGTCGGCGGGCGAACCGTCGAAGCGGACCGGTGGCAGGGCGTGGCGGAGCCGGCCCAGCGGGCCGTCCGTCTCCGTGAGCCACCGCTCCGGCCGGTGGGCGTCCGACGAGCCGGACCCGGGACCGGTTCCGGTGCCGACGCGGTGGCCCTGTGCCGCGGCCTCCTCCCGGGCGGGCAACTCGTCGAGCAGCCAGGCGGCGGTACGGGCGAGCGAGAGCGTGACCAGCCGGGAGCCCCCCTCCGCGTGCTGCTCGGTCAGCGCGCGCAGCACGGCGGCGGCCAGCAGGTAGCCGGTGCCGTGATCGAGTGCCTGGGCGGGCAGCGCGCCCGGCGGCTGCCCGGCCCCGGCCGGGGCCTCCACCGCGGCGATGCCGGTCGCCACCTGGACCAGACTGTCGAAACCGCGCCGACCCGCCCACGGGCCGTGCCCCCAGGCCGAGAGCCGTGCGATCACCAGCCCCGGCCTGCGCGCGGTCAGGTACGCGGAGGTCGGCCCCAACCGGTCCACCGCGCCGGGCCGGTAGCCGATGACGACCACGTCCGCGGCGGCGAGCAACTCGTCGAGGACGGCAAGGCCCGCGGGAGCCGACAGGTCGAGGTCCACCGACCGCTTCCCGAAACCGGTGTCGGCGTGGGCGTCGGGGCTCTCCGGGAGCTGCGGGGCGTCGATCCGCAGCACGTCCGCGCCGAGCAGCGCGAGCGTACGGGTGGCGACGGGGCCCGCGATGACCCGGGTGAGGTCCAGGACCCGCACCCCGGCCAGCGGCAGCAGCGGTTCACCGGTGAGCGGAGCCGTGCGGCGGACCGGCGCGTCGTCGAGTCGGTCGCGGCGCACCAGCGGGGTGCCCGCGACCGCGGCGCCGCGCGGATCCGCAGCCCACTGTCCGGGCGTGCGGGCGGCGACGGCAAGGCCCCCGGCCGCGAACACGGTCTCCTCGATCTCGTCGCCCCGGCGCCCGGCGAACGAGGCGGCGACGGCCTCCACCGCGGCCGGGTCCGCGGTGTCCGCGGGCAGTCCCAGCGTGCCGAGCAACCGGGCCCGGTGGTGCGGATAGTTGGCGTGCGTGCGGACCCAGCCGTCGGTCGTGCGCCAGAACCGGGACAGCGGCGCGAAGGAGGCCGGGGCGCGCCCGTCGATCCGCAGATGGCGCTCGCTGGTGAACGCCGTGGCCACCGCCCCGTCGTCGACCCGGACCCGGGGCACCGGCCGCGCGGTGCGGCGGGCCGCCAGTTCGGCGGCCGCCAGTGAGCAGACGGCGACCGCGGAACGGGCGAGGTCCATCACGGGAAGCCGGGCGGGCAGCAGCCCCTGGGGACCGTTCGTCGTGAGGTGCGCGAGAAGCGCGGGGTCTCCGCCCAGCGCCGCCCACGCCTGTTCGGTGCCGGATGCGTGTGCATGACTCATCCCCGCACTATGGCACCGAGTGCCACCCGGGCGGGAGGCAGCCCGGTGGGCCGGGGAGGCCCGGCCCACCGGGTGCGAAGGGGGAGTCGAAAGGGCACGGCCCCTCCCGACCCGGGCACGCTGCTACCAGCGGACCGCGTTCAGCGCGTTGACCACACCGGCCCCGTAGAAGCCGTTGTTGTTCTTGCCGCCCTCGCAGACGGCGTCGACCGTGCCGTCACCGTCGATGTCGTACGGCTCGCCGCACGCGGTGGCGTCGGCCTCGGCCAGCAGCAGCGCCTTCACCGCGGCCGCGGAGGCGTACGGGTGCTTCGACTTGATCAGCGCCGCGACACCCGCGACGTGCGGGGAGGCCATCGACGTACCGGCCTTGTAGCCGTACTTGCCGCCCGGCAGCGTGGACAGGATCAGGCCGCTGGTGGCGGGCGGCGCGGGGGTCTGGTAGACCGTCGAGTCGCCGCCCGGGGCCGCGACGTCGATCATGCCCTTGCCGTAGTTCGAGTACGAGGACTTCAGGCCCTTGGCACCGGTGGCGGAGACCGTCACGACACCCGGCAGCATCGCCGGGATGTCGAGGCACTCGCGCGGGTCGATCGTCCGGGTGGCCGCCGTGGTGTCGTTCGGGCTCGTCGTGTCCTCGATCGCGTGCGAGGCCAGGTCGAAGGCGCTGTTGCCGGCCGAGGCCACGTTGACCGCGCCCTTGCGCTCCGCGTACCGGCTGGCACGGGCGACGGCCTCGACCAGGGCGCCCTGG
The DNA here is from genome assembly GCF_042266885.1 of Streptomyces sp. NPDC056061. Classification (NCBI taxonomy): domain Bacteria; kingdom Bacillati; phylum Actinomycetota; class Actinomycetes; order Kitasatosporales; family Streptomycetaceae; genus Streptomyces; species Streptomyces sp. NPDC056061. The sequence continues at coordinate 32,441 of NZ_JBHJWQ010000030.1, read as the reverse complement.
TCCAGGTCGTTCTTGCAGTTGAACATCCACGGGTCGGTGTAGTAGCTGTTGTTGGTGACGTCGACCCCGTGCTCCGCGGCCCAGACGAAGCCGCAGACGACCGACTCGGTGTAGAAGAACCCGTCCGGGTTCGCCACCTTGATCCCGGCGACCTTCACACCCGGCGCGACGCCCGTGACCCCGATGCCGTTCTTCGCGGCGGCGATGGTGCCCGCCACGTGCGTCCCGTGGTCGCTCTCGCCCGCCTTCGGCCGCCAGGCGCCGTCCGTCGTGTCCGGCGCCCCGGTGGCACAGCTCACCGACGCCCCGCGGTTGAAGTTCGGGGCGAGGTCCGGGTGGGTGTCGTCCACGCCCGTGTCGATGACCGCGACCGTGACCTTGCTGCTGCCGAGTGTCGTGCGGTGAGCCTGGTCCGCCTTGATGGCGGGCAGGTCCCACTGGAGCGGTTCCATCGGGTCCTGGTCCGCGTTCGCCCTCGCCGCCGCGGCGTCGGCCTGCGCGGCGGTGAGGGGCTGCTCGACCCCGGTCTCCGTGGTCGCCTGCGGAACGATGGGGTTGGTGCGGGTGGCCCCCGCCGAGTCGACCCCCTTGACGCGGCGGATCGACTGCGCGAAGTCCGGGTTCTGCGAGTGGACGACGATCACGCCGATCTGCTCGTAGGCGGCGACCACGGTGCCGCCGGCCGCGGTTATCGCCTTCCTCACCTGCTTGACGGTGCCGTGATTGGCCCGTGTGTTGACCACGTACGAGAGCTTCGGGCCGTCCGTCGACACCGCGGCCGAGGGCGGAGTGTCCACCGGTGCGGCGGAGGCGGCGCCCGTCGGCAGGAAGCCGAGCGAGGCCGTGAGTGCCAGTCCGACGGACATCGTCAGGGTGCGAGTCCGTCTGGAACCCAGCTGAGCCATGGGGTCTCCACATCATCCGTGCCGGGCGACCGGACACCTGAAATGCCCGGTCGCGTACATGACCAGTGAAGTTATCGGGATCATGCCCGCTCATCAATGAGTTCGCGGCACCCACTTTGTCCGGACGGGCGCGCGCAGACGTGTTCGGAGAGCGCGGACCGGAGGTGAACCGTCGCGACACGCCGTCCGTGCCGTAGTCGGGGAACACACCATCACGGCAGGGAAAGCTCGTACGCGTCCCCGGCCGACCGAGGTTCCCCGGCGGAAGACCGCTGTCCCCACCACCGCCCCCGCGCCGCGAGGAGATTCCGTGACCACCGATGCACCACCACCGCCCGAGAGCGTTGCGCCCGCCCGCCCCGCCGAGCCGACGACCGAGACGTTCCTCGCGGCCCAGGAGAGCGCCGAGTTCGGCGAACTGCGCCGCACGCACCGCTCGTTCGCCTTCCCGCTGACCATCGCCTTCGTCCTCTGGTACCTCCTGTACGTACTGCTGTCCAACTACGCGGGCGGCTTCATGGGCACCACGGTGTACGGCCACATCAACGTGGCCTTCGTCCTCGGCCTCGCCCAGTTCGTCAGCACGTTCCTCATCGCCTGGTTCTACTCACGTCACGCGGCCGCGAAGCTCGACCCACGGGCCGAGGCCATCAAGTCCCGTCTGGAGGCCGACGCATGAGCCCCGCGAACCCCGCACACACCGCCCTCCACCTGGCCGCCTCCTCGACCACCGAGCACCGGCCGCTGATCATCACGCTCTTCGCGGTATTCGTCGCCGCGACCCTGGGCATCACCGTCTGGGCCGGGCGGCAGACCCGCAGCGCCGCCGACTTCTACGCGGGCGGACGGCAGTTCACCGCGTTCCAGAACGGGCTCGCGGTCTCCGGCGACTACATGTCGGCGGCCTCCTTCCTCGGGATCGCCGGGGCCATCGCCCTCTTCGGCTACGACGGCTTCCTGTACTCCATCGGCTTCCTCGTCGCCTGGCTGGTCGCCCTGCTGCTGGTCGCCGAACCGCTGCGCAACTCCGGCCGCTACACGATGGGCGACGTCCTCGCCTACCGGATGCGGCAGCGCCCGGTACGCACCGCCGCGGGCGTCTCCACCATCGTCGTCTCGATCTTCTACCTGCTGGCCCAGATGGCGGGCGCGGGCGTCCTGGTCGCCCTCCTCCTCGGCATCACCAGCGACGCGGGCAAGATCCTCATCGTCGCGCTGGTCGGCGTCCTGATGATCGTGTACGTCACCATCGGCGGCATGAAGGGCACCACCTGGGTCCAGATGGTCAAGGCGGTGCTGCTCATCGCGGGCGCGCTGCTGATGACCTTCCTGGTGCTGCTGAAGTTCCACTTCAACATCTCCGACCTGCTGGGCACGGCCGCGACGAAGAGCGGCCACGGAGCCGCGTTTCTGGAGCCCGGACTCAAGTACGGTGCCACCGGCACCTCGAAGCTGGACTTCCTCTCCCTCGGCATCGCCCTGGTCCTCGGGACCGCCGGCCTGCCGCACATCCTGATCCGCTTCTACACGGTGCCGACCGCCAAGGCCGCCCGTAAGTCGGTCAACTGGGCCATCGGCATCATCGGCGCCTTCTACCTGATGACGATCGCCCTCGGCTTCGGCGCCGCGGCCCTCATCGGCCCGGACGAGATCAAGGCGAAGAACCCGGCGGGCAACGCGGCGGCGCCCCAGCTCGCCGAATACCTCGGCGGGGTCGGCTCCACCGGGGGCGCCGTGCTGCTGGCGGTGATCTCGGCCGTCGCCTTCGCCACCATCCTCGCCGTCGTCGCGGGGCTCACCCTCGCCTCCTCGTCCTCCTTCGCGCACGACATCTACGCCAACGTCATCCGCAAGGGGAAGGCCACCGAGAGGGAGGAGATGCGCGCCGCCCGCCTGGCCACCGTCCTCATCGGCGCGGTAGCGATCCTGCTCGGCGCCTTCGCCCGCGACATGAACGTCGCCGGACTGGTCGCCCTCGCCTTCGCCGTCGCCGCCTCCGCGAACCTGCCGACCATTCTCTACAGCCTCTTCTGGAAGCGGTTCACCACCCGGGGCGCACTCTGGTCGATCTACGGCGGCCTCGCCAGTTCGGTGATCCTCGTGCTGTTCTCCCCGGTCGTCTCCGGCAACCCGAAGACGTCCATGTTCAAGGGCGTCGACTTCGCCTGGTTCCCGCTGGAGAACCCGGGGCTGATCTCCATCCCGCTGGGCTTCCTGCTCGGCTGGATCGGCTCCCTCCTGTCGAAGGAGGAGCCGGACAAGGGCAAGTACGCCGAACTGGAGGTCAAGTCCCTCACCGGCGTCGGAGCGCACTGACGACCGGGACCCGGCCCCGGCCCCGGGCCGGCCGGTGATCTCCCGCCCCGCGATCGCCCGGACCACCCGCACCGCCGCGGCCGTGTCGTAGGACCCCTACGGCACGGCCGCGGCGCTCCTCGTGGCACGTGGGCCCCTCCGATGCGCCAGGTCTCGCGTAGGCTCGGAGGAGTCGGCCGGAAGGACCGCCCCGGACGACCGGCGGTGGCCACCGGTGACCACCGGTCGGGATCCGTCGGCCGAAGCCGCCCGGGCACGGCACCGGGACAACCACCGGGAGGGGGCCCACATGCTCGTCGACACCTACGGCCGGGTCGCCACCGACCTGCGCGTATCGCTGACCGACCGCTGCAATCTGCGCTGCACCTACTGCATGCCGGAAGAGGGCCTGCAATGGCTGGCCAGGCCCGACCTGCTCGGCGACGACGAGATCGTCCGGCTGGTCCGCATCGCCGTCACCCGACTCGGGATCACCGAAGTCCGCTTCACCGGCGGCGAGCCGCTGCTGCGCCCCGGACTCGTCTCCGTCGTCGCGCAGTGCGCCGCCCTCGACCCGCGCCCCAGGATGTCGCTCACCACCAACGGCATCGGACTGAAGCGCACCGCCGCGGCGCTCCGCGCAGCCGGTCTGGACCGGGTCAACGTCTCGCTGGACACCCTGCGCCCCGACGTCTTCAGGACCCTCACCCGCCGCGACCGGCACCGCGACGTGCTGACCGGCCTCGAAGCCGCCCGCGACGCCGGTCTCACCCCCGTCAAGGTCAACACCGTGCTGATGCCCGGACTCAACGACGACGAGGCCCCCGACCTGCTCGCCTGGGCCGTCGAGCACGACTACGAGCTCCGCTTCATCGAGCAGATGCCGCTCGACGCGCAGCACGGCTGGAAGCGCGACGGCATGATCACCGCCGGTGACATACTCCAGTCGCTGCGCACCCGCTTCACCCTCACCGAGGAGGGTGCGGAGGAACGGGGCTCCGCCCCCGCCGAGCGCTGGCTCGTCGACGGCGGCCCCCACCGGGTCGGCGTCATCGCCTCCGTGACCCGCCCCTTCTGCCGGGCCTGCGACCGGACCCGGCTCACCGCCGACGGGCAGGTGCGGACCTGCCTCTTCGCCCGCGAGGAGACCGACCTGCGCGGGGCCCTGCGAGCGGGCGCGCCGGACGAGGAGATCGCCCGGATCTGGACGCGGGCGATGCGGGGGAAGAAGGCCGGCTCCGGCCTGGACGACCCGTCCTTCCTCCAGCCGGACCGGCCGATGTCGGCGATCGGCGGCTGACGCCGGGCGCACCCGCCGGGGACGGAGCGTCCCTCAGACGGCGCCGTCCGATCCGGATTCCCATTCCGCCAGCGTCACGACGTCCTTGAGGAAGCCCCGGACGCCCAGGAACGAGGAGAGGTGTTCCCGGTGCTCCTCGCAGGCGAGCCAGGTCTTGCGGCGCTCCGGGGTGTGCAGCTTCGGGTTGTTCCAGGCCAGGACCCATACCGCGGCGGCGCGGCAGCCCTTGGCGGAACAGATGGGTGCGGCGGCGCTCTCGGCACCGGAATCGGGGAGGATCACGGCCCCAACCCTAACGACCCCGCCCACCGCGGGCCGCGGGAGGAGGAGCGGCGCCCGGGGCCCTCGCTTCCGAGGCGGAGGAGCGAGCGACGACGGACGGGGGCTGCGCGGTTCGTGCGGAGCAGAGGACTCGGGGACCGGCACGACCGACGAAACCCCGACGGGCGCGCGACGGCAGAAAAACGACGCCGAGCAGCCACGGGGGGAGCTGCCCGGCGTCGGTCCGTCGCTCCGACGGGGGATGCGGAGCGCTCACGAAGTATGTCACGCAGACCGGGGTGCGGTGCACCGTAACTTCACGATTGATCTGAGGACTTCGCGCTACTCGGGTGCGTTCTCGCCTCAACTGTGCTTGTGCGGAACCCTCGTGCCGCACCGGGCTTCCGCCCGGCTCACGCGGTGCCCCCCTCGCGCCCGGCACCGTCGGAGGCCGGTCCTGACGCCGATGCGCCGGAAACACCGGTGGCGTCGAGTACCGGCCGCACCGGCGAGGGGACGAACGTCGAAGGAAGCCCCGGGGTGGATTCGCGGCCCGCGTTGGCCATGACCACCGCCACGTACGGGAGCAGAGCTCCGAGGACCAGCGCCACGATCGACACGTACCGTTCGACGTTCCACAACGCCGCGGCCATGATCACCGACACCGTGCGCACGGACATCGAGATCACATACCGCCGCTGCCTGCCGCGCACATCGTCCGCGAGTCCCTGCCGGGCTCCCGTGATCCGGAAGACCTCGACACCGTTCTGCTTCCGCATCACGTCTCCATCACTCCTCCCCAGGTGCCCGACGGCCCGGGGAAGATCTCATTCCCGTACCGGCCGTGCCCGGACCGGACCGCATCCACCGTACGCCCGGCCCGCGACGCCTTCGAGGCCGGGGCACGTCGCGTTCGGCCGATCGCCGACCGAGCGGCCCGACCGGACGCGTTCGGAGCGCCACGTACGGAGCAGCGCGTACGGCCGCGCCCGGCGTGCGGGGCCCCGCCATCACGCAGAGACTGGGCCCCACATGCGCGACATCGCGTCGCACGAGGAGGCGACATGGGCTGGTTGTGGGCAATCGTCGTGGGACTGGTGCTCGGTCTGATCGCGAAGGCGATCCTGCCGGGCAAACAGAACATCCCCATCTGGCTGACGATCATTTTCGGCATGATCGGCAGCGTGCTGGGCAACGCCGTCGCCACCTGGCTGGGGGTCAATGAAACCAAGGGCATCGACTGGACGCGTCACCTGCTCCAGCTGATCGGTGCCGTGGTGGTCGTCGGTGTCGGCGACATGCTGTGGGCATCGTTCCGCGGCAACAGGAACAGGCACAGATCCTGAACCCGGAGCGGACACCGGGCCCGGCGCAGATCCTGCCTGCGGCACTGCTCCCGCACCCGGCACGGCCCCCGGGGCGGACGCCGGGCCCGGGCCGCGACGCACCGCGGCCGGATACGCCTCAGGCGCGTCCGGCCGCGGTCGCCGATGCCGACGATCAGCCGATGACCTCGACGGCGGCGAGGTTCTTCTTGCCCCGGCGCAGCACCAGCCAGCGCCCGTGCAGCAGCTGGTCACGGTCGGGCGCGCTCTCGCCGTCGGTGATCTTGACGTTGTTCACGTACGCGCCGCCCTCCTTCACCGTGCGTCGGGCGCCCGACTTGCTCGGGGCCAGGCCGACCTCCACCAGGAGGTCCACCAGCGGGCCGAGCTCGGTGACCCGCGCGTGCGGAACCTCGGACAGCGCGGCGCCCAGCGTCGCCTCGTCCAGCTCGTCCAGCTCGCCCTGACCGAAGAGGGCCTTCGACGCGGCGATCACCGCGGCGCACTGGTCGGCGCCGTGCACCAGCGTCGTCAGCTCCTCGGCCAGCGCGCGCTGTGCCGTCCGGGCCTGCGGACGCTCCTCGGTGACCTTCTCCAGCTCCTCCAGCTCCGCCGGGCTGCGGAAGCTGAGGATGCGCATGTACCGGGAGACGTCCCGGTCGTCCACGTTCAGCCAGAACTGGTAGAACGCGTACGGCGTCGTCATCGCCGGGTCGAGCCAGACGGCCCCGCCCTCGGTCTTGCCGAACTTGGTCCCGTCCGCCTTCGTCATCAGCGGCGTCGCCAACGCGTGCACCTCGGCACCCGGCTCCAGACGGTGGATCAGGTCCAGGCCCGCGGTGAGGTTGCCCCACTGGTCGCTGCCGCCCTGCTGGAGGGTGCAGCCGTAGCGCCGGTACAGCTCCAGGAAGTCCATGCTCTGGAGCAGCTGGTAGCTGAACTCGGTGTAGCTGATGCCCTCGTCGGACTCCAGCCGGCGGGCGATGGACTCCTTGGTCAGCATCTTGTTGACGCGGAAGTGCTTGCCGATGTCGCGGAGGAACTCGATCGCGGACATGCCCGCGGTCCAGTCCAGGTTGTTGACCATGACCGCCGCGTTCTCGCCCTCGAAGGACAGGAACGGCTCGATCTGCGTCCGCAGCCGCGTCACCCACTCGGCGACCGTCGTCGGGTCGTTCAGCGTGCGCTCGGCGGTCGGCCGCGGGTCACCGATCTGACCGGTGGCCCCGCCCACCAGGGCGAGCGGTCGCAGGCCCGCCCGCTGGAGTCGGCGCATGGTGAGCACCTGCACCAGGTGGCCGACGTGCAGACTCGCCGCGGTGGGGTCGTAGCCGCAATAGAACGTGACGGGGCCGTCCGCGAGAGCCTTGCGCAGTGCGTCCTCATCGGTGGACTGGGCGAACAGCCCGCGCCACTTCAGCTCGTCGACGATGTCCGTCACGGTTCTTTCTCTCCTCGGATGTGCTCGAATGTGCATCGGATCGTGGCACGCGCGCGGATCGCGGCGTGTACATCGGATGGCGACGGCCAGTCTAAGGGCTGTCCCGTTAATCCCTGGCGGGTGCGCGACGACAGTTGCGGCACCTCGCCGCGTTGTCGGAACGTCCGCATACATCCAGTATGCGGACGCCCCTCCGCCTTGCGATGCACCACATCCGACGCCGTGCACCGGTCCACCACGGATTACGGGACAGCCCTTGGTGCCGTGATAGTGCCGTGACCGGAAACGCTTGCGCGACAGGGCGGACGCCGCCGGTCGCGGCACCGGGCCGTGTCCTCGCGCCGCCGACCGGCACCGGCCGGACGGCGGCGGTTCGAGAACACGGACCGGGCCGTGTCAGACGCCGGGGCTCACCGAACTCATGTTGAAGTCGGGGATCCGCAGCGCGGGCGCGGCGGCCCGGGTGAACCAGTCGCTCCACTCGCGCGGCAGCGTCTTCTCGGTGCGGCCCGCCTCCGCGGCCCGCGACAGCAGGTCGACCGGCGACTCGTTGAACCGGAAATTGTTCACCTCGCCGACGACCTCCCCGTCCTCGACGAGGTACACCCCGTCACGGGTCAGCCCGGTCAGCAGCAGGGTCGCCGGATCGACCTCCCGGATGTACCACAGGCAGGTCAGCAGCAGCGCGCGGCCGGTCGTCGCCGCGACCATCTCCTCCAGCGACTGCTCGCCGCCGCCGTCGAGCACCAGGTTGTCGATCGCCGGTGCGACCGGGAGGCCGGTCAGCGCCGCCGTGTGCCGGGTGGTCGTCAGATGTTCCAGTCGGCCCTCCCGGATCCAGTCGGTCGATGCCAGCGGCAGGCCGTTGTCGAAGACGGAGGCGCTGTCCCCGGAGGAGTGGGCGATCACGAACGGCGCCGATTCCAGCCCCGGCGCGTGCGGGTCGCTGCGCAGCGTCAGCGGCAACGCGGACAGCGTCTCGCCGAGCCGGGTCCCGCCGCCCGGCCGGGAGAACGCCGTGCGCCCCTCCACCGCGTCCCGGCCCGCCGACGACCACAGCTGGTAGACCAGCAGATCGGCGACGGCGGTCGGCGGCAGCAGCGTCTCGTACCGTCCGGCCGGCAGCTCGATGCGGCGCTCGGCCCAGCGCAGCCGCCGTGCCAGCTCCGTGTCGAGCTCGATCGGGTCGACGTCCCCGAAGTCACGGGTGGAGAGGCCCGCCCAGGTGGAACGGGAGCGGTCGGGGGACTTGGCGTTGAGCTCCAGGGTGCCGTTCGGCTGGTCGTGACGCAGCCGCAGCCCCGTCGACGTGCCCAGATACGTCGAGGTCAGCTGGTGGTGGGCGAAGCCGTACAGCTCACGGCCGCCCGACCGGGCACGGGCGAACGCATCGCCCAGCGCCGGCGCGAACTCGGCGAAGACGTCCGACCCGGTCTCGGCCGGCGCGTCCGTGAAGTCGGGCGAGACCGGCACCCCCTCGACCAGCGGCCGGGCGTCCTCCGCCGGACCGGCCCCGCGCGCGGCGGCCTCGGCGGCCCGCACCAGCGGCTCCAGGTCGTCGGCGGTGACCGCGGACCGCGACACCACGCCGGACGCGGTGCCCTGCGCCCCGTCGACGGTCGCGATCACGGTCAGGGTCCGCCCGCGCGTCACCCCGTTCGTGGTGAGCGCGTTCCCGGCCCAGCGCAGGTTCGCCGACGACTCCTCGTCGGCGATGACCACACAACCATCGGCGGTGGACAGGTCGAGAGCCCGCTCGACGATCTCGTGCGGCTTGCTGACGCGGCTCATCGCCCGGCCTCCTGCGTCGTGTTGAGGATGTTCACGTCCCGGAACAGGGCGGAGGGGCAGCCGTGCGAGACGGCCGCGACCTGGCCCGGCTGGGCCTTGCCGCAATTGAACGCGCCGCCCAGGACATAGGTCTGCGGACCGCCGACCCGCTCCATCGAGCCCCAGAACTCCGGCGTGGTCGCCTGGTACGCGACATCGCGCAGCTGCCCGGCCAACGTGCCGTTCTCGATCCGGAAGAACCGCTGACCGGTGAACTGGAAGTTGTAGCGCTGCATGTCGATCGACCACGACCGGTCGCCGACCACGTAGATCCCGCGCTCCACGCCGCCGATCAGGTCCTCGGTCGACGGGCCGCCCGGCTCCGGCAGCAGCGACACGTTCGCCATCCGCTGCACGGGGACGTGCCCCGGGGAGTCCGCGTACGCACAGCCGTTGGACCGCCCCAGGCCCGTCAGCCGCGCCATCCGCCGGTCCAGCTGGTAGCCGGCCAGAGTCCCGTCCTTGATCAGGTCCCAGGACTGCGCCTCGACGCCCTCGTCGTCGTACCCGACGGTCGCCAGCCCGTGCTCGGCGGTGCGGTCGCCGGTCACGTTCATCACGGGCGAGCCGTACGCCAGCTTCCCCAGCCGGTCGAAGGTGGCGAACGAGGTCCCCGCGTACGCGGCCTCGTACCCCAGCGCCCGGTCCAGCTCGGTGGCGTGGCCGATCGACTCGTGGATGGTCAGCCACAGGTTCGACGGGTCGACGACCAGGTCGTACCTTCCGGCCCCGACACCCGGTGCCCGCATCTTCTCGGCAAGCAGCCCGGGGATCTCCGCCAGCTCCCGGTCCCAGTCCCAGCCGGTCCCGGTCAGGTACTCCCAGCCGCGGCCCACCGGCGGGGCGAGCGTCCGCATCGAGTCGAACTCACCGGTGGTCCCGTCCACGGCGACCGCGGTCAACTCCGGGTGCAGCCGCACCCGCTGCTGCGTGGTGACGGTGCCCGCCGTGTCCGCGTAGAACTTGTTCTCGTGAACGGTCGTCAGCGAGGCGTCCACATGCGTGACCCCCTCCGCGCCCAGCAGCCGCCCGCTCCACTCGGCGAGCAGTGCCGCCTTCTCCTCGTCCGGAACGGAGAACGGGTCGATCTCGTACGCCGAGACCCAGGTCCGCTCGCCGTGCACCGGTTCGTCCGCCAGCTCCACCCGCTCGTCGGACCCGGCCGCGGCGATCACCTTCGCCGACAGTTTCGCCATGGCGACGGCCTGCGAGGCCACCTTCGCCGCGGCGTCCATCGTCAGGTCCACGCCCGACGCGAACCCCCACGCCCCGCCGTGCACCACGCGCACCGCATACCCGAGATCGGTGGTGTCCGAGCTGCCGGCCGGCCGGGCGTCCCGCAGTCGCCAGGAAGCGCTGCGCACCCGTTCGAGGCGGAAGTCGGCGTGCACGGCCCCGAGCGCCCGGGCGCGGGCGAGCGCCGCGTCGGCGAGGGCCCGCATCGGCAGGGCGAGAAATGATGGGTCGATGTCATGGGCCACGCGCGGCCTCCTCTTTTCGTCACATGCCCTCGGACCACGCGCACGCCGGGTTCCGGATCGCACGCCCCCGGACCGTGCGCGGAGCGGGCCCGGATCACGTACTCCCGACCGCGCGCGGGGAAGTCCTGATCACGTACTTCGGATCATGCACGAGGAAGTGAAGCACGGCCGCAGCGGCGTCGCGCCGCGAATACCACCGGGACGGACGGACGCCGGCGTGCCCGCCGATGCCCCGGGAACGCCCCGGAGCCGTTCGGCGGACCGGCCGCCACCTGGGGTGTCCGTTCGACGCGTGATGTAGGAACCCCACAGTGCCCGGGGTACGGCGCTGTCAGGGGCCGATTCCTCGCGGGGCGCGTGGTACCGATAGGTTTCCGAGGTACCAGACCGCTATCGAAAGGGTGATCCGTTGAGCCGCTCGGTTCTCGTCACCGGAGGAAACCGGGGCATCGGCCTCGCCATCGCCCGTGCTTTCGCCGCCAATGGCGACAAGGTCGCGATCACCTACCGCTCCGGCGAGCCCCCGCAGGAACTCACCGAGGCGGGCTGCCTCGCCGTCCGTTGCGACATCACGGACGCCGATCAGGTGGAGCAGGCCTACAAGGAGATCGAGGACGCGCACGGCCCCGTCGAGGTACTGGTCGCCAACGCCGGTATCACCAAGGACCAGTTGCTGATGCGGATGTCGGAGGACGACTTCACGTCCGTGCTCGACACCAACCTCACCGGCACCTTCCGCGTCGTCAAGCGCGCCAACCGCGGCATGCTGCGCGCCAAGAAGGGACGCGTCGTCCTCATCTCCTCCGTCGTCGGGCTCCTCGGCTCGGCGGGACAGGCGAACTACGCCGCGTCCAAGGCGGGACTTGTCGGCTTCGCCCGGTCGCTGGCCCGTGAACTCGGCTCGCGGAACATCACCTTCAACGTCGTCGCACCCGGATTCGTCGACACCGACATGACTCAGGTGCTCACCGACGAGCAGCGCAAGGGCATCGTGGCCCAAGTGCCGCTCGGCCGCTACGCGCAGCCCGCGGAGGTCGCCTCCGCGGTGCGCTTCCTCGCCTCGGACGACGCGTCGTACATCACTGGAGCCGTCATCCCCGTTGACGGCGGATTGGGCATGGGTCACTGATCAGCATGAGCGGAATTCTCGACGGCAAGCGCATCCTCGTCACCGGTGTGCTGATGGAGTCGTCCATCGCCTTCCACGCCGCCAAGGTGGCGCAGGAGCAGGGCGCCGAAGTCATCCTGACCGCCTTCCCCCGGCCCACGCTGACGGAGCGCATCGCCAAGAAGCTGCCGAAGCCGGCCAAGGTCATCGAGCTGGACGTGACCAACACCGAGCACCTGGACCGGCTCGCGGGTCTGGTCCGCGACGAGCTCGGTTCGCTCGACGGCGTCGTCCACTCCATCGGCTTCGCGCCGCAGGACGCGCTCGGCGGCAACTTCCTGAACACCCCGTTCGAGTCCGTCGCCACCGCGATGCACGTCTCGGCGTTCTCGCTGAAGTCGCTCGCCATGGCCTGCAAGCCGCTGATGAGCGAGGGCGGCTCGATCGTCGGCCTCACCTTCGACGCGCAGTTCGCCTGGCCGCAGTACGACTGGATGGGTCCGGCCAAGGCGGCGCTGGAGGCCACCTCCCGCTACCTCGCCCGCGACCTGGGCAAGGACGACATCCGCTGCAACCTGGTCTCGGCGGGGCCGCTCGGCTCCATGGCGGCGAAGTCCATCCCGGGCTTCACCGATCTGGCGAAGGTGTGGGACACCCGCTCCCCGCTGGCCTGGGACATGGCGGACCCGGAGCCGGCCGGCCGCGGCATCGTCGCCCTGCTCTCCGACTTCTTCCCGAAGACGACGGGCGAGATCATCCACGTCGACGGCGGCGTGCACATGATGGGCGCCTGACCCCCGTACGAAACCGCCTGCGGGTCGCCCCGCACGGCACTCCCGGACGGGACCCGTACGAAACGGGCTGCGAGACGGCCGCGTATCGCCTCCGAACAGGCGATGCGCGGCCGTCGCGTGTCGGCACCGGCCGCTCGGTCCGGGAAGGCTCCGGCCTCCCCGACCGGGCGGACGGCGCGTCACCGGGCGAGGAGACATCGGGTTCCCGGGCGGGACGACGGGTCCGCGCCCCCGGGTCGAGAAGGCGGGCGATCCACCGCAGAATGTGGAGGAACCGGGCTTCCGGCCGGGCCGCGGGAAGGAGGTCGCCGTGCGCTCCCCACGTATCCGCCCCGGGCCGCGACGGCCCTCGCCCTGATCGTCGCCGGACTCGTCGCCCCCCCCCGCGGGCATATCCGCCGGGGTGTCCCTGGCCGGGCGGGCGGGGACCGGGGCGGCCGTCCCGGTCGCCCCCGCTCCGGAGCCCGCCGGGGCGGAGTGCCGTACGTCGGTCCTGGGCTCGCGCGTCGTCGTCCACTGCCACAACCCCTACCCCTCCACCGACCGCGTCCAGCTGCACACCGAATGCCGGCGCTGGTGGACGTGGACGCGGACGCCGCAGCCGTCGACGTCGGCCCCGGACGGACCGTCCGGATCGACGACCGCTGCTGGACGGAGGTCGGGTCCGTGTGGGTCACGCACCGGGGTCTCGACGACGTCTGAGACGTCTCCGATCCCCGAGGCGTACCCCGATGCGCGCCCCGGCGACGATGGGCCCGGTGCCACCGCACGCCCTCGGCGCCGTGCCGTCCCCGCTCCCTCCTGCTCCCCGGGTCGTCACACCCGGTCCATGAGACAGCCCAGCGTGTGGCTCGCGGCCTCGGCCGCCGCCGTCTCGGCGTCCCCCGACCGGATCGCCTCGATCAGCCGGCCGTGGTCCATGTGGTCCTCCGGCCGGAGCTCCTGGCCCACGTCGCCCCTGAGGTAGTCGCGCAGCAGGTCGCCCAGATCGGCGTAGAGGCCGGTCAGTACGTCGTTGTGCGCGGCCGCGACCACGGCCAGGTGCAGCGTCGCGTCCGCCGCCACGAACGCCTCGGCGTCCCCCGCGGCCCAGGTCTCCTCCCGGCGCGCCACGAGCGCGTCCAGTTGCTTCATGTCCCGTTCGGTGCGCCTGGCCGCCGCCAGGCGCGCGGCGGACGACTCCAGGGTGGAACGCAACTCGGCGATGTGCCGCGGATCGGCGGCGGCGAACCGGCGGTGCATGACCCCGGCCAGTTCGCTGGTGGCGACCACATAGGTGCCCGAGCCCTGCCGGATGTCCAGCAGGCCGTTGTGCGCGAGCGCGCGTACGGCCTCGCGGACCGTGTTGCGGGCCACGCCCAGTTGTTCCACGAGCTCGGGCTCGGTGGGAATGCGCGAACCCACGGGCCACTCGCCCGAAGTGATCTGATTCCTCAGCTGGGCAATCACCTGGTCGGCGAGTGCCGAACGCCGCGGAGACGTCAGCGCCATGGTGCTCCTTGCTCGGGTCGGGGGAGGGGATTCTCGCTGGGTGGTGCGGTCTGCTGGGAACGTGTGCGCGACGGGCGCCGTTCCTCCGCCCGCCACCCCGTGCACGTGAGACGCGCGGGGCGAGGGGGCGTACGGGGCGCACGCACGGCGCGAGACGTTCCGGAAACAGTGGTGAATTCCCGGGCCCCGGCCGTTTCCGGACCGTTCTCAGACGATTGGACAATCAATCATCCCATGATTCTATGATGTCCTCATGCCCGACGACGAGACCCGCCCGCAGAACCGGACCCGAACCCGGACCCTGAGCCCCGTCGCTGCGACGGACGCCCCGACCGCGCCCCCGGCGTCCCCGGCGTCCCCGGCCGATCCGGCCCCGCTCCCCGACCCGGCCGTCGCGCCCTCCCCCTGGCTGCTCCGGCTGGTCGTCGTCGGACTCGTCCTCACCGCGCTCAACCTCCGTCCCGCCATCACCAGCCTCGGCGCCCTCCTGGAGGAGGTCCGGGACGGTCTGCACATGAGCGGCAGCGTCGCAGGAGTCCTCACGTCCGTGCCGCCGCTCTGCTTCGCGGTCTTCGGCATCACGGCGCCCCGCCTCGCCCGCCGCTTCGGCCCGACCGCCGTCGTCTGCGTCGGCATGATCGCCATCACCGGCGGCCTGGTGATCCGGCCGCTGGTCGGCGGTACGGCCGGGTTCCTCGCCGCGAGCGCCCTCGCCCTCATGGGCATCGCGGTCAGCAACGTCCTGATGCCGGTGATCGTCAAGCGCTGGTTCCCGGACCGCGTCGGCACCATGACCGGGCTCTACTCGATGGCCCTGGCCCTCGGCACGTCGCTCGCCGCCGCGGTGACCGTACCCGTGACCGACGCACTGGGGGGCAGCTGGCGGATGGGTCTCGGCGTCTGGGCCGTGCTCGCCGCCGCCGCGATCCTGCCCTGGATCCCCTCCGTACGGGACGGGAACGGCGCCCCGGGGCAGGCCGTCGTCCCGCACCGCGACACCCCGGGCCTCAGGATCACCCGCAGCCGTACCGCCTGGGCCCTCGCCTGCTTCTTCGGCCTCCAGGCCACCGCCGCCTACATCACCATGGGATGGATGCCGCAGATCTTCCGCGACGCGGGAGTCTCGGCCGGCACCGCCGGGGTGCTGCTCGCCGTCACCATGGCCATGGGTGTGCCGCTCGCCTTCGTCATACCGGGAGTCGCCTCCCGGATGAGGAACCAGGGCGCGATCGTCCTCTTCCTCGGCAGCTGCGGCCTCATCGGCTACGCGGGCCTCTACCTCGCGCCGGCCGGGGGCGCCTGGGCCTGGGCGCTGCTCCTCGGCATCTCGAACTGCTCCTTCCCGCTCGCCCTGACCATGATCGGCATGCGGTCGCGCAGCGGCGCCGGAGTGGTCCGGCTCTCCGCGTTCGCGCAGTCCACCGGCTATCTCATCTCGATCCCGGGTCCGCTGCTCGTCGGCGTCCTCTACCAGCACAGCGGCGGCTGGGGCCTGCCGATCGCGCTGATGGCCGGCCTCATGGTGCCGCAGATGGCGGCAGGTTTCCTGGCCGGGCGGGACCGGACGATCGAGGACGAGTGCTGAGATGCGAGACTGAGCCCATGTCTCCTGTGCTCGACCCGAATCCCCAGAACGGTCAGAAGAAGCTCCTCCTGGTGCTGGGCGCAATGCTCCTCGTCAGCGTGGTGGTGGCGGTGATCGCCTCGATCGCCTCGCCCTGAGCCGGTCCGGGGCAGCCCGGATCCCGCGCTCCGCCCGCGAGCGGTTGCCCGCCCACCCGTCCTCTCCGGGCGGGATGGTGGGGCCGGCGCCACCATCCCCTAGGGGGGCGGGGTCAGGGGGAAGTGGGTGGATCACCGGATGGGACGGGCGCCCCGGCGTCCGTAGGTTCGTAGGTGTCAGAACCCACGCACCGACCCCTCACGGAGGCGGACATGCCGGCCCCTGCACGGCCCCGGTCCACGTACCAGGCCACGGACGGAGTCGAGGTGCGACTGCCGTGGTGGGCCATTGCGCTGCCCTCGATCATGTTCGCCGTGCTCCTGCTGTTGGTCGTGAGTCCCGGTGAGGCGCATGCGGCGACGGCCGATCCCGCGGTCGGCCGGTTGTTCGCCCGCGTCGTCGAGCTGCTGACCGGCTGACGCCCGCCGTGTCCGGTGCACGAGCCCGCAAACCCCCTGCGCCCGGCGGCGGGTTTCGTGCGAAGCTGAGGTGCATGAGCGTCGACACACCTCGCAGGATCGTCCTTCTCAGGCACGCAAAGGCGGAATGGTCGCAGGATTCCGACCACGAGCGGCCGCTCGCGGAACGCGGCCGCAGGGACGCCCCCGTCGCGGGCCGCAAACTCGTCGACTCCGGGATCGTCCCCGACCTCACCCTCTGTTCCACCGCCGTCAGGACGCGCGAGACGTGGAAGCTCGCGGTGCACGAGATGCCGCAGCGCCCCCGGACGGTGTACGAGGAGAGGCTGTACGAGGCATCCCTCGGCGAACTGATCGCACTGATCGACGAGACCCCCGACGATGTGCGCGACCTTCTCGTCGTCGGCCACAACCCGGGCATGCACGCCCTCGCGGACGCCCTCGCGGGATCCGCCGAGGGCGACACCCTCGCCCGGATGAACCGGGGCGGCTTCCCGACCGCCTCCTTCGCCGTCGTCGAGTTCTCCGGCTCCTGGAAGAGCGCCGAGCACGGCGTGGGCAAGCTTGTCGAGTACTGGACCCCCAACGACTGACCCGCCGTCGTGCGGCGGGCGCGAGCCGTCGGGGGCAGCGCGTGAGCAGTCGAGGCCGTCCGCGGCACCTCAGCCGTCGACGCCGTCGGCGGCCTCGACCTCCTCGCGAGTGATGCCGAGCAGATACAGCACGGTGTCCAGGAACGGCACGTTCACCGCTGTGTGGACGGCCTCGCGGACCACCGGCTTTGCGTTGAAGGCCACCCCGAGACCGGCGGTGTTCAGCATGTCGAGGTCGTTGGCACCGTCACCGATCGCGACGGTCTGCGCCAGCGGCACCCCGGCCTGCGCGGCGAAGCTCCGCAGCAGACGGGCCTTGCCGGCCCGGTCGACGATGTCGCCGACGACCCGCCCGGT
The DNA here is from genome assembly GCF_042266885.1 of Streptomyces sp. NPDC056061. Taxonomy (NCBI): domain Bacteria; kingdom Bacillati; phylum Actinomycetota; class Actinomycetes; order Kitasatosporales; family Streptomycetaceae; genus Streptomyces; species Streptomyces sp. NPDC056061. The sequence continues at coordinate 15,118 of NZ_JBHJWQ010000030.1, read as the reverse complement.
GAGCTTCCCGTCGACCACCTCCAGCGTGTTGGCGGAGGCGAAGTCGAGCCCGAGCCGTTCCTTCAGATCGTCGGTGACCTGGGTGAACCCGCCCGAGACCACCCCCACCTGGTAGCCGAGACGTTTCAGCGTGCGGATCAGCGTGCGGGCCCCCGGCGTCAGCCGCACCTCGGCACGCACCTTGTCGACCACCGACGCGTCGAGCCCCGCCAACAGCGCGACCCGCGCGTGCAGCGACTGCTCGAAGTCGAGCTCGCCGCGCATCGCCCGCTCGGTCACCTCGGCGACCCTGTCCTCGCAGCCCGCGTGGGCGGCGAACAACTCGATGACCTCGTCCTGGATCAGCGTCGAGTCGACATCCATGACGACCAGCCGCTGCGCCCGGCGGCTCAGCCCGGCCGACACCACGGCGACATCGACGCCGATTCCGGCGGACTCCGTCGCCAGTGCCGTCCGCAGTTCCTCGGTGCCGGTACCGGAGACCGCGAACTCGACGGCCGTGACCGGGTATTTCGCGAGACGGAAGATCCGGTCGATGTTGCCGCCGGTCGAGGTGATCGTGGCCGCTATGGCGGCGGTCGACTCCGCGGTCAGCGGGTGTCCCAGCACCGTCACGTGGGAGCGGCCGCAGCCGCGCGGACGGTTGTCACCCGTGCCGGAGATGATCTCGGCCTGGAGCTTCAGCGATTCCGCCCAGCTGTGCACGGTGGCCCGCAGGTCGCCCTCGGTGGTGCCGCCCGCGGTGGGGGCGGTGATCAGCGCGCACAGGACGATGCGTCCGCGGGTGACGACCTGCTCGATGTCGACGACGTCGACCGAGTAGGCGGCGAGGGTGTCGAAGAGCCCGGCGGTGATTCCGGGCCGGTCCTTCCCGAAGATCTTCACGAGAAGGGTGGGTGTGTCGATGCCCCGATGAGACTCAGAGGGCTCAGAAGACAGGGAGGACTGAGGTGGCTGAGATGCGCTCATGGTGCTTCCACCGTATCGGTCCGTCGCGCGGCGCCGGAGGTCCGTCCCGAGGACCGGACGGAACGTCGCGTCCCGCCCGTCACGGCCGTCGCGCGCGTGGCGACGGACCGTATGCGGACACATGCGTTCCGTGATCCTTCGTCCCGGTTCCTCCGGTCCGGCGGTGCGACGCCCCGGACCGGGCGAGGGCTGCGGTCCGCCCGACTTTCGTATCCGGGACTGCTCCTGGAATAGTTCCCCACGATGTTCAGCATCCCTAGACCCCCCGCGACGGGGGTCACTCGGGGGACGACAATGTGGGGCGCGGAGTGCCGGAACTCGTACTGGAATTGAATGGCAGAACCTGGACGCTCGATCCGTCCAGGTCGTACACCCTGGGGCGCGATCCGCAGGGAGACCTGACGATCGACGACGCCAGGGTGTCGTGGCGGCACGCCACGATCAGCTGGGGGGGCCGCGGTTGGATCATCGAGGACCACGGCAGCACGAACGGCACCTATGTACAGGGCCGACGGATCCAGCAGCTGGAAATCGGGCCGGGCACCGCCGTGCACCTGGGCAACGCCACGGACGGACCGCGGCTGAGCCTCGGCGTCGCGGCGGGCGCCGATGCGTACGGCGCGCAGGGCGCGGGTGCGCAGCAGCCCCCCGCGCAGCAACCGCAGCAGGGCTGGCCGGACCAGCAGTCGGCCGCGCAGCAGCCGCAGCAGGGCTGGCAACAGCCTGCGCAGGGCGGGCAGCCGTCGCAGCAGCCCGTGCAGCCGCAGCAGCCCCAGGTCCCGCACCAGCAGGGCATGGGGAACACCCCCGGTGCGGGCGGGGCCGGCGGTGTCGCGGGGGCGCCGTCGGCGTACGGCGACCGCAGCCCGACCACGTTCCACCAGTTCGCTCTCGGCCGTGTCATGCGCATCGGTCGTGCGCTGGAGAACGAACTCGTCGTCTCCGACCTCCAGGTCTCGCGTCACCACGCCGAGTTCCACGCGACGCCCGACGGCCGCTTCGAGATCCGCGATCTCGGGTCCCACAACGGCACCTATGTCAACGGTCAGCCGCTCGCCAAGTCCGGTTCCGCGTTCATCGGGCCGAGCGACATCGTCGGCGTCGGTCACTCGACGTTCCGGCTGGTCGGCGACCGGCTAGAGGAGTTCGTCGACACCGGTGAGGTCTCGTTCTCCGCCCGCCACCTCACGGTGACGGTCGACGGCGGGAAGCAGATCCTCAAGGACGTCTCCTTCGGCGTCCCGGAGAAGTCGCTCGTCGCGGTCATCGGCCCCTCCGGCTCCGGCAAGTCCACCCTGCTCAAGGCGCTCACCGGATACCGGCCCGCCAACCAGGGCGACGTCCTCTACGACAACCGGAACCTGTACAAGCAGTTCGCCGAGCTGCGCCAGCGCATCGGTCTGGTCCCGCAGGACGACATCCTGCACAAGGAACTTACCGTCACCAAGGCCCTCAAGTACGCGGCCAAGCTCCGCTTCCCCGCGGACACCACCGAGGCCGAGCGCGAAGCCCGTATCCACGAGGTCCTCGCCGAGCTCAAGCTCGACATCCACAAGGACAAGAAGGTCACCTCGCTCTCCGGCGGCCAGCGCAAGCGCGTCTCCGTCGCGCTGGAGCTGCTCACCAAGCCCTCGCTGATATTCCTGGACGAGCCGACCTCCGGCCTCGACCCGGGCATGGACCGCGATGTCATGCAGCTGCTGCGCGGACTCGCCGACGACGGCCGCACGGTCCTCGTCGTCACGCACTCCGTGGCCGAGCTGGCCCTCTGCGACAAGCTGCTGGTCATGGCGCCGGGCGGTGCCGTCGCCTACTTCGGGCCGCCGGAGGAGGCGCTCAACTTCTTCGGCTACACCACCTGGGCCGACGTCTTCTCCGCGTTCGAGAACTACCGGGACTACGACTGGGCCGGCCGCTGGCGCGGATCGCAGCACTACCAGATGTACGCCGCGGACATCGACGCCGTCGCCGCCCAGCCGGTCCACATGTCGTCCCCGCAGCAGATACGCCCGCCGAAGCCGCAGAGCTGGTCGGCGCAGCTGTGGACCCTGATCCGCCGCTACCTCTCGGTGATCGCGTCCGACAAGGGCTTCATGGGCCTGATGGTGATCCTGCCCGCCGTGCTCGGCGTCGTCAGCGTGGTCATCCCGGCCAAGTTCGGCCTCGCCCCGCCGGAGCCGCCGTCCCGGTTCAACAGCGCCGCCGGAACGATCATGCTGATCCTCGCGGTCGGCATGTGCTTCTCGGGCGCGGCCAACTCCGTACGAGAATTGATCAAGGAGCGCGTCATCTACGAACGGGAACGGGCCACCGGCCTGTCCCGCTCGGCCTATCTGATGTCCAAGGTGATCGTTCTCGGTGCGATCACCGCCCTCCAGGGCGTCATCATCTGCGGCATCGGCTTCGCCACCCGCAAGCTGCCGGACGAGGGCCTCCTCATGCCGCCCGCCGTCGAGATCTGCGTGACGATCATCGTGCTCGGCTTCACCTCGATGATGTTCGGCCTGGTCATCTCCTCGCTGGTGAAGACCTCCGAGAAGACCATGCCGCTGCTGGTCATGTTCGCGATCGTCCAGGTCGTCTTCACCGGCATCCTCTTCCAGGTGTACGGGTCGCCGGGCCTGGAGCAGTTCGCCTGGCTGATGCCGTCCCGCTGGGCCATCGCCGGCGCGGCCACGACGCTCGACCTCTCGCACCTGATGGCGCCGTGGGACCCGAAGAACCCGACCGATCTGGACCCGCTCTGGGAGCACTCGGCGGCCCAGTGGGGAATCGACATCTCGGTGCTGCTGGTCCTCGGCATCATCTGCGGCTTCGCCGTCGCGCGACTGCTGCGCCGCCACGAGCCGGAGGTCATGCGCAAGTAACGACCGCGCCGTATGCGACGCCGGAGGGCGGCGCCCCGATTCGGGGCGCCGCCCTCCGGCGTCGCGCATGAGGTCCGGAAACGTCCGGATCCGGTCAGTAGGCGCTGTTGACGTTGTCGATCGAGCCGTAGCGGTCGGCCGCGTAGTTGGCCGCGGCCGTGATGTTGGCGACCGGGTCGTGGATGTTCCACGAGGTGCCAGGGACGTGGTACGCGTTGAACGTCGGCTGGATGACCTGGAGCAGCCCGCGGGACGGGGTGCCGTTCTTGGCGTTGATGTCCCAGCCGTTGACCGCGCTCGGGTTGCCGGAGGACTCCCGCAGAATGTTGCGGTGCAGACCGTCGTACGAGCCGGGGATGCCGCGCGACTTCATGATGTCCAGGGACTGCCGGATCCAGCCGTTCAGGTTGTTCGCGTAGACCGGGGCGCGGGTCTCGGAGCGGCTGGCGGCCCGCGTCTGGGTGTTCCGCTCGGCGACGGCCTCGCTCCGGGCCTTCTTGGCCTCGTCGGCCTTCGTCTTCGCGGCGGCCTGCTTGGCCCGGGCCAGGTCGGCGGCCTTCACCAGCTTCTCGGCAGTGGAGTGCTTCTCGATGAAGCTGGCCTGCAGTGCCTTGGCCTGCGGCGTGCCGACGGTCGACGTGAACGCCACGGGGGCGGCGGACACGGTGGCGTCGGCCTCGGCCCCGGACTTGGACTCCGCGTTGGCGGGGACGAGCGAGAGCGAGAGGGAAGCGGCGGCGACGGCGGCGATACCCGCGATCGAGAGCTTCTGGTTCTTGTTCAGACGACTACGACGGCCGGGGATGCTGGACACGGACATGCAGGCATACCTCTTCGAATCGCGGGGGTCCTCACGGAGGACGAAGACGGGAGCGGGTTCGCATCTCCGTCGGGGACGAGAGCAATTCTTAGCGACGGCAAAATCGGGTGGCAAAGGTGTGACGTACGACCCCGGGTAGTGGCACCCGGCCCCGCCCGGCCGTGGCGATCCGCGCTTATGCCCACTGATCTGGCACTTATGTGCCCACTAGCGGACTTCGTAAGTGATGTGCGTCCTATGCCCGGCCTCACACCGACCGGACCACGAACTCACGAATCGTTGCTCAAGCAACTCGGAGTGTGAGGCGATGTGCGACCCGGCCCCGCGACGATCCCCCACCGAGACCGCCCCGCACCCGCCCGAGAGTCCGCCGCCCGGGAACCGGACGGCGGACGGCGGTGCGACCTAGTCCCGGAGTCCCGGGCCACAGCCGTCCACGGGCGGATACGGCGACCGTGCCCCACTTGTACGGTGAGGCCATGAGCCATCGCCCCCCGTCGGGCCTCGCAGCGGTGAGTGCCGCACTGCTCGCCATGAGCAGGCATCTCGAAGTGCGCGACGTCCTGAAGACGATCGTCGCCTCCGCGCGCGAACTGCTGGACGCCGAGTACGCCGCTCTGGGCGTCCCCGACGACCACGGCGGCTTCGCCCAGTTCGTCGTCGACGGCGTCAGCGACGAGCAGTGGAAGGCCATCGGCCCGCTGCCCCGGCAGCACGGCATCCTCGCCGCGATGCTGCACGAGGCGAAGCACGAACGTCTCGCCGATGTCCGCAAGGACCCCCGCTTCGGGGGCTGGCCCGCCGCCCACCCCGACATGTCCGACTTCCTCGGCCTGCCCATCCGGGACGGCGCCGAGATCATCGGCGCGCTCTTCCTCGCCAACAAACGCTGCTCGAAGCCCGAGGGCAGCTGCGGCTTCACCGCCCAGGACGAGGAACTGCTGTCGATCCTCGCCCAGCACGCGGCGATCGCCCTCACCAACGCCCGGCTCTACGAACGCAGCCGGGAGCTGACCATCGCCGAGGAGCGCTCCAGGCTCGCCCACGAGCTGCACGACGCGGTGAGCCAGAAGCTGTTCTCGCTGCGGCTGACGGCCCAGGCCGCCACCACCCTGATCGACCGCGATCCGGTCCGTGCCAAGGGCGAGCTCCACCAGGTCGCCGCGCTCGCCGCGGAAGCCGTGGACGAACTGCGCGCCGCCGTCGTCGAACTCCGCCCGGCCGCACTCGACGAGGACGGCCTCGTCGCCACGCTGCGCACCCAGATTCAGGTCCTGGACCGCGCCCACACGGCCCGGGTCACCTTCGAGAGCCAGGGCATCCGCGCGCTTCCCGCAGCCCAGGAGGAAGCGCTGCTCCGGGTCTCCCAGGAGTCCCTGCACAACGCGCTGCGCCACTCCGGTGCCGAACACGTCGACGTGACGCTGACCCGGCACGGCAGCGGCGCGCTGCTGCGCATCGCGGACGACGGCTGCGGCTTCGAACCCGTGGCGACCCGGGAGGCGGGCCGCCACCTCGGCCTGGTGTCGATGCGGGACCGCGCGAGCGGGGTCGGCGGACGACTCACCGTTGATTCGGCGCCCGGCAGGGGCACCACGATCGAGATGGAGGTGCCCGGTGGCTGACAAGAACATCAGGGTGTTGCTGGTCGACGACCACCAGGTGGTCCGCCGGGGTCTGCGCACGTTCCTGGAGGTCCAGGACGACATAGAAGTGGTCGGTGAGGCATCCGACGGCGCCGAGGGGGTCGCCAGGACCGAGGAGCTCCGCCCCGATGTCGTCCTGATGGACATCAAGATGCCCGGCACCGACGGGATCGAGGCCCTGCGCAGGCTCCGCGAGCTGGAGAACCCGGCCAGGGTCCTCATCGTCACCAGCTTCACCGAGCAGCGCACCGTGGTGCCCGCGCTACGGGCCGGCGCCTCCGGCTACGTGTACAAGGACGTCGACCCGGACGCCCTGGCCGGGGCCATCCGCTCGGTGCACGCGGGCCACGTGCTGCTCCAGCCGGAGGTGGCGGGAGCACTGCTCGCCCAGGACGACACGAGCGGCGGCACGGGCCGGGGAAGCACCCTCACCGAACGGGAACGGGAGGTGCTGGGCCTGATCGCCGACGGCCGCTCCAACCGCGAGATCGCGCGGGCCCTCGTCCTCTCCGAGAAGACGGTCAAGACGCACGTGTCGAACATATTGATGAAGCTGGACCTCTCGGACCGGACCCAGGCCGCCCTGTGGGCCGTACGGCACGGGGCGGCCGGCTGACCGGCCCACCCCGGGGCGGTTCCCCGGCGGTGCCGATGTGGCTCGCCGCAGCCACATCGGAAGGGCGCCGCGGCGAAGAACCCGAAGGGAGCCGCCGCCGTCGGCACCGTGATCGCCGATGGCAACCCCGCGGGAACCGCCGGAGCTGCGGAAGCGCCCGGAACCGCCGGAGCCGCGGGATTCGCCGGAGCCGTCGGCCGAGGCCGACGCCGTGCGGCCCTGGCGGGTCCCCGCGTCGAGCACCACCACGGCTGCGGCCGGACCCCGCAGGTTCCGGCCGTGCCACCCCTACCGCTCCCGCTCGCGCTCCTCCACATACGCGTTGTACGCGGCGACCTGCGCCCGCCGGGCCACCCGTTCCACCGGCCGCAGCGCCTCCGCCCGTGCCGCGATCTCCGACGCGCTCACCGCCCCGCCGTGCCCGTTCCCGTGCGCCACCGAGATCAGCAGCCCGACCCGCTGCGCCAGCTCCAGCACCCGGACCGCCCGCGGCGGATACCCGGGGGCCAGCACCTCGCGGCCCCGTTCCGTCCGTGCCCGGTACGCATCCACCGCCGCCTCCGCCACCGGACCGGAACCGGCCACGTCCAGCCGCGAGAGCACCGCCGTGGCGTCCCGCATCGCCTCCGCGAGTTCCCGTTCGGCCTCGCCCAGCGACGGCACGTCGGCGGGCGGAGCCTCCCGTACCGGAAGACAGTGCCACTCCACCTCGACGTGCAGATCCCCGGCCGGCCCCCGCTCGGTCACCTCGGGAACCAGCCCGTACGGCGCACCGAAGGCCACCACCGCCTCCTCGGCCTCCAGGGCCCGCGCGTTGAACTCCGGCGGACCGCTCAGCCCCAGCGGATGCCCGGAAGCCGGCAACGCGACCCGGAATCCGGTCACGCCCAACCCCCGCAGCCGCCCGAGCGCCAGCGTGAGCCCCACCGGCCCCGCTTCGCCCGGCAGCCCCGCCACCCGGTGCACCGAGTCCTCCCCGACAATGGCGAGTACGGCGTCGTCCGGGGACACCAGTCCCGCGAGAAGCGCGTTTCCCCAAGCGGCCAGCAGCCCTGAGCGTGGTTCCGAAAGCATGGGGACAGCCTAGGGAACCGGCCGCCGGCCCGTCGGCATTCGGGCCCAGCGCCGGGCACACACCCGTGGTGGCGTAGATTTTCCTGGGAGCTGTGCCCACAGGCACGCGACGATCTCGACACTGCATGGGGAGACAACGCGCCATGAGCGATGTACTGGAGCTGGTGGACGTATCCGTGGTCCGCGACGGACGCGCCCTGGTGGACGACATCTCCTGGCAGGTCAAGGAGGGGGAGCGCTGGGTCATCCTCGGCCCGAACGGCGCGGGCAAGACCACCCTCCTCAACATCGCGTCCAGCTACCTCTTCCCGAGCACCGGCACCGTCAGAGTCCTCGGCGAGCAACTCGGCGGTGTCGGCACCGACGTCTTCGAACTCCGCCCGCGCATCGGTATGGCGGGCGTCGCCATGGCCGAGAAGCTGCCCAGGCGTCAGACCGTTCTGCAGACCGTGCTCACCGCCGCCTACGGCATGACCGCCACCTGGCACGAGAACTACGAGGCCGTCGACGAGGAGCGCGCCCGTGCCTTCCTCGACCGCCTCGGCATGAACGAGTACCTCGACCGCAGGTTCGGCACCCTGTCGGAGGGCGAACGCAAGCGGACGCTGATCGCCCGCGCCATGATGACCGACCCCGAACTGCTGCTCCTCGACGAGCCCGCCGCCGGACTCGACCTCGGGGGCCGCGAGGATCTGGTCCGTCGCCTCGGCCGGCTGGCCCGCGACCCCTACGCCCCCTCCATGATCATGGTCACCCACCATGTCGAGGAGATCCCGCCCGGCTTCACCCACGTCCTGATGATCCGCCAGGGCAAGCTGCTGGCCGCGGGCCCCATGGAGACCGAGCTCAGCTCCCGCAACCTCTCCCTCTGCTTCGGCCTGCCGCTCGTCGTCGAGCGCACCGGCGACCGCTACACGGCCCACGGACTCCCGCTCGCCTGAGGGCCGTCCCGCAATCCCCGGCGGGCGTCCGACGTCGGCAGTTTCCCCACGCCGTCCGCCTCCCCACGCTCCCGGCCTCGCTCGAACAGGCGAGTCCCCATGGCCCGCCGCGTCGTCGGAGCCGTCCTCGTGCACGCGGTACGAGAAGGCTCCTCCGGCATCCGGTACGAAGGACGCTCCTCCGCCGTGCGATCGCACGCACCGGACGCGGCACGGCCCGGTCTCCGGCCGGGCGGAGCCGGTGCGAGGACACGGTCCGGAACCGGGGCCGGGCCGTGTCCTCGCACCAGCCGATCCGACCGCACCAGCCGACCCGGCCGCGAGGTGTGCACGACGGCTGTCCGCTTGCGGACTGTCCGTGAGGGCGGTCACGGTCCTACCATGACCACGTGGACATCGACGCGTGGGTGTGGTGGCTGATCGGTGCGGCGGGACTGGGCATCCCGCTCGTCCTGACCGCGATGCCCGAATTCGGCATGTTCGCCGTCGGAGCGATCGCCGCCGCGGTCGTCGCGGCGCTCGGCGGCGGGCTCGTGGCCCAGGTGCTGGTCTTCGTCGTGATCTCCGTGGCGCTGATCGCCGTGGTCCGCCCGATCGCCACCAGGCACCGTGCCGACCGGCCCCAACTGGCCACCGGCATCGATGGACTGAAGGGCCGTCAGGCCGTCGTCCTGGAACGGGTCGACAGCAATGGCGGCCGGATCAAGCTCGCCGGGGAGATCTGGTCGGCCCGCGCACTCGACGGGGACCAGAGTTTCGACCCGGGCCAACAGGTCGACGTCGTCGACATCGACGGAGCCACGGCGGTCGTCATGTGACCGAACTGCCCACACCACAGCGCACGTTCTGTCAGACTCGAAGTCGATCATCATGAGATCGGGCTCCGCATCCACTCACACACCCGCGATCCCGACCTCGATCACCACGATCCGTAGGCAACCGAAGGGCAATGAGGGAACACGATGCAACCGATCATCATCGTCCTGATCATTCTGGTGGTGCTCGTCTTCATCGCCCTGATCAAGACGATCCAGGTCATCCCGCAGGCCAGCGCCGCCATCGTGGAGCGCTTCGGCCGTTACACCCGCACGCTCAACGCGGGCCTGAACATCGTGGTTCCGTTCATCGACACCATCAGGAACCGCATCGACCTGCGTGAACAGGTCGTCCCGTTCCCGCCCCAGCCGGTGATCACCCAGGACAACCTGGTGGTGAACATCGACACGGTCATCTACTACCAGGTGACCGACGCCCGGGCCGCGACGTACGAGGTCGCCAGCTACATCCAGGCGATCGAGCAGCTCACCGTCACCACCCTTCGCAACATCATCGGTGGCATGGACCTGGAGCGGACGCTGACCTCCCGCGAGGAGATCAACGCCGCCCTGCGCGGAGTCCTCGACGAGGCGACCGGCAAGTGGGGCATCCGCGTCAACCGCGTCGAGCTCAAGGCGATCGAACCGCCCACCTCCATCCAGGACTCGATGGAGAAGCAGATGCGCGCCGACCGGGACAAGCGCGCCGCGATCCTCCAGGCCGAAGGAACCAGGCAGTCCGCCATCCTCACCGCCGAGGGCGAGAAGCAGTCCGCGATCCTGCGCGCCGAAGGTGAGGCCAAGGCGTCGGCGTTGCGCGCGGAGGGCGAGGCCCAGGCCATCCGTACGGTCTTCGAGTCCATCCACGCCGGTGACCCGGACCAGAAGCTCCTCTCGTACCAGTACCTCCAGATGCTCCCGAAGATCGCCGAGGGCGATGCCAACAAGCTCTGGATCGTGCCCAGCGAGATCGGGGACGCCCTCAAGGGCCTCAGCGGCGCCTTCGGCAACCTCGGCAACGGCGCCCCCGGTTTCGACACCGGCAAGGAGCGCAGGGAGCAGCCCCCGGTCGAATGATGCGTACATGCCCTCGTGCATGATCAGTGCACCACGCATCGACCATGCACGGGGGAGTCGCCATGACCATCTGGGAGATGCTCGCCGTCTTCACGGCGGGCATCAGCGCCGGAACGATCAACACGATCGTCGGCTCCGGAACGCTGATCACCTTCCCCGTACTGCTCGCCACCGGCCTGCCCCCGGTCACCGCCACCGTCTCCAACGCGCTCGGTCTGATCCCCGGATCGATCAGCGGCGCCATCGGGTACCGCGCGGAACTCGCGGGGCAGGGCCGCCGGGTCCTCAAGCTCGCCGTCGGCGCTCTGATCGGCGGTCTCACCGGGGCCACCCTGCTGCTGGCCCTGCCGTCCACGGCCTTCGAGACGATCGTCCCGATCCTGGTGACCCTGGCCCTCGTCCTGGTCATCCTGCAGCCACGCATCAGCCACGCCGTCCAGCGGCGGCGCGACCGCGACGGCCGGCCCGCCCGCGCCGACGGCGGCCCGCTCCTCTTCGTGGGGCTGATGCTCGCCAGCGTCTACGGCGGCTACTTCACCGCCGCTCAGGGGATCATCTACCTCTCCCTGATGGGCATGCTGCTCGACGACACCATGCAGCGGCTCAACGCAGTCAAGAACGTCCTGGCCGCGGTGGTCAACAGCATCGCCGCGCTCTTCTTCCTCTTCGTCGCGGACTTCAACTGGACGGCCGTCGTGCTGATCGCGGTCGGCTCGGCACTGGGCGGCCAGATCGGCGCCAGGGTCGGCCGCCGCCTCAGCCCCGCCGTGCTGCGTGCGCTCATCGTCGCGGTCGGCACGGTCGCCATCGTCCAACTGTTGCTCCGCTGACGACCGGAGGCCCGTCTCCGCGGGGAGAGGGGCCTCCGGTCCGACGAAACGCTTGGGCGGGCTACGCCGCGGTGCGATCCAGCCACTCGGGGAGCGCCGACCGCTCACCGGCCCCCATCGCCAGCAGCATCGCCTCCGCCGGGGACGGCACGAACGGTTGCCGCAGCAGCGGCATCTCCGCCTGTTCCGGCGTCCGGGCCGCCTTGCGGTGGTTGTCCTCCGCGCAGGAGGCGACCGTGTTGAGCCAGGTGTCCTGGCCGCCCTGGGCGCGCGGCACCACGTGGTCGACGGTGCTCGCCCGCCGCCCGCAGTACGCGCACCGGTGCTGGTCCCGCACCAGCACCCCCCTTCTGGACCACGGGGCCTGTCTTCGGAACGGCACCCGTACGTAGCGGCAGAGCCTGATCACCCTCGGCACCGGAATGTCCACGGCGGCGCCGCGCATGCGGAGATCGGGATGCGACTGCTCGACGACGGCCTTGTCCTGGAGTACCAGCACCACCGCACGGTTCAGCGTCACCGTCGACAGCGGCTCGAAGCTCGCGTTCAGCACCAGCGTGTCCCGCATCTCGCCCACCTCCCGTGTGCCGCCCGCCCCCTGGCAGGCCCGGATCAACTCTGGACGTGCGGGCTGCGGGGGACAACGCAATAAAAACTGCCCTGCCCCGGTCTCCTCAGGACCAGGACAGGGCGAACAGCAGGGGAACGTCAGGTTCCGGCGGCTACTCGGCGGGGGCCGCGTACTCACCGATCAGCTGGGCACGGCCCAGCGTGTGGAAGCGCAGATTGAATCCGACGACCGCGGGCGAGGCATCGCTGTCGACACCCAGCTTCTCGGTGTCGACCGCGTACACGGTGAAGACGTAGCGGTGGTTCTCCCCGGCCGGCGGCGCGGCGCCTCCGAAGTCCTTCGACCCGTAGTCGTTGCGGACGTGTACGGCACCGACGGGCAGTCCCCCGAAGGTGCCACTGCCCGCACCGGACGGCAGCTCCGTGACCGACGCCGGGATGTCGAAGAGCACCCAGTGCCAGAACCCGCTGCCCGTGGGGGCATCCGGATCGAAGCAGGTAACGGCAAAACTCTTGGTCCCCGCCGGGAATCCCTCCCACCGCAACTGCGGCGAAGTGTTCCCGGCCGCGAACACCTGCGCGTCCGCCAGCACGGCCCCGGGGGCGAGATCGTCGCTCGCCACGGTGAACGACGGCACCTCGGGGTGGAAGTCGTGCGGCAGCGGCGCCCTGTTCGGCTCGGTCACGTCAGCACCTCTCCTGATCGATCGCCTGCTGTCAGCAGGTCTGCTCCGACCCTAAGGGCTGTCCCGTCCTCCCCGGCGGGCGCGCGACGACGGATGGGGCTCCTCGCCGTGTTGTCGGCATGCCCGTATACGTCCCGTATGCGGGCGCCCCTCCGCCTTGCGATGCACCACATCCGACGCCGCGCGCCGATCCACCGCGGATGACGGGACAGCCCTCAGTGCTGCTCCCGGCAATGTCTGCCGCTCCTTGCGGGCCGACATTGCCGGTCACGGCCCTAGAACCAGTTGCGCCGGCCGCCGACCTCGGCGAGCCACTGATGGAGGTACGCCGCCCAGTCGGTTCCGTGGAAGTCGTTCAGCCCGACCTCGAAGGAGCGGTACGTGTCGCTGCCCTCGCTGAAGAGACCCGGCTTCTTGTCCATCTCCAGGACGACGTCCATCTCGCGATCGTCCGCGACGAACGACACCTCCACCTGGTTCAGTCCGCGGTACTGCTCCGGCGGGTAGAACTCGATCTCCTGGTAGAAGGGAAGCCGCTGGCGCGTGCCACGGATATGACCGCGTTCCATGTCCGCGCTGCGGAACCGGAAACCGAGCTGTCCGAAGGCGTTCAGAATCGCTTCCTGCGCCGGCAACGGGTGCACGTTGATCGGGTCCAGATCGCCCGAGTCCACCGCCCGTGCGATCTCCAACTCCGTGGTCACACCGATGTTCATGCCATGCAGATGCTGGCCGGCGAACACCGTGATCGGCGTCTCCCAGGGGATTTCGAGCCCGAACGGCACGACATGCACGGCACCGGCCCGCACCTCGAACGCGCCGCCGAGACGGAGCTTGGTGAACTCGATGTCCTGCTTGGTCTCCGTGTCCTGTCCCTCGACCTCGACCCGGGCCTGCAGCCCCACGGAGAGCCCCTCGATCTGCTGATCCACGCTCCCGCCCTGGACCCGCACCTCGCCCTGGACGACCCCGCCCGGTACGACGTCGAGTTCGGTCAGCTCGGTCTCCACCGAAGCACCACCGGCACCCAGACTCGCGAGCAGCCGCTTGAAGCCCATGTTCACTCCTCCTTGATCCTGACCCCTAGATACGCGCCGGGACAGCAAGCGGTTCCCGGTACCCTCGAACCCCATGACCGAGGGCCTGGAACGTACACCGCTGACGCGCGACTTCTTCGACCGCCCCGTGCTGGATGTGGCCCCCGACCTCCTGGGCCGCACCCTCGTACGCGCCACGCCCGACGGCCCCATCGAAGTCCGGCTCACGGAGGTGGAGGCGTACGCAGGGGAGATCGATCCGGGATCGCACGCGTTCCGGGGCCGCACCTCGCGCAACAAGGTCATGTACGGACCTCCCGGCCACGCGTACGTCTACTTCACCTACGGCGTGTGGCACTGCCTCAACCTGGTGTGCGGACCGGAGGACATGGCCAGTGGTGTTCTGCTCCGTGCGGGCGAGGTCCGGGTGGGGGCCGAGCTCACCCGCGGACGCCGGGGCGCGGCCCGTCATGACAAGGAACTGGCCAAGGGGCCGGCCCGGCTGGCCACAGCGCTGGACATCGACCGCGCACTGAACGGCGCCGACGTCATTTCCCACCCCGGGGCCGCGTTGTCCGTGCTGCACGGCACCCCACCACCCCGTGACCGGGTACGCAACGGTCCGCGTACCGGAGTCGGCGGCGACGGAGCCGCCCACCCCTGGCGCTTCTGGATCGACGGCGACCCCACGGTGAGCCCCTACCGGGCGCATGCACCGCGCCGCCGAGTGAAACTTGACTCACCCGGGCGAACGACCTAATGTGATCCGAGCCGTTTGAAGAGGTGCTGTTGTCGACGCGGTCCATCCAGTCGCAACGAAACATCCTGAAACGGCAAACCACTACCTACGACTCACACCTTCAAGGTGGGAGTTCGACATGCCGCAATTCGGGATGATCGACTCGATTATGAGTCGATCGAGAAATCGGTTAACGTAGCGGACGCGCCGAAAGGCAAAGGCCACTCCAACGGTCGACCGGAATTGAATTCCGAACCGGAAACGGGACGGAAAAAGAATCTGGTAGGGTTGGAATCGCCGGAAAGGGAAACGCGAAAGCGTGGAACTGGAAAGCGGCCCCGCTTCGGCCGGGGATCGGACACTGAAAAGAGTCTGATAGAGTCGGAAACGCAAGACCGAAGGGAAGAAGCCCGGAGGAAAGCCCGGAGAGT